>CANODU010000094.1 GCA_947565185.1 uncultured Eggerthellaceae bacterium | reverse complement strand
GTGCAACCCTTGATCTGTATGCCATCTGGCATGAGACGCCCACGTTCGCCACGTTCCAGATGAAAGCGTTCCTGAAGTAGTCGGTACCGGTTCCGTCCGCCTTGGTATTCCAGGATACGAAGGAGTAACCGTCGCGCACGAACGGATTCCCTTTGATGGTCTCATAGTAGTTGCGCTCTGCTGTCTGCGTGACAGCCGGATAGGATGCGCCTGAGAAGTTGGGATTGTATCTGATGGTGTAGGAGTTGGCAGTGGGTATATTGCCCTTGGTGCTGAATCTTGCAAGGGTCGTCCACTTCGATTCCTTATTGCCCCCCACTGCTTTCACGCGCACGAAATAGGTCGTGTCTGGGGTAAGCCCATCGGCAGTGTAGAGCTCATTGCAGCCAGAAGAGGTCTTCACCCTGTTCTTCATGGCCGCGTCAGCATACACCTCAAAGGTATAGGTGACGGCGTGGCTGTAGTCCGGCTCCACCGAGAATGTGATCTCATCCGTGGTGGCACTGAAGAGGTCGAATTCTGGGATTGCGACCACGTCCTCCACCGGCTCTGGCTTGGGCGTTGGCTTAGGCGCAGGCACCCCCGCCTTGCATCCATACCATGCGATGCCCTCACCCTGCCAGCCGATGCTCACGAGGCTGTTGTGCTCTGCAAGGCTGGTGGTGTAGTTATGCGAACCGGAGTTGTTGGTGGGAGCATTGGGATCCACATTGGGGTTGTACTGCCTATAGAGCGGGATGCCCTTCGCATCATCCGAATACCAGCCGATCCCCTCATAGCTCCATCCAACGCTTTGGAGCGAGTCGCGCTCGCCGGCGCTGGTGGTGTAGTGATGGTCAGTGCCTGAATACAGACGGAACACAGGCGTATTCGACCGCACCGGCGCTGTCCATGCATAACCCTCATCATTCCAGCCAGCGCTTCTGACTGCCTCCCTCTCAACAGCGCTTGCCGTATAGAAATGCTCGCCGGAGTTCGGATTGTAAAGGCGATACATCTTTTCAGTGGCCGTGGTTGCGGCAGCATCCTGCGTCTCAGCCTCAACGACGGTCTCTGCCAGCTCCTCTGCGGGCTCTTCGGGAGCGATAGCTTCATCCTCACCATCAACTGCAGGATCAGGAGCCTCCTCGGGCAGGACGACATCTGACGTCTCCTCTGAGCCTTCATCCTCAGGTGCGTTTGCTTGCCCTTCATCTGCAGAGAGATCTCCCGTCTCGTCTGCATCAGGAGTCATCTCAGGCGTCGTCACGTCCTCTTCCACAGCAACCGTTTCCGCAGCGGCCAGCTCTTCAGTTGCCTGGCCATAAGCTGGAAGCGGCACCAGCGTGAATGCAAGAGCACATGACGCAAAAAGCGAAACTATGCGCTTCCAATACGGCCATGCCATCCGATCGATGGATGTCTTTTTGTTTGCCTTCTGTGCCATGATGACTCCTAGAACCCTTTGCCCTTCAGCGCTTTCCCATCTTTTCTGTTCTCACATTCCGTACCAGCCGATGCCCTCATCCTTCCAGCCTAGCTGCACCAGGTTGTCGCGCTCAGCTTCGCTGGTGGTGTAGTGGTGTGAGCCTGTCACTGCATTGGGATTGTATAGGCGGTACAGCGGCGCTCCTCCCTCAGCGGGCGTGTACCAGCAGATACCCTCATAGTTCCAGCCGACGCCCACCAGAGCGTCCCGCTCCCCCAGATTAGGCGTGTAATGATGATCCCCCACGTTCGGGTTGTACATACGATACACTGGCTTGCCAGACACAGGCGCATTCCATGCAACGCCTTCGTATCCCCAGCCTATGCCTGCAAGATTGTCTCGTTCTCCTGCATTTGCCGTATAGAAGTGCTCACCAGAGTTCGGGTTATAGAGGCGATACATGGCCTGGGTCTTCACCTGAGACTGAGAGGGCCCGTCACCTGGCGTTGGTTTGGGCGTGGGCGTAGGCTGAGGAGTAGGTGCAGGAGTTGGATCGGGTGAAGGGACCGGCGTGGGATCGATAGTGCTCCCCTGAGGCAATATCGTGTACGTAGCGGTCAACGTTCCCGTGAAGTTCCGCGCCGCTTGCACCGTTATCGTCTTTGTACCCACGTTGACATAGTCATTGGGAACACACGTGCTTGTGAAGTCATTCCACTCAACAAGGGCGAGATCGCCTGCTTTGACCTTGAACGTAGGCCGTTGTTGCCCACCATTATAGACGCGCTCTGCGGGCTCGACGACAAAGGACGTGATCTGTGCTGGTTTGATCTGGAATCTGGCTGAAACCAGACCACCGAAGTTCCCACGCCCATAGGCAGTAAGCATCTTGCCTCCTGCAGAAACAAGATCATAGGGAGTGGGTATGTAATAGTCCACGCCATTAGTCAAGACGCGGTCGCCGAATTTAACGGTTACATCTGGTTTCTTGCTTGTGCCATCATAGGTGTAGGTCGTCTGGCTCAATGAAATGGATGTGAGTGGAGCAGAGGTTATAGCGAACATCACTTGCTTCGATCCACCATAATCACCAATGCCCTCTATCTGCGTGAACACATTGCACACCACGTCGACGTTACCGGATGTGCATCTGACTGTGAAGTCTCGCCCTTGGACAAGGGTCTTCCCCGCAAGGGTCACCACACAGGATGGCACAATGGGATTGCCCGTAT
>CANODU010000093.1 GCA_947565185.1 uncultured Eggerthellaceae bacterium | reverse complement strand
CCACATCCGTGAGCTTCTCACAATCCTTGAACATCGCGCGCATGTCGTTCGCGGAACCTATTCTTTCTGCTGCCTTGGCAGCCTCTGCCGCTGTGCCGCACGATACCGGAACCGACACGCCCAAGGTCACGGTCTCAAGGGATGAGCACCCCTCGAACATGCCATACATGTTCACGCCATGGGTGTTCTTGCAGATGTCCGTGAGCTCGGCGCGTGCGATCTTCTCACAATCCTGGAACATGGACGCGACCGAAAGCGCGCCTTCCCACTTGGCCGTGCGGGAGAGGATGATGTCAGACGTTGAGTCATAGCCAACAGAGGTCGCAGCCCCGTTGCCCGCGAACATGTATGCTGCGCTTCCTGAGCTTCCACCTTGTGAGGCCACGCCTGCGAATCCCGACATGTCGATCTTCTTCATCATGCAAGGGGTGGTGGTCCCCGGATCCGGTGCGAAGATGCCGACCGCGGAAGCGACAGGGCCGTTCACAGACCTCGCCTCGAAGGTGACGGAGGACTCAGGAGAGACATTCGCATTCGTGAAGGAGTTCGCGAAGGCTCTATCGAAGGTGCACCCGCCCATGATGACGGTGTCCGTGAAGGTGTAGGTCACCTTCGTTTGGCCTGTGAACCCATTCGCGCAGTCCGCGAACGCACGCATCAAGTTGGAGTTGCCGCGTCCGAAGGTCGTAGCGGAGACATCCTTCAACATATGGCAACCCTCGAAGGCCGACTGCGCCTTCAAGCGGTCACCGCCCACTCTCGTGAGCTCCACGGTCTCAAGCCCCCGCGCATTCGCGAAGGCGCTTGACAGGCGCGCGTCAGCGCCTGTAGCCACCTCAGTGAGCCGCACGACAGAGCCTGCCTTCGAAAGCGAGTTCCCTGCCGCGAACGAATCGAGCGAAAGCTCGGTCGCGCCGGCACCAAGACCCGTGATGTCGATCACTTGGAGCGAATCCATATCCGCGAGCATGGAGGTCGCACGCTTGAGTGATTGCGTCGCCATCGTGGCCGGAAGCGTCGCGATGGCGCCGGATGTGGTGATGGCCTCAGGCAACCGTGCCTCAGCACCGGAGGTGATGACGGCACCCACGCCCTTGCAGCCGCGGAACATATCCGACATGGACTTCACGCCGATCGCGGGGTTCTTGTTCGTCTCGGCGGGGTCCTCGGCCACGATCACGAGACCCGTGAGATCGAAGGTCGCAGCCTTCGAAAGCCCCTGGAACATGCTCGTCAAGTCTCCCGAGCACGTGATCTGACCGGATACCTCTACGCGATCGATGAGCGATGCCACATCTCCTCGACTTCCGATCTCAGACCAGGGAGCGGCTGAATCATAGTCTGCCCCAAAGGCCCGCATGACGCCGGATTGACCCGCGTCAGGAGATATGCGCAGGGTGACCACGGTCTTGCCCGTCACGTCATCGACGCGTGAGAGGACCTCCCACTTGACGGACGTGCCGTCATAGACCGCCCCTGCATAGCGTCCGTCAAGGCCGATGTAGCCGCCAGCCAAGGCATTCGTGCCGGGAGCCACATCGTTCGTGACCTCACCGGTCATCTTCATGTTCATGTACTCGCGCTTAGCCCACACGCTCCTCGCCATGAAGGCGTCATCGTCTGCGAGGTTGACGTATGCGTTATACGACCAGGCGCGGTCGGTCATGCCGGCGACCTGCGGGCGCGTCATGAGGGCAGACTCCGTCTGCGGACCCCCATAGACATCCATGTTGGCTAACAAGATGTAGGCGGGAGGCACGCTCGCACTCGCCCGCTCCCAGACGAAGCCATTCAAGACCTGCGTGAAGGCGGGGCCGAGCACGATCTCGGGACGCTTGGATTTGTTCTCCTCGCCCGTGCCGATGTCTCCGGTTTGCCCCGTGACCTTTCGCTGCTCCCAAGTGGTCCGAGCGCCGGATTCCTCATTGAAGGCGCCCGTGGAACCGGGGTTCGCGGGATCCTTCACCATGCCGGGGTTGTCTTCAGATGGATTCATGCAACCTGCGAACATGTTCGCTTGCCCTGTTGCGTTGGCATCTCCTGATGTGGCTTCTCCCAGATCCACCGTACCAAGCCCGTAGAAGTCGATGTAGTTCAAGACGGCATCATTCTGGAACATGGATCTCATGTCGTTCGCGCGACCCGGATTGACATCGAGCACACGGCCGCCCACATGCTTGCCTGGCTCGGAATAGCCGCCCGCATCGAAGATGACCTCTTCGAGCGCGGGGCACTCAGCGAGCATCGCAAAGAGAGACGTCCCTTGGCGGTTCTTCACGAGGTCGGTGGTATCGAGCGTAGTGAGTCCGTCCATGTCAGCCATCATATAAGCCGCATCGAACACGCCCGTCGTATCCCACTGGAACGGGAGCCACACCTCACCGGATGCGACAGAGCCGGCAGGCTCAGCTTCCGTCACATCGTGCTTGTTGGAGACGGTCTTTATCGCATCCATGTCGGACACGAGGCGCTTCAAGGACCCGGCAGGCCCTGCCACGACGGGCGGGAGGCCGCGCAGGTCTGCTGCGGGCATGAGGCTGGGCTCATCGCCTCCGGCCCACATGAGGCCCTCTACGTTGGCGACGGAGGTCTTCTTCATGTCCGCACTGCTCGCGATCACGACCTTGGAGTCAGCCGCCGGTGCCACCGTGAAGGCGCCTGCGAAGAGGTGCGACAGGTCCGCACCGTTGCCGGACGCGGTTCCGCCCTGGCCGCAATCAGTGA
>CANODU010000092.1 GCA_947565185.1 uncultured Eggerthellaceae bacterium | reverse complement strand
TTAGTTCGAGGCGACGACGCGTCGAGGCGAACGCGTACCGTGCCCCCATGAAAGCGACCAGAAGGGGAGCACCCCCATCATCTCATGAAGGCCCCCCATAAAAGCCATTCAACCCGGACCCCCTTGCAGCAGCGGTAAGCCGCCGCTTCGCGGACGACTTCCGCTCCAAGCGCTGCACGCTATCCGTTCGCCAAGACCTCGTTCACGCGGCTTGCCAGTTCGCCCATCTTGCCGATGAGATATGGGCCCGGGCATTCGGTGGAAGAATCCAGCATCTGGTGATAGTTCAGATTGCCCGACCCGTCCTCACTGAACTCCAACCGCTCTATCCCGTTGCGCTTGCAGATGTCCGCGCACAGCTCCACCAGTTTATCGAACGCCGCATCGCTCACATGCCAATCATCGTAGAGCTCGTCATTGGCCACCTCGATGGTGACGGCTTCCTCATCGTTCGCGCGGTTGTTCGACGTCCACGCGCGGTTCGCCTCTTCCACATACAGGGCCACCCGGCCCTCAGAATCGATGGCGTAGTTCGAAGATACCTGCGAATCGCGGCGTGCGAACTTGTCCCCCACATCTTCCAGCGTCAAGTCGCCCGCCATGTGGTGGATGGTGATCTTCTTGATGTTATCTGTCCGGGGGAAATCCGCATTCTGCGTGAGATGCACGTAATCCGTGAGCGGGCTGTTGTTCGCAATGGCCTCTGCCTTGGCCTCCCCCTCCAAGGGGTCGCCCACATTCGCAGGAATGCCCGCGCGCGCCAGCATCCACGCACCCATGACCAGCGCCGCCAGAACCACGAACGCTCCCAGCAGCGCCCACATGAGCCGGTGCTCGTGGCGCTCGCGCTCTACTGACGTCGCCTCGTTCGCATCAGCCTGCACCGCTTCCCCGCGGTTCGTTGCATCATGCATCTTCGCTTCCTCCATATCCCTCACCTGACCGAAAGATAGGAGAACAGGGCGAAGGCGTGCAGGATCCCCAGGGCAACGAACAGCACTACCGTATCCACACGCGGCAACTCCTTCGCTTGTGTGACGGAGCCGTTCGCGGTGAGCATGAACATGCTGGTCACGCCTACGAAGAAGAAGCCAGTATCGGTCAGCAGGTTGAACAGGAACGCAGCGTCTTCACCATGCTGTGCCTGGCGATAGCGCTTCACGAAGCAGCGCACGGCTATCACGATGAGCGCCACCATGGCGATGATGCCGAACTCCACGCCTGCATGGATGAAGACGTTATGGATGTGGTTCGTGCTGTAATAGATGTCCGCGTCGTCGATGTTGAGCAGGCGCCACTGCATGGGGCCCACGCCCGTGAGCGGCTTATCGTCAAGGTAGCCGATGCCGTTCGCCATCATCTGCAGGCGCTCGGCGAAGGTGAATACGGAACCAGGGCGCATCACCAGTGCCAGGATGGCGCAGAGGATGCCTGCCAGCAAGAGGAGCAGGGATGCAGCGCGGCTCTTGCTCAAGAAGCGCTCGAAGCGGGGCCACAGGATGGCCATCAAGGCCAGATACACAACCAGGATCACACAGAGCACCGGCGCTTCCGCACGCTCAGCTGCCAGGTACATCAACAGACCAACGCCGATGCCCAGCACCACTTTCGCCAGCGTGATTGCGGCCTCATGGCACACCTGGCGCCAGGTGCGTCCACGCTTGCGACCGGCCATCATGACGATGATGCCCACCACCAATGATGCCATGCTTCCCATGGAAAGGGTGAGGGCCAATGCGGCCAGGATGAGCGGTTCCAGATGAGGGAGCAGGGCGTTCAGCCTGCCCGAGGCGCTCTCATCCAAGCGACAGCTAGTCAGGGCGAACCAGCCGAGCACCATGAAGATGCCAAGGCTGTTCGGCGTGCCCAGCACGTATTCCAGGCGCGTTACGCTCACGAAGAAGGAAGATGCGGCGAATGCGACGATGCCGATGACGGCCACGACGGCGGCCCACAGAACGCAGAGAGCGCGCAACAGGGATGTACCCTTCGCGCTCAAGCAGCAAGAGAGGATGTAGATGGTCACCCAGACCAGTTGCACGGGGCCGTAGCCGATGGCGATGCTCTGGTATGTCATATACGAGGACACCATGTTCATCACCACATAGACAGCCAGCGGCACCAATATCCACCAGTCGATGCGCGCGGTGCGCTGAGTGATGCCCACCAGGCACAGCAGGATGCCCAGCAAGGAGATCAGCGTGGTCACCCCCACGCTGGTGAACGTCAGCAAGATGAGCGCTGCGAACAGCGCAAGCACCGCTGGTTCAGGTATGCGACGTGACAGAGCAGTCATGCATGGTAGGATACCCGGAAATCCTCCGAATGTCTTTACGTGCCGTCGTGTCGAACCGCTTTCATTTCGTCCCTGCGATAGTCCCCTGCTGCCTATTCGCATCTGTCAGTGTTGCTTTGCGACACCTCTTCGCAGCTCAGAACTACGTAGTGCAGAACTTCGTAGTGCAGAACTTTAGTTCTGCCTTCCGAAAACCGTGCAGACATTGCACCTCTTTAACGAAAGGAGTCGCAAGTCAGAGCAATTAATATCGGTAGCTGTTTCAGAGAATTTGCGAGTTGTCAAGAAGATTGAACAAAAAGTTCCAATCTCATATAATAATGAGCAACTATCTTCACTATCGAAGGCGCGGGAGGCGCCTTGCAAGAGAACTGAGGCACGTAAGGGGAGTCCTATGAGGAGGAAAGAAGAGAACCGCGGGAGGAAACATCTTTCAATCGCGTTC
>CANODU010000091.1 GCA_947565185.1 uncultured Eggerthellaceae bacterium | reverse complement strand
GTGCGCACCGGCATGAACAGCAGGCTTGACGCCATCCAAGCAGCTATTCTCAGAGTGAAGCTGCAGGCATTCGAAGACCACGAGCTTTCCTCTGTCCAAGACGCAGCGTCACGCTATCAAGAGATCCTCAAACCTATCGCAGAATGGGAAGGCATCACATTGCCTATCGCGCCATCAGACTCTACAAGCTCTTGGGCACAATACACCATTCAGCTTCCTGCGAGGATCGATAGAGACACCCTGCAGCAAGAGCTTCGCGCGCAGGGCGTACCGACGATGGTGTATTACCCGAAGCCGATGCATGAACAGCGAGCCTTCAAAGGTGCATGCCTCCATCCCGGAAGCTGCACCACGACCGAACGACTGTGCGCATGCGTCCTCAGCTTGCCCATCGGGCCTTACATGAGCAGCGCTGATCAACAAGAGGTAGCGAATCGCTTGCGCGCCTATCTTGGACGTGAGGCAGCAGGCGCATAGCCCCCATGGCAGCCTCCTCGCCGAAAAACAACGGTGTTTCGTGGCTCAGAAGCCTGTCCAAGACGGGGTTCTTCCATATATTCGGAGCGGGCACTTTGAACCGCGTGCTCAGCATCATACTGAGCTTCGTGCTGGTTCGCGTTCTCACAAAAGATGCCTACGGTGTGTACGCCTATGCATACAACATCGTCAGCTTCTTCATCCTGTTCAATGGACTGGGAATCCCTTCGGCCATCTTGCAGATCTGCAGCGAACTGTACGCCAAGACCCAAGAGGCTGACTGCATCTACGCCTATGCCTATGCCTCAGGCTTCAAGATAGACATCGTTCTCGGCATCTTGATCTTGCTGACCGGTGCACTCGTACCGCTTGAGATAGTCGGAAGCAACCAGTTGCTGATGCTCTACTGCATGCTGCCATTGGCGATGCTGCTCTTCGATATCAAGACCATGCGATTACGTGTCCTGCTGATGAACCGAGAGTATGCCCTAGCCACCAATGTGCAGTCTGTTCTCATGACCATCCTCACCATAGCTGGAGCCCTCCTCTTCGGCGCCGTCGGTCTCATCATCGGGCAAACAGCCTCCTACCTGATCGCCTATGCTCTGCTGTGTCTCAAGTTTCCCTTCAGGTCAACGTGCACCCATGGACTGTCCGCTGACGAAAAGAAGGATTTCTGGGGCGTCTCGGGCCTTTCGGCTCTCAACAATGGCTTGAGCCAAGTATTGGCACTGACGGGGACGTTCTTCATCGGCCAGTTCATTGCAAGCGAATCCATGGTAGCCAGCTACCAAGTGGCAACGCTCATCCCCTTCGGCCTCCTCTTCGTGCCAGGAATGCTGATGACCTACGCCTATCCCTACTTCGCCCGACACAAGGACGACCGGCGCTGGACGATCAGAGGCTATGCGAAGCTGACAGTGGCAAGCACTCTCATGATGGGCACGATCGCTCTGCTCTGCGGTCTTCTCGCCGAGCCGATCGTCTGGCTGCTGTTCGGAGCGCAGTACCTGGATATCGTGCCCATCATGCGCATGTTGCTGATAGGCTTCTTCATCTCAGCTGCTTTCGGCAAACCTGCCGGCAACCTCCTCGTCACCCAGAGGAAGCTCTTGACGAACACCTGCGTGGGCATCATCACCATCATCGTCAACATATGTGCCAGCATCCTGCTCATCCCACCCTTCGGGATGGAGGGGGCAGCGCTCACCTACATAATCACCATGACGGCCACTTCCCTCATCTCCATGGCGTGCTATATTCACGCCATCACCTCCATCAAGATGCCCCCGGAAGGCCAGACGCGCTAGGGAAAGAGCCCCATGAATATCCTGATCATCTCCGAATTCATCGCTCCCTGCAATGCAGTTGCCTCTATTCGTTGGACCAAGCTGGGAAAATACCTTGCGAAAGACCATGACTGCACTGTGGACATCCTCACCAATGAGAAGGATTTCCATTCCTCAGGGCTGCTTGCCACCAGGAGCGCCTTCGACAAGACCCTCTCCGCCGACCTCACATGGTTCGACACGGTCCACACCTTCAAAGACGGAGCCATCGTCAAGGGAACGAACCTCGTACGAAATGCGCTCTGGGACCGCATGCACCAGAAAGAGCGCCCATCACAGACAAACGTTGCATTACCAAAGACCCATCGCAGTCCCAAGGCATCCACTACCATCATCAACAGCATCTATCCCCTCTTCTTGAAGCTTCGTGAAAAGACGATGGTTCGCAATGCCTTGAAAGAGCAGATCGACTGGAACCGATATGACGTCATCATCTCCTCATTCAGCCCAAAATGGACGCATCTCATCGCAAATCGGATCCAGCAGCGGAATCCCCGTATAGTCTGGATCGCGGACTATCGCGACGCACTCGTCTATTCATCTGACACCAGCACGGCATCTAATAGGGAGTTCGCTTCTCGCGTCACAGCATCGGCAAACTGCATCACAGCGGTCTCCCAACCGACGCTTGACAACCTCTTTCTGCCCACAAAGACCAACACCCTGGTCCTTCCCAACGGCTTCGATCCCGAGGAGTCAGCCTGCCGAAAGCGCATCCGAACAGACAAGTTCCTGATCACATACACAGGCACGCTCTATCGCAATGGCGATTCCGTCAGCGATCTCACTCCTCTGCTGCTGACGCTTGAACGCCTCATCTCCTCATCCAAGATGGACGCCGCAGATATCGAATTCGTCTACTGCGGCATGTCGGAGGACCTGTTCATCGAGCAGATCGCTCAGTTTCCTAACATCCCCTGGAAGAGCATGGGAC
>CANODU010000090.1 GCA_947565185.1 uncultured Eggerthellaceae bacterium | reverse complement strand
CAGTAATAGCACGTGTACCCATGCCCGAAAGCATACCCGCTGTCTTGGATGTAGAACGTACCGGTAACCGTAGGAGAACCCCAGCCACCAACCGTGCAGAGCCATTCTTGGGAAACATCCCAACCACCACGCTCGTAGTTATAGTGATAGATGCCCACACGGGGATCATTCGTATCAACGAGGATCAACCAATCCGTTGGGCTATGGAACTCCTGAGCGAGCATGTACATATCCATCCATTCAGCAGGCAAAGGCTGAAGCTGCCCCTCATTGTTTCCCTGATACCATCTTCCATCGGCAGCACGATGCAACCCCCGCACTACGAAACCCTGGTCATCGCGGCCATAGTAGTCGTGCTCTCCTAAGCGGAACAACCCTATGCGAGCACCATAGAAGCCCTTGACCACGCCATCATCCAACCGATAGCGCTCAAGGCGGCCATCGTATCTATCAGTGATGAGCCAACCTTCCCTATCCTCCATGACGCCATCGCCATCAGCGAGCACGAACTGCCTTTCGCTGCCTGAGGATATGGCATGTTTGCCACGCACCACATATCCAAGGCCCGGAAGGGCGTAATACGCCTTCCCTCCCTGACGGAAATGTCCGAAGGGCGTCTTTCCGATCGCCGTCACCCAGTATCGCTCAAGATGCCCATCATAGGCAGCTGTCACAAGCCACCCTTCCTTTTCCAGCACACCGTCGTTGCTTGCAAGGAACGCACCTTCGCCCGTGTCCACCTTGCCACGAGCCACATACCCCGTATCCCCGCGTACGAAGAAACGCCAAGGAGATGACTTGAGACCAGGCACCGCCCCGTGCGCCTTAGCGTCTATGTAGTAGCGCTGCAAGCCCTGCCCGAAGTTGTCCGTCACATGCCAGCCAGGGGTGAGCAAGCGCCCGTCGTTGTCCGCGAAGTAGAAGTTGCCGGTCACAGGATCGCGATAGGCGCCGCGCACCACATATCCTTTGTCGCGCACCCCGAATGCGAAGGAGCCGCGCCCTGCATCGATGAGGCCTGTGGTGGTCTTGCCATGGGCGCCCACGTAGTACCTCTGCAGCCCATCCCCGAAGGTATCGGTGATGACCCAACCTTGGGGATGGAGGCGCCCGTCGTTGTCGGCCACGAATGCCGTGCCATCCCCTGTGGGGGTGTAGCCACGGGCTACATATCCCACATCTCCCCTCGTGAAGTGGAGATAGCCTGCAGATGAGGTGCCGGGGATGGCAGCGTGGGCCTTGGCGTCGATGTAGTAGCGCTGCAGACCCTGCCCGAAGGCGTCCGTCACATGCCAGCCAGGGGTGAGCAGGCGCCCATCCCCATCTGCGAAGTAGAAGTATCCCGTCACCGGATCGCGGTAGGCGCCGCGCACCACATATCCCTTATCCCTTGTCCCGTATGCGAACCAACCCCCGCCTGCATCAATGAGACCGCGCGTCAAGGCACCGTCTTTGCCCATCCAGTAGCGCTGCATGCCTTGGGCACCATCGGGGGCCACTTGGGTGATCAGCCAGCCTGTGACGCGCTTTCCCCTGTCGTAGTAGTAGGTCTTGCCGCCTTCTTGGGACCAACCGCTTTGAGGGGCAGAGACTGCAAGGGCAGGAACCAGGATCTCAGGCTCTAATCTGGGAGCAGACGGAGCTGACACGACGGGCATTCCCTCTGGCACAAAAGAGATGGCGTCATCCTCTGCATCGCTCGCGCCAGGGTGCTCTGGGTCCGCATTAGGCACATCCACATCGGACACGTCTGCCGCAGGCGAATCCACACCGGGCACGTCCGGAAGATCCGATGCGCCGTCTTCGTAGATGCCGTCAACGGGCGGCACAGATTCCTCTGGAGAGACGGCGTTCGCTCCATCCGAAAGATCAGGTGCTCCAGCCTCGCTCGCACTGTCAACCGCTGGCGCAAGCACGGACGCTTCCTTCACTGAAAGGTCTGATGAATCACCCTCTTCAGCGAAGGCCGTTCCCGAAAGGCTCAATGCCAGAACAGCTGCAAAAGCAACGGAGGCAAGGGCCTGCTTGTGCATGGACCCACCTTCAGCGCAACGAGTCCAAAGGCGATTCCTACTTGCATCCATACCAACCGATTCCTTCCTCCCGCCAGCCAAGGCTCACCAGCTTATCGTTCTCGCCTTTGCTCGTCGTGTAGTTATGGGATCCTGAATTGTTCTGAGGCGCAGAAGGCTGAACGTTGGGGTTGAACTGCCGATACAGCGGCACGCCCTTTGCGTCATCCGAATACCAACCGATGCCCTCGTCAGACCAGCCAACGCTCACAAGATGAGCTTTCTCATTGGCATCCAGGGTGTAGTGGTGGTCTGTCCCAGAATACAAGCGGTATACCGGCGCATTCGATGACCGAGATCCAACCCAACCCGTTCCTTCATAATTCCAGCCAACTGCCGCCAGATGGCACACTTCGTATGCGCTAGCAGTATAGAAATGCTCTCCCGAATTCGGATTATACATCCTGTTCATACCCACGACATCATTGGCCTTGACAACAACGCGAACATCATGCGGTTCGCCACCTATCCCCAAGCGGAAGGTCGTCTCTCCCACGCTCTTCCCAACGGCATAAGGCCCAACTGCGGCAGCGATATTGCTGTTGTCAGAAGCCCACGGCAGCTGCATCATGCCATAATAGCGATTGAACACCGTCGACTTCCCATTCATCTGGAAAGCGCCATAGGGCATGTCAGCACGCTTCCCCACGCCGACATACACTTCGTTTTGGAAGGGCTCGACAGAGACGCTATCAACC
>CANODU010000089.1 GCA_947565185.1 uncultured Eggerthellaceae bacterium | reverse complement strand
CCCATACCGATTGTTCGTCCGTAAATACAGTCGATTCGTTTTGCTTCTTTAACCCGACAATTCATCGGAACTGTCAGACAGTGGCTCCAAAACGTATTGGTTGGCCTCTGTGATTCCTGTTGAGCCGCACCTAATCTAAACCATATTCCGGCTCTGTTGGCCGGGACCATTCGTTTCCATAGAGAGGAGAGAAGGATGGAAGGTGCGAGCACCAAAGAAGCCCTGAGCAGCGTCTCAGGCGGCCCGGAGGTAACCACGTTCCAGAGCATCGCATGCGGGGGTACAGGCGGCGAGCTGGCAGCTGTGGATACCAAGGATGGAAAGATCGTCCGTATACGTCCGCTTCACCTGGATACCGTCTACACCGAAGAAGAGATGGCGGATGCGACGTGGGAGATCAAGGCTGGCGGCAAGACACTGAAGCCGGATATGAAGCAGCGTCCGAACTGGTTCGCGCTTGCCTACAAGAACCGCGTTTACTCCAAGAACCGTGTGAGGTTCCCCCTGAAGCGCGTTGATTGGGAGCCGGGTGGCGACCCCGCGAAGATCAACGCAGCCAACCGTGGCAAGTCCAAGTTCAAGCGCATCAGTTGGGATGAGGCCATCGACATCATCGAAGCCGAGATCAAGCGCGTGGTGGAGAAGTACGGTCAGTATAGCGTTCTGTGCATAGGCGAAGACGGCCACCGTGAATCCAAGGACCTACATGCGGGTGGCGGCATGCATGCGACGCTCATGAGCAAGATTGCGGGCTATACGCGCGAGACGCGCACTCCTGACTCTGTCGAAGGTTGGTACTGGGGTGCTAAGCACGTATGGGGCTCCGGCTCCAATAAGGGCTTGGGCATGTGTGCGCCAGCGCAGACCGGTTACAACGCCTATAACGTTGTGAAGGATGTGACCGAGAATGCTGACATGATCGTATTCGATGCGGGCGACTGGGAAACCACGCAGAACTACAGCTCTCTCTTTCTTTCCACCGTGCTCCGCTTTTGGGATGAGATCGGCAAGGAAGTAGTGGTAGTGGACCCATTCTGCAATTACACTGCAGTCTGCCATGATTACAAGTGGATCCCCGTCCTTCCGAATACGGACTCGGCGCTTCACTTCGGGCTCATCCATGAAGCCATCACGAAGGATCTCTACGACAAGGACTACGTGGAGACCCACACAGTCTATTTCGACAAGCTAGTAGATTATGTCATGGGCAAGGAAGACGGCGTGGTGAAGGATGCCGCGTGGGCAGCTGAGCGCTGCGGTGTGCCGGAATATACCATCAAGGCCTACGCACGCAAGCTCTTCGGCCAGCGTACGAGCCACGGGCACTTCAGCTCCGGTTCCATCAAGGGTCCCTACAGCCACGAGCCAGGACGTACGGCAGCCTACCTTCTGGCCATGCAGGGTCTGGGCAAGCCTGGCGTCCAGATGCTTCATATGAACGCGACCACCATCGCTCGCGAGAACATCTCCCGTTCGGTGACGGCTCCCTTCACATCCAATAACAAGTGCCGCATGTTCTATCCCAATCCGCAGTCCATCCCGCGCACCATGGTGGCGGAGGCGTTGCAGAAAGGCACTGCTACCTGGTGGGGAAGCCCCGCAATCGTCTACGTTGAGACATCTGAGCAGTTCGAAGAGTTCAACTATCCTACGCCAGAAGGCGGCTGCCAGTTCCATCTTCTGTGGTCCGAGAAGCCCTGCAACATGAACTGCTGGGACGGCGGATTCAACTTCCAGGATGCCATCCGTACCAACGAAGTGGAGTGTTTCATCACCAATCATCAGTGGCTTGAGAACGACTCTCTCTTCGCTGACTTGATCCTGCCTGTGACCACTTGCCTTGAGGATAATGACACCATGGGAGCCTCGCAGATGGTCTCCCGCCGCTTCACGGCTTTGGCGCCGGCTGCGGTGGAGCATGTGGGCGAATCGCTTTCTGACTATGAGATCGCCTGCAAGATCGGTGAGCGCTTCGGTGTTGCGGAAGAGATATCCATGGGCATGTCAGATGACGAGTGGATCCAATATGGTTTCGAACAGAGCCGCTTGCGCGAGGAGATCACCTGGGAAGAGTTCAATGAGCGCGGCTTCTACATGCCCAAGCTGGCCCCCGATTGGGCGGACGACTCCCCGGGCATGACGGGCTTCTACAACGACCCTGAGAACTGGCCGCTTGACACGCCGTCCGGCAAACTCGAGTTCTGGTCGGAGGCGCTGGCCGAGAACTTCCCGGATGACAAGGAGCGCCAGCCCCTGGCGAAGTGGCTCATTGGCGGCCCGGCCTCTGAGGGATGGACCCATGACGAGAGCTTATGGGGAGAGCGCTGCAAGGACTACCCGCTTCTTGTCGTTGCAAATCCCGCCAAGTATCGCGTGCATGTGCAGGGCGACGACATCAAGTGGTTCCGCGAGATCGAAACCGTGAAGGTGCGCGGCAAAGATGGCTATCTCTATGAGCCGATGTGGATCAACCCGTCTGATGCCCAGAAACGCGGCATCAAGGATGGCGATATCGTGAAGCTCTTCAACGATCGGGGCACGGTTCTCTTCGGTGCACGAGTTTCCGAGCGCATCATCCCCGGTGCGGTCATGGTGAACAAGGGCAGCCGCGTAGATCCCATAGCACCGCATCTGGATCGCGGAGGTGCTATCAATCTGATCAGCCCTGCCAACCAAGTCTCCAAGCACTGCAAGGGCTTCGCTGTCACCGGATACCTCGTAGAAGCTGCAAAGGTGGCCGATTCGGAGATGGATGGCTGGATCAAGGATTATCCCGAGGCATTCGCCCGTGATTACAACCCAGC
>CANODU010000088.1 GCA_947565185.1 uncultured Eggerthellaceae bacterium | reverse complement strand
CGTCAAGGGATACATGGGTGGATGCGCCCAAGAACATAGAGTTTGAATCTCCTCCAGGTCCTCGGAATGAATCCTCTACAAGCGCGGTCTCGATTTGCGTACAGGCAGTGAACATGGAGTTGCAGCCAACTTCATTGGAATCAGTGCTGCTCGCAAGGCCTTTGATGGTCACCGTTTTGATGCCTGTGCAGGCAGTGAACGTGTAGTTCAGCCAAACGTTCTTGGCGTCTGGTGGAATGGTGCCATTAGGGCCTGTGTTCATGGTAAGGCCTGCAGGCACGGTCGTAGCATCTGCACTCGTGATCTCAACGTCAGGGGTCATGGTGACCGAAGGAATACTCTCGCAGCGTTCGAACATACTCGTAAACTTCCGCGTTTGCGAGGCGTTCGGGTTGAGCTTGAGGCCGGTAAGATCAACATTTTCAAGCTTTGTGCAGCCCCGGAAGGCATTGATGAGATCTGAACCCGATATCACGCCGGGAAATACCTTCACCTGGCTGAACTGCTGGGAATAACCGATGCCCTCACCAGCGGAGATGATGCCTGCCCAAGGCGCCTTCAGTTCGTTCGAACCGAAGTTCTGCATCGTTGCGGACTTATCTGCGCTCTTGGTATTGGGGAAGATGCAAAGCGTCCCCACGCCGTCATCGTTGATGCGGATGTTCCATGCAACGGAGTCGCCGGCTATGCCGTTCTCCCCGTTGTTGCCCACATAGCCGAAAGCGGAGGTACGTCCGAATTGCTTGCCCGTATCCCCGATGGAGTTTGTGACGGTGTTCTCGTCATAGGCGACGCAGGAGCCATAGCCTTGCGCTGCCCAGACGCTCTTCACGTAGGTGAGATTCTCGATGAACAGCCGCCCATGGAAGGCGTATTCAGTGCCACCGTAATTCCAGGCAGGGCATGCCATGAGGTTCGTGGGAGTGTCAGGGCCGCCGGGAATGTTCACACGTACTGACTTTGCCATGACATAGTCCGGCTCAGAAGAGCCCGTAGCGCGCGATCCGAAGAAGCCCATCACGATCTTGGTCATGGAAGCGCCCGTGGTGATAGTGGCGGAAGGGGTTTGCCCTTCTATACCTTCGTAGGATTCGAAGCCTGTAACAGCGTCGCCTGTCTTGGTGGCGATGAGATCTGCTCCTTGGAAGAGACCCTCCATCGATGACTGCTCGCCTGGGGTCGATGAATCCCCGAAGATGGCGACTGTTGAGATGCCGGTGAGATCTATGGTGTTCAAGCGCGGACAGTCGGCAAACGTTCTACGCATGCCCCCTAGGCTTCGCTGTGGCGTGCCACTGAAGACAACGGATGTGAGGTTTGCGCACCCTTCGAACATCTCGGAGATGTCTGAGCTTGGCGCATCGCAGATTCCGGTAAGGGCAACATTTGCAAAGCCCGAACCTGCGAACATCCGAGCCCTATTCACAGCCGCCGTCTGATTCCAGGCGGCAGGCAGCGTCATGCGTCCAGCAGTGTGCGAGCTCGCTTGCGCCACTTCTGTCATGCCTGCTACGTCTTCAAAAGCGCTCTCCATATTCGCCGATGCCGGCCAAAGGCCTGTGAGATCTGCGCTTGAAAGATGAGTGGCACCCTTGAGCCAGCTCTTCATGGAGGTGGGCGCGACACCTGATGCGCCGCCACGCACGGTGAGGGTGGCACTGGTGAGGTTCTCACCCGAGAAGGCTCCCTCCATGAAAGCCTCTTGGTTGCCACCACCAGTGAACGAAGAGTCGATCGTGATAGCGAGGCTGCGCGTGCTTCTGTTGCCCGCATTCATGAGCGCGCGCGAGGTGCCAGTGCCTGTGCCTGTGAATGATCCAGTCACTGTCACATCTTGCGCCTCGCCCATATCTGCCAAGGCGCGTGCTGCGTTGGTGGATTCGCCGAGAACTGAGCCAGTCACGGTGACGTGCGCAAAGCGCGCGTATGCGAGCATCTCAGAAGCAGAAGCTCCCGTGTCTGTGTTCGTGAGGACTTGATCCACGGTGATCGTGCCGCCCTCAGCACCCGAGGATGCAAGCAGATAGGATCCATCCGTCCCCGCGGCCGGGCCATATCCCGTGACTGACGCGCTCGCAAGGGACGTCATCCCCGCAAAGGCGCGGCTCATGTTGGCGCTTCCCGCCGTCGGCCAGGTGTCGGCCGCATCTCCCACCGTGAGGCTCATCGCACCTGATGCCCCATCGGCGAGCGACGCGATCGAGGTCGCACCCGTTGCGCGCACATACGTCCCGCCGGCAGCTATGTCGTCCCCCGCAGAGGGCGTTGCCCCCCGCCCGTCAGCTCCTTGTGCCTCATCTTGCACGGATGTGAGCGCCGTCGCCCCGGCAAAGAGGCGGCTCATGTCTGTGACGTGCGTCCAGTCCATGTTCGAGAGGTCGATGGATTGAGCGGAGGTGGCGCCTTCAAAGAGGGAGAGGAGAGAGGTGCCTGCAACGACGCCGGCATAGACCTTGGCTGCTTGATAGTCGTCGTTTATCTTGGCACCTGATGCATCTCCCACAGCCGACCACGGCGCCGGGCCTGCTTCGATGTTGCCAGACGCATCCACGACCACATCCTCCGTGAATGCCCTCATGCGGTATGCGAAATCTCCCGCCGGCACCGACTCTGTGGTCGTGGGGTAGATGAGCAAGGTCCCCCGCGCATCCTCAGGCCTCTTCCTGA
Organism: uncultured Eggerthellaceae bacterium; assembly: GCA_947565185.1. Classification (GTDB taxonomy): domain Bacteria; phylum Actinomycetota; class Coriobacteriia; order Coriobacteriales; family Eggerthellaceae; genus MGBC163016. Next base: position 202 of record CANODU010000088.1, on the reverse strand, counting down.
TCGCCCAACAGACGGAGCGTCCCTCGATGCCATCCCGCACATCTCCCACAAAGCCGCCTGTGGTGATGTCTCCATAGACTTGTCCTGTGGTTCCGATGACGGCATCCATCGAGGACATGTCGAGCACATCGGTGTATCTCCTTGGGCTCCACGAGAGCGGGCTCGACAGGAACGCCGAGAGGTCTGCGAGCACGACGCGTCC
>CANODU010000087.1 GCA_947565185.1 uncultured Eggerthellaceae bacterium | reverse complement strand
TAAGACAAAGAAGTCTCTTTTGATTTCGGGGCTACCAGGCGTCAAGATCATCCCATAGTCTTTGCTTGCAGATTCTTGCTACAGTATATCAATAAAGAAGCAATGCTCTCTTTGGGCTGTTTCCAAGAAATGATATTCTGACGATCATGCCATTTGCGACATGGGCGGCGGCTTGAAGCTTTTTCGATCTTAGCAGGAGGCTTTGGTGAAGGGAATCATACTGGCGGGGGGAAGTGGAACGCGTCTGTATCCACTGACAACGGTTACCTCAAAGCAGCTTTTGCCGGTTTACGACAAGCCCATGATCTACTATCCGCTGTCTGTGCTCATGCAGGCGGGTATTCGGGATATCCTGATCATCTCCACTCCTCAGGATCTCCCGAATTTCGAACGTTTGCTGGGTGATGGTTCGCAATATGGCATCACATTGCAGTATGCCGAACAGCCGTCCCCGGATGGGTTGGCTCAAGCCTTCATCATTGGGGAGGATTTCATTGCGGGTGACTCTTGTGCGCTAGTGCTGGGAGATAACATCTTCTATGGCAATGGTCTTTCTCGCCATTTGCGTCGGGCAGTGGAGGATGCAGAGACTAAAGGCGGCGCTACCGTGTTCGGTTATTACGTGGATGATCCTGAGCGCTTCGGTGTGGTGGAATTCGATGAGGATTTCAACGCTGTTTCTATTGAAGAGAAACCGAAGCAGCCGAAGAGCAACTATGCGGTTACGGGTCTCTACTTCTATGATGATCGTGTGTGCCAGATGGCGAAGCAGGTGAAGCCGTCCGATAGGGGAGAGCTGGAGATAACCACCCTCAATCAGATGTATCTGGATGATGGCTCTTTGAATGTGGTAACGCTGGGTCGTGGCTATGCATGGCTGGATACGGGCACCATGGAGAGTCTCTTCGAGGCATCAGAGTTCGTTCGCGCTGTGGAGCGCAGTCAGGATCTCTCCGTTTCCGTTATTGAAGAGGTGGCCTATGACAATGGCTGGATATCTCATGGCGAATTGGAGGCAGCTGCGGTGCGCTATGGGAAGAGCACCTATGGTCAGCACCTCAAGAAGGTGGCTGAAGGACGCATAGCTCCGAACAAGAAGTGGGACTGAAGATGCGCGTGCTGATCACAGGGGCTTCGGGGCAGCTAGGTAATGAGCTGCAGCGGCTCTTCGAAACGGGGCGGGCGGAGATCGGCCCTATCCCGCAACAGTTCAAAGGGGCGGAGGTCGTCTATACGGATACGCCGCAACTTGATATCACTGATGCGAAGGCGGTAGAGCGCTTCGTGGCTGAAGGTAGGTTCGACCTTATCATCAACTGCGCCGCTCTGACGAATGTGGACGGGTGTGAATCCAATGAGGATCTTGCGAACCGGGTGAATGCCTTAGGTGCCGAGAATCTTGCAGAGGCATCGGCTTGGGCTGACATCCCTATCATCCATATGTCGACAGATTATGTGTTCTCGGGCACCGAGTCGGGCGAGCGTGTGGAATCTGACGTCGCGGCTCCTTTAAGCGCTTATGGGCGCAGCAAGCTGGAGGGGGAGCGCTTAGTGGCCGCAGCTAATCCAAAGCATCATATCGTTCGTACGGCATGGCTCTATGGCTATGCGGGCAATAACTTTGTAAAGACGATGCTCCGGCTTGCTGAGAATCATGATGAGGTTACGGTGGTGGATGACCAGCTGGGCAATCCTACCAGCGCTAATGACCTGGCTTATGAGCTATTGAAGATAGCCCTCTCTGATGACTACGGTATCTGGCATGTGACCAATGAAGGTACGTGCTCCTGGGCAGACTTCGCTGAAGTAGTGCTTGGGGGAAGCGACTGTGCCGTAAAGCGTTGCACGAGCGCCGAATACAAGGCGACGCACCCTGAAAGCGCTGCTAGACCCGCCTTCTCGTCTCTCCGCAATAAGCATTTGGAGGACACTATGGGCAACCAGATGCGCCTGTGGCAAGATGCGCTTTCAGCATATTTGAAGAATCTACCAACATTGGAGGGCTAGTTCCATGGCGGATACATTCAAGCCGCACCATATCATCGTGACTGGTGGTGCGGGATTCATCGGCAGCAACTTCGTGCATTGGGTGGTTGACAATCAGCCTGACGTGCATGTGACGGTGCTTGACGCGCTGACCTATGCTGGCAATAAAGAGAACCTTGCGGGCATCCCTGATGGCCGAATGACCTTCGTTCATGGGGACATCTGTGATGCGAAGCTTCTAGAAAAGCTGGTCCCGAACGCAGATGTTATCGTGCACTTCGCTGCTGAATCCCACAATGACAACTCCATTGCCGATCCTGAGCCCTTCGTGCGCACCAATGTGGAAGGCACTTATCGGTTGCTGGAGGCGGCGCGCAAGCACGGGACGCGCTTCCATCACATCTCAACGGATGAGGTTTACGGGGATCTTGCTTTAGATGACCCAGCGCGGTTCACGGAAGAGACGCCCTATCATCCCTCAAGCCCCTATAGCTCCACGAAAGCCTCCTCTGATATGTTGGTGCGGGCATGGCATAGGACCTATGGCGTGAATGCCACCATATCCAATTGCTCTAACAACTACGGGCCCCGCCAGCACATTGAGAAGTTCATTCCCCGACAGATCACGAACATCCTCTGCGGCATTCGGCCGAAGCTCTATGGGGACGGCAAGAACGTGCGGGACTGGATCCATACGGAAGATCATTCCAGTGCCGTGTGGGCTATCCTCACTCAAGGGCGTGCTGGTGAGACCTATCTGATCGGGGCTGATGGGGAACGGAATAACATCGATGTTCTGCGCGCCATCCTTGAGCGTATGGGCAAGCAGCCGGATGATTTCGATTGGGTGAAGGATAGGCCTGGTCATGACAGGCGCTACGCCATTGATTCATCCAAGC
>CANODU010000086.1 GCA_947565185.1 uncultured Eggerthellaceae bacterium | reverse complement strand
GTTCATTGGAGTGTACAACAGCAATGCTGGTAGCGGCTCCTTCTCTGACACCAGCAATGTTTTAAATCCGGGAACGTACTATATTATGTTGAAGCCGTCGAACATCAGCAACAATGCAGGCGTCTATACGTTCTCTGTGCAGTCTGTCCATACGATGTATCGTCTTTACAATCCACATTCAGGTGAGCATTTCTACACAGGTAGCAAGTCTGAATACGACAGCGTAGGAGCTGCTGGATGGAATAAAGAGGGCAAAGAATGGATAGCACCTGCGAAGTCCAAAACACCTGTTTATCGCCTGTATTCAGGAACGGATCATCATTACACGCCTGACGCAGCTGAGCGAGACATGCTGGTACGTGCAGGATGGAGCTATGAAGGCATCGGCTGGTATTCTGATGACGCAAAGGGAGCGGGGCTGCACCGCCTCTTCAACCCGCACGTAGACCCGTCCGCCGCCACCAACAACTCCGGTAGCCACCACTACACCACTAATGCAGCTGAGCGCGACAACCTGGTTCGGCTAGGCTGGAAGTATGAGAACATCGGCTGGTACGGCTGCAAGTGATATGTGCTAACGAACATCGTAGCGGAAGTGCAGCGCGGGGCGTCCGGCAGGACGTCCCGCGCGAAAGCTTACGATCGCCGCAACCCGCATGGGACTGCAGGATCGTAAGCCGCACGCTATCGCGTAGTCACTTCCGCTACGAACGCATGCAAGTCGAATATACCTGCGGCATCGCAAGCTGTCGCTGTGCAAATAGCCCTTGTTATGAAAGGGCGTTTCGTTGTCATGATCGATAAAGTGAGACTGTTGCCAAATTGACAAGATACCGCGAAGGGGTGTACTCTCTGCATTACGGTTAGGCTGCGTTTCTGCCAAGAAGGCAGCCCATATTCAGGGGAGATACCTATGAAGAGATTCCTTGTTTTGTTGTTCGCGGGTGTGTTGGCGGCGTTCGCTCTTCCTGCATTCGCGTTCGCGGATACAGATGATGCTACCGAAGCGTCTGCGGGCGATTCAAACATGCAGGTCTCAGCAGGAGCTGTGACAAATGGCACGTGGGGCACTTGCTCTTGGGATATCTCAGATGATGGTGTGCTTACGGTGCATCCGGGCATAGGCGTCAATTATGGAAGGGTGCTGCCTTGGAGCAGTCATGGTGCATCCATCAAGAAGGTCGTCTTCCAATCAAATGGTTTGAATAAAGTCATCGCGCCTTCTTCGGTAAGCTTTTTATTCTCTGGAGTATCCTCATACATGAAGGAAGTAGACCTATCTGGTCTTGATACATCCAATGTGACGAACATGTCCAATATGTTCGATGCATGTGAGGCCCTCGCTTCGTTGGATGTTTCTAACCTCAACACATCGAACGTGACGAATATGTGGGGGATGTTCGCCGGATGCAGCGCTCTTTCTTCGTTGGATCTTTCCAGCTTCAACACATCGAATGTGACGAGCATGCGGCACATGTTCATGAACTGTGATTCGCTCGCTTCCCTTGACCTTTCAAGTTTTGATACATCGAAGGTAACAGATGCTTACGGCATGTTCCTTGAATGTCCAAGGCTCGCTTCTGTCACGGTTGGCCCTAAAACGATGATGGGCATTGCATTGTCGGATGCAATTGTGGGAGGTACTTCCGCTTGGCATTCCACGAAGGATGGTGGATGGTACACCTCAGCTCAGATCTCTGCTGATCGCAAAGGAATTGCGGATACCTATACCAAGATAGGGGCTGCTACGATCAAGGTCATGTACCGCCTCTACAACCCGAACTCCGGTGAGCACTTCTACACGGCTGACGCAGGAGAGTATGAGAGCGTGGGAGCGGCTGGCTGGAATCAGGAGGGCGTGGCTTGGACAGCCCCTGTCACCTCTAAGACGCCGGTCTATCGTCTCTATTCCGGTACCGACCATCATTACACCCCTGATGTGGCAGAGCGAGACATGCTGGTACGTGCAGGATGGAGCTATGAGGGCATCGGCTGGTATTCCGATGACGCAAAGGGCGTGGGGCTGCATCGCCTCTTCAATCCACACGTGGATCCGTCTGCCGCCACCAACAACTCCGGTAGCCACCACTACACCACCAATGACGCTGAGCGCGACAACCTGGTGAGCCTTGGCTGGCAATACGAGAACATCGGTTGGTACGGCTGCAAGTGAGGTGCGTCAACAGACATCGTAGCGGAAGCGCAGCGCGGGGCGTCCGGCAGGACATCCCGCGCGAAAGCTTACGATCGCCGCAGCCCGCATGGGGCTGCAGCAACGTAAGCCGCACGCTATCGCGTGACGACTTCCGCTACGAGGACATGCAACCCGAACGTGCTCGCAACATCGTAAGCCGCCGCTTCGCGGACGACTTCCGCTACGGATGCACGCAAGGTGTCCGTGCTTGTGGCGCTCGGCAACGTGCGGCTGCGTTCCAAAGAAAGGCTTTGGCTTGTGACTGATACGAAGAAGAAATACTGGGCTAAGATCTTCGGCATGGTTCTGATGACCGTGCTGCTGTTTGGTATGCCGTTTTCAGGAAAGGCATTTGCCGAAGTGTCTGCACCCGAAGATGCTCCCGGCATAATGGGGGAGGAGACGCTTCAGGCCACTCCTGCTCTTGCTGCAGCACAATCGAATTCAAACGTCTCATCAGATAAGACCATTCTCGATTGGTTCGATTCTCGTGGTTCCACGAATGCAAAGAACGCCATACTCAATTGCACATATGCGTCTTATACCAAAGCTGGAGATAGTGCAGATGCAACGGATCTTCATAATGTCAAACGTTCGCTTGAGTATCTATTGGATTTCAACGAAACCTATCGCAAGGCATTGGGTTTGTCTAAACTCAAAGTGAATGACCTGATGATGGCCTATGCTACAGCAAATGCGAATTACA
>CANODU010000085.1 GCA_947565185.1 uncultured Eggerthellaceae bacterium | reverse complement strand
GACGGAGGAGTGAGACATCCGCAGGATGTCTCACTCCTCCGTCCCCCTGATACAGCCCTCCTCCGTCCCCGTGATACGCTCCGTCCCCGTCAGGCGTTGTCGGAGAGCGTGGCGGTGACCTTCTGTACCTGGGAGGCGTTGCCTAGGAACACACCTCGTTCGATAGGACAGTCTTCGAAGTCGCGTCCGGTGGCGAAGAGCAGATACTGATCATCCACGATGCGGTCGTTCGTCGGATCCAGCCCGCGCCAGCGGACGCCGTCATGCACCTCTACCCACGCGTGCGTAGCTCCCTCGCCGATCATGAGCCCCGTCACATAGCGCGCAGGTATGCCGCAGGCGCGACAGAGCGCGATCAGCACATGCGCATAGTCTTGGCAGACGCCACGACCGAGCGCGAGGGCCTCGGCGGCCATGGTCTGTATGTTCGTGGCTCCTGGTTCGTAGGTGAATGCTTCGAAGACGCCATGAGAGAGACGGCAGGCCGTGTCCCAGATGGCGGTGGATTCTTCGGGCGGGCATGTGGGATCTCCAGCCAGCTTTGTTGCCATGGCCATGATGGCCTCATCAGGATGCGTGAGCTTGGAGGGCTGCAGGAACACGGGATGCGCTGGCGTCTTGCCAGCGAAGTCGTTCGAAACCATGGCCTGCCCTGTGGCGTAGAAGTTGAAGCGCGTGTGCTTGTCGGGGCAATAGCCCAGCGTGATGCGGTTGCCGAACCCGTCCACCTGGCCATTCAAGGGAATGCGCGGGAACGTGAACACCTGTGACTCCATGACCGTTTGAGTGTTCGTGGACTTCGGCAGGCAGCGCAGCACGAAGCTATGACGGCGCACCGGTTCGCTGAAGGCCAGCTCGGTTTCGAAGACATAGGTGAGGATGCGCATCTAGAACACCCTTCCGATCAGCGCCAAGAGCTCTCCTAGCTCCTCGTAGGTGGTGCCCTCAGGGAAGCGTGTGCTGAATACCATGTCCACGAGCGTCTTGAAGGCTTCGCGGTCATAGACGATGCCTGTGCGGTCGATGCGGCTGGCTAGCTTTTGAGCTTCGCGGCGCACGTCTTCCAGGTGGTAGCGCAGGCGCGTGTAGAGATCCATCCTCTCGATGGAGAAGCCGCACTTGATGATGTTGCGCGCTGCGTCGTTCACGATGTAGTCGTCGCAGCTGCCCTTGAAGGCCAGGATGCAATCCGTGACCGTCTGCAGATCCAAAAGCGGTGCCTCGGAGGTTTCCGCGCGTTCGATGTCGTTCATGGCCATCTGGATGTACGCCACTGATTCGGACCCGATGACATCGCGCAGCACCACAGCATTGTCGAAGGCGGCAGACATGGAGTAATGGATGGAGGCGCTCAGGTCTCGGCTGAACAGGCATGTCCAGAAGAAGTCCATGGGATCATCGGAGGCCTGGTCGAACCCCAGCTCCTCCAACTGCCCCTTCCAGTTGCCCTCTACGGAATCCAAGGCTGCATCGTAGGTGGTCAGGATGAATTGCAGGGTGGTGTAGCTGCGCTCAACGTAGCGCCCGAGCCATAGCAGGCGCCCGACGCGCTCTAGCGAGAGAGAACCCATGTGTCCTTGAACCCTCCTCCTTGGGATGAATTGACGACGCTGGAGCCGGCTTCGCAGGCATAGCGCGTGAGCCCGCTAGGCCAGACGGTGGTCTTCTTGCCGGAGAGCACGAAGGCGCGCAGATCTGCCTTGCGCGGTGCAGTCTGCCCGTTCTCGTAGGTATCCAGGCATTTGAAGTCGATGACCTCTTGCGCGATGAAGCGACGTGGTTCGGCTTTGACGCGCTCGAGCAGGTCGGTCAGCGCTTCTTCTGAGAGCTCGCTGCCGAAGACGACGCCGTAGCCGCCCGCTTCGGCCACATCCTTGATCACCAGATCTTGCGCATGTTCCAAGACGTACGCACGATCCTCCTCGTAATAGGGTAGATAGGTGGGCGCGTTCTTCAGGATGGGCTCTTCGCCCAGGTAGTACTTCACCATCTGCGGCACGAAGTAGTAGATGCCCTTGTCATCTGCCGCCCCGTTACCCGGCGCATTCACGATGGCCACATTGCCTGCTCGGTAGGCAGCCATGATGTTCGGCACGCCGATGAGGCTTTCAGGCAGGAAGCAGAGCGGATCCAGATATTCGTCAGAGAGTCGCCGGTAGACGGCACCCACCCGCGCGTTCTTCGTGGCATCGCGATAATAGAGCACCTCTTCGTCCACGAAGAGCTCTCCCGGCTCCGCCAACACTGCATCGATGCATTCGGCAAGGTAGGAATGTTCGAAATAGGCGGCGTTGTAGCGCCCTGGCGTGAGCACCACATTGATGCCGCCGCAGTTCACATGATCGATGACCTCGCGCAGGCGCTTGCCGTAGTCGCGGTTGTCGATCAACGGCACGTTGCGAAAGGTGTCCGCATCGCAGCGGCGACAGAGATTGCGCGCTACCAGCGGATAGGATGCGCCGGAAGGGATGCGCAGATTGTCCTCCAGCACATACCAGGTCCCATCTTGGCCTTCCACGAGGTCTATCCCGGAGATATGCGAATAGATGCCGCGGGAGGGCATGATGGATTCGCATTGGGGGAGATATCCCGAAGAGGCATAGGCGAAGTGCTCGGGCACCACGCCGTCAGCGATGATGCGCCGGTCGTGATACAGATCGCGCAGATACGCATTCAGGGCATCTACGCGCTGGATGAGCCCCCGTTCCAGTATGGTCCATTGCTCTGCTCCGATGATGCGCGGGATGGCATCGAAGGGGAAGAGGCGCTCTTCGAAGGTGTTGTCCTTGTAGATGCCGAACTTCACGCCGTAGCGCGCAAGCTGTTGGTTGATCTTGCCTGTTTGCTCAACGAGCTTCGAGTACATGGGAGGCACGCTTCCTCTAGGGGGTACGCCTGCCCTATTGTACGCGTTCGCACCTGAGGACGGAGTGTATCACGGGGACGGAGGAGGTCTGTATCAGGGGGACGGAGGCGTGAGACATCCTGCGGATGTCTCAC
>CANODU010000084.1 GCA_947565185.1 uncultured Eggerthellaceae bacterium | reverse complement strand
GACCTCTCGGCGTTCCTGTCGAGCCCGCTCTCGTGGACGCCGAGGCGGTATGCGGACGTCTTGGATATGACAGCAATGGACGGCGTCCTTGGCACAGTTGGACAGGCTTTTGGTGACATCGTCGCCGGCGGTTTTGTGGGAGATCCCCGCGACGGCATAGAAGGGCGCTCGGTCGTCTGGGCCATCCGCAAGCAATCCACAGAAGAACAAGGAACCCTCCTTGTCTATCCGACTCAACTCAGCAAGTCGCAGGCAGATGCGCTCGTCGCATCAGGAAATGCGAACACCTATCGCATGGCCTCCTTCTCAGAGAACGACGGCTGGGCGCCATGGTCCTCCTTGGGAGACGTGAATGGCGCCAAGATGAATGGCGAATACAGGCAGGCGAAGGTCTATCTCGGCGTGAAGGCGGGCACATCCATCCGAAGCCTCTTTGAGGGTGCAACCGCACTCGTGAACGCTGACCTCACGCGCATGGATATCGCCGATACCGTGGATATGGCTCGTTTGGTCGCAGGTGCCACGGCGCTTACCAGCATAAAGAACGCTGAAGCTTCTACGGATGGAGCAACGGATGAAGGAGCAGTCGGCACGGCTTCTGTGAGCGCAGGTCTGTCCTTCGTTGCTGGAACTGCCGTGAATGACATCTCAGGTTTTGCGGAAGGCGCCTCCCGCACAACGCAGTTGACTCTTTCCTTTGCAGAAGCATGGCCTCAAGCGGCGCACGTGGATGCATCTCGCGCTTTCGCCGCCATGACCTCATTGGAAGACGCGCACCTAGAAGGGCTGTTCGCAGGCTCGGTGGATGCAAGCGAGCTCTTGGCGAACTCGGGTGCCACGGGAGGCGCCCACACAACGCTTTCCATCACGAACTCCTTCACGGGATCCGTCGAGGGCCAAGAAGCCACCAACGCAGCTTATTTGGCGCGTGAATCTCATTTCTCAGACGTCACCATCGAAGGTTCGTTCACCCAAGCTGGCCTGCGCGCGCCCAATGCGTTCTCTGGTGCCACGGGCATGGGTACCCTTACGGTGGACTCGTCATTCGCCACAGAGGGCGCAACGAATCAGAGCGTTACGTCCTTCGCATCCGGCACCGATGTCAAAGTGGTGAAGATGACAGAATCGTTCAACGGGGCGAATCTGGATGCATCCTCGGCCTTTGCAGACAACGCGCAGGCCACTGACATCAACATCAAGAACTCCTTCAATGGAAACGGCGTGAACGCGCGCTCCATCATGGAGGGGCTCACCAAGGTAGAGACCGTATACGCAGACCATAGCATCCGCGGCACGGGTGTCGATGTGACGCGCGCCATGGCCGAATGCGCCACAGCCACTGATGCTGCACCTGTCTTCACCTTCAAGGGCGTCTTCAACGGTGGCGGCTCATGGGCATCCCTTTTCGAAGGGTCGTTCACCTCGTCCCATGCCTCTACGCTCTACCTCCTGAATTCAGGCGATGGTTGGACCACCCCTCCCACTTCCATGGCGCGCATGATGTATGGCTGCACGAATCTCGCTCGCGCTGACCTGATGGGAATACCGGCAGGTGCGCCCAGCATGGAGAGCGCATTCGAAGGAGTCGGGGGCCTGACCGAGCTGCGCCAGAACTCGACCGGCGCGGACGGCGCCATGACGTTCCCGGTGAACTGGACGCGCTCGCAGACCACGAATCTCCAGCGTGCGTTCGCGAACACCAGCTTCACACGCGCATCGCTTGCCTCCCTTGCGCAAGCAACCGGCACGAACATGACATCGCTTTTCGAAGGATCCACCGCGCTTGCCACCATCACCTTGACGGGCATCGGCACCACAGCGGATTCGAACCTTACGCGCATGCTTTCAGGATGCACGTCTCTCACCCAAGCGACCATACGCGATGTCTCCGCTTCCGGTGGCGCCAATCTCACGAGCGCCTTCGAAGGAGACGCAGCCCTCGCTTCCGTGCATTTCACCGGCTCCCGCTCAGGCACGGTCTCGCAGATGAAGCGGATGCTCGCCGGCTGCGTGTCCTTGAAGACGCTCGACTTCACGGGACTGCGCACCAACGAGATGATCGCCTCTGCCTCCAATCCCGCGAACTTGGTGGGGTCCCTCTCGCCCATGCAGGACATGCTCACAGGCTCTGGCATGGCCACCAACCGATCTGGCGGTGCCCTTCCTGCCACGACGGCAGGATCCATCGTCATCGCTGAGGACGATTGCCAGATCCTGAACGGCTTCTTCGGCGAGCGCGCGACGGTCGATGGCGCGTGCTCATGGATGCTTCGCGAAGGCGTGCTCGTGAGCATCACCGGATCTGGCCCTGCAGCACAGGGCACGCTCATGCGCTGCCCGCCGAACATGCGCGCAAGCATCGAGCTTGCATCCACGCAATCCTATGCGCGCATGGGCACCGTCTGGACGCCGAAAGACTACGCTGAGTCGCTCGTGTTCACCAATGAGGCTGCTCGCGGGGTCATCGGCACCACTGGCGAGGCCTTCGGAGACGTGCAGGGCTATGGCTTCTTCGGCGACCCCACGCAGGCATATCCCGGCGACTCTGCCACCGTTTCCGTCAACAATGAGGGCATCGGCACGCAGGTGGCTTGGGCTATCCGCAAGAACCCCACCACTGGCGTGGGAACGCTCACCATCTTCGCGAACCCCAATAGCTCGAACACTTCTGGCACGCGCCGTGACTGGCGAAGCTTGGCGACAGCCTCCTCTCCTGATCCTGCAAATTTTGCACGCTTGGCTGATTCTACGAGTGCGTCGAGTGCGCCTCTTTGGTCAGGTCCGGGCAACGGAGGTGTTGGTCGTGGCTTCTCTGGTATGTTCAGCCAAGTGAGGATCTACCGTGGCGTGCAACTAGGCACAAACGCCCAAGGATTATTCGAAGGATGTACGAAACTTACTCATGCAGACCTGACGAGCGTGTCCACTGTCACAACGACTAACATGCGCAACATGTTCGCGGGCTGCTCTGCCCTGCCGTCAGTGGCCTTCAACCAGGATGTGAATGGCGCAACGGTTTCTGAGCAGAAGACAAGCGGTTGGGATGATACGGGAACGCCCACGCCCATCGCTGAAGGCCTTCGAGTACGAACCACGAGTTCCGCAAAAGAAGCCTTCAAGATGGCCGCGAACATTTCTGGGATAAACATGGCTATGTCGTTCGTCGGTTGCACATCCATGCATTCTGTCAACTTCTCCAACTGCTTCAACGGAACGGCATTCAACGCAGAGCGCGCATTCGGATCTGCAGGGCAAGGTTTTTCTAGCACAAGCTACGCAAGACTCGATAACGTGCAGAAGATCCGCCTCACTGATTTCGGTTGCGGTGCCGGTACGAGCACAGCTACTGGTGCGCATGTGAACCTGGTCACCATGTTCATCGATGCAGCACGGGGCACCTCCCTCAGGGCTAATAAGGACACATCCATCACGCTTACGAACGTTGGCACAGGAGCATACTGCGATATGCGGCAGATGTTCTGGGCCTGTCAAGGTATGAAGACAGTGAACATAACCAATGTAGGCACGGGCAACTATGCCTGGATGGCGAACATGTTCAGGTACGCTGCGGGACTCACAAATCTCACTGCAACGAAAGTGGGAACAGGATATCGTGCACGTATGGAGGA
>CANODU010000083.1 GCA_947565185.1 uncultured Eggerthellaceae bacterium | reverse complement strand
GACCTCTCGGCGTTCCTGTCGAGCCCGCTCTCGTGGACGCCGAGGCGGTATGCGGGCGTCTTGGACCTCTCCTCTATGGATGAGGTCTTTGGCACCGTCGGAAGCATATACGGCCCCATCCAAACAGGCGGCTTTATCGGCGATCCGGCCGATGGCATGGAGGGACGCTCGGTCGTCTGGACCATTCGCAAACAGCAAAGCGAAGAGCGTGGCACGCTGCTCATCTACCCAACACAGATGGGCAAGAACACGGCGGATGCGCTCGTGGCTGCTGGGAACACGAGCACATACCGCCTCCAAAGATTCTCGAACGATGACGGCTGGGCACCGTGGTCGGCGCTGGGCGATGTGAACGGCGCAAAGATCAACGACGACTACTATCAGGCACGTGTGTACGCGGGCGTCAAAGGTGGCACGACCATGGAGAGCGCCTTTGAAGGCGCATCCAGTGCCCAGTCCATCGACCTCACGAATCTGGACATGTCCGACGTCCAGAAGATAGACCGGATGTTCGCGGTCTGTCTGGCGCTCACAGGCATCACGAACCAGGCGGCACCTACCTCTGAGCCTACCGCTGACAACAAGGTCTTCACCGTCGGTGGTGCATTCAATCCTACGAACGCTGTCACGTCTTTAGCGTCGCTAGCCGAAGGCTCTACGGCGGCCACATCTCTTGTCATTGGCAGTGAAAGCGCAGCGTGGCCGACAGCTGCGAATGTGAATGCCAGTCGTGCTTTTGCGGGCATGACCGCGCTTACTGACGTGAAGCTCAATCGCTTCATTTCGGGCAACGATTTTGACGCCACTGAGCTCTTAGCGGACTCGGGCGCTCATGGAGGCGCAGCGGTCATCTCGGCATCCTTTGAAGGTGACAGTGGCACGATCAGAAGCGTTTTGGAAGGCGCTGGTTTCTCTAGCCTTGATGTGAGGCAGACGGCCACAGGTGCATCTGTCAATGGCAACCGCGCCTTTGCGAATATGGCCAATATCACGAAGGGTTACTTCGTACAGGTTCTCACGGGCGCGAATTCCAACTGCGTAGAGTTGGCGGCAGGCATGAGCACTGTAGAGGGAATCACGGATACCCAAGTGAATCTCTGTGTTGTGGGCGGCCCAGGCAGTGACTGGACCTCGCTCATGGAAGGCTCGTTCACCGCATCCACGATCCAGAACGGCAACGTCTACATCCACTCACTCAGCGAGATCCTTGTCAATGATCCCTCCAGCATGAAGAACATGTTCAAGGGATGCACGAATCTCACGTTCGCGTGGCTGGCAGGCCTCGAATCCGCACCCCAAGACATCTCCAGCGCCTTCGAAGGCGTCAAGGGCATCAAGACGGTGCGGCCGTACCAGGGAAGCGACGGTGCGAACGTGCAAAAGGGCCTCATGCTCGTTCCCACCGACTGGAAACTGTCGGCGGCTACGAACAAACAGCGTCTCTTTGCTGAGTCTGGTGTGGAGAACGTGACGCTTGCAGGTATCACGGATACCTATCACACCGGCGATGACGGCGCTCAGGCTGCAACGGGATCGAATCTCTCAGAGATGTTCGCGAACGCCACGAGCCTCAGGAGCGTCACCTTCCAAGCAAATAGCGGACGCATGCGTGGCTTCGCATCCAGCATGCAGTCCATGTTCAAGGGTGCAACGTCGCTTGCAAATGTCGACCTCTCTGGCATCTCCACTTCAGGCATGGGCGGAAGCCAGGCTACGGTGGGTAACGGCTCTGCCATGGCTGATATGTTCTCTGGATCCGGCATGGCCACCGATCGTGCGGGCGGGGCAGCCACGGGAGAAGCCACCATCACGGTAAGTCCTTCCATGACCAAGCTCCTGAATGGCTTCTTCGGCCAGCGCGCGGTCCAGAACGGCTCGTGTTCGTGGATGCTGCGTGCAGGCGTTGCGGTCAACATCAATTCAGGCCCAGCTACGGCAAGCATGCTGATGCCCTGCCCGCAAGGTTTGTCCATCAAGATCTATCTTGTGGATACTGCAGCTGTTGGACGCCAGATGGATGTTTGGGCAGCCCAAGGTTATGCAGGCAACATCGGCTATGACAATCTGACGGTTCGGCGGGCTCTCACCGGTCAAACCGCCAATCCGATGATCGGTGAAGCGTGGGGCACCGACGTCCTAGGCTATGGCTTCGTGGGTGATACCGCACAGGAATCCGACGGCTCATCGGTCGCCTGGGTCATCCGACGCGGCTCTGATAACAAGGTGACGCTTACCATCCTCCCAACCCAGCGAGCAACTTCGGGCAAAGACTGGTCTGCACAAACGAGCCCTGCCGGCATGGCAAAGATCCGCTCGGTCAACTCCGTTGACGATGTCATGCCGTGGACTGGCGTTGCCAGCGGCGGCACGGGCGTAGGCTATTCGGGCGTGTTCGATCAAGCACGCGTCTATGGCGGCGTTCGCGCTGGCACGAGCCTGGTATCGCTCTTCGAGGGCTGCAACAAGATGACCTCGTGCGACCTAACATCCATGACCATCACTTCGGAGACTACGAACACCTCCTTCATGTTCGCTGGCTGCGCATCGCTCACGAACGCTTACTTCAATGTGTCGAGCCCGGCCGAATACTCCAAGGGCAATGACACCACGCCTACCAAGGCAGCAGTGGAGATCGGTCGCCAGACGACCGGCTGGGACAAGAGCGGCACTCCGGCAGCCATCGGCAAGGGCGTGCAGTTCCGCACCAACAAGACCACTACGGCTACGAACGCAGCTTATCAATGGGAGACCAGCGGTACATCCCTGAATGCCGTCTACATGTTCACCGGGTGCGATGGCATCAAAGAGATCTTCATGAAAGACTGCTTCAACGGCAATGCTGCAACGCAGGGGAATATCACCTTCGAGCGCATGTTCTCTGATACGGGCGAATATAACACCACAAGCTTCCATCTCACGCCGTTCAATGCGTGCAGCAGCATAGAGAAGCTGAACATTGAGAGCTCCTTGAACGGAAGCAAGGTCTATGCCTATCGCATGTTCTGTTCCGCTAATAAGCTCATAGATATCAGCTTGAGAAATGTAGCTAATGGCGCCAATGCAAATGTTTACAACATGTTCCTCTACGCCTACAACGTAGACGGTAATAGAACGGCTGGTGGCAATTCCCTCACCATGGTCAATGTGGGCAATGCCGATGGAGCAGGTGCAGATGCGGGCACGAACATGGCATACATGTTCCAGAATTGCTATGTCTTGAACAATGCTTATCTGCGCAATGTCGGTACAGGTATCGGCGCCCAGATGGCTTATTTCTTCTCCGGAGCCTCAGGTCTTACGAACGTGGACGCCCAGTATGTGGGTACGGGCCAATATGCCAATTGCCGGTACTTCTTCCAAGAGGCTGGCTCTCAGCAGTCACAGCTGTCCCACCTGAACCCTGAATGGAAGCTGATCGAATTCGCGAATAACATGGGGCGCGTAGAGTACTTCCTCTATAACGCCTTCAGGGCATCTACCACGCCGGATCTGTCAAAGAGCGGCAACTCCGCAACCATCATCTGGTCAGGTATCGATGGCAAGCGCAGCGGCACCACTGATGGCAAATCGTATATGACAGACCACTCTTACGCGACACGCTTGGACTTCCGCGGGATGCCGCTTTGCGGTGGACGCGTCTACGGTATGGTGGATGGCTATGTTCGCCAGTTTCAATACACCATGCGTGTGGAGAACGTGACCTTCTCCGATACCGACATCCCAGGAAGCTACATGCTTTTAGCCGCCGATTTCAAACAGAGCGAAGGCTACGGTGGATCGATGCTCTTCACCAATTCCG
>CANODU010000082.1 GCA_947565185.1 uncultured Eggerthellaceae bacterium | reverse complement strand
AGACCGACGATGAGGGCATCCCCGAGAGCTTCGAATTGGTGGAAGATGAGGCCTTAGCCCGTCGTGCTTACGCGAAGTTCCAAGAGGCTACGAAGGACTTGTACCGCTTCGCTTGAGCCCGCTTTGCGCATGCAAACCTGTCCTGCCATAGCATTCCAAGGCGTGTCCTTCTCCTATGAGGAGCGCGCACCGGTGCTCAACGATCTCTCCTTCACGGTAGAGCATGGGGAGATGGTGGCGCTCATGGGCGGGAACGGGTCGGGCAAATCCACCGTGGCGAAGCTGGTGGATGCCATGTTGATGCCAAGCGCAGGCACGGTGCGTGTCTGCGGCATGGATACGCAGGCGAAAGAGAACCTCTTCTGCATTCGACGCGCTTGCGGCCTGGTCTTTCAGAATCCCGATGATCAGCTGGTATCCACGCTCGTGCATGATGAGGTGGCTTTCGGACCGCGGAACCTGGGGCTTCCCGAAGAGGAAGTGACCGAGCGCGTGGAGGAGGCTCTTCGTGCTGTGGGCATGCAGGACGCGCGCGATGCGGATGTGAATGCGCTCTCTGGGGGCCAACAGCAGCGCATCGCCATTGCCGGTGCGCTGGCCATGCGGCCGCAGATCCTCATCTTGGACGAAGCGACATCCATGCTGGATGAGGCATCCACGCGTGAGATCATCCTCATGTTGCGTCGTCTGCATGATGCGGGCATGACCCTGCTGCTGATCACCCATGATGAGACGCTGGCCTGCTCCGCTGACCGCATCCTCTGCCTGTCAGAAGAGGACGTGCCTGAAGCGCGTCCGCTTCCCCAGGTGCATTCGAAGGACGTGTCCGGAGGAGAGGTGCCCGCCGTTGCCCTTGAGAAGGTCGCCTTCTCCTACGCAGATGGGGGGCCATCGGTGCTGACCGACTTCTCCCTGACGGTCGAACGGGGGTCGTTCGTGGCCATCACGGGTCCGAATGGCTGCGGCAAGAGCACGCTCTTGAAGCTCATGAATGGCCTCTTGCAACCTCAGACGGGGACGGTGCGCATCAACGGGGTGCCGCTCATGGATAAGACGGCGCGCAATCGCGCTCGGTTCCAGGTGGGGCTTGCCTTCCAGCACCCGGAGCGGCAGCTCTTCGAGAGCACGGTCTATGACGATGTTGCGTTCGGACCACGCGCCTTGGGGCTTGAGCCTACCGTGGTGGAAGAGCGCGTGCGTGCGGCTCTGTCGGATGTGGGCCTTCCCTTCACAGAGATCTACCGGCGCAATCCCTTCTTGCTCTCCGGTGGCCAGCAGCGCAAGGTGGCACTGGCAGGTATCCTTTCCTTGCGTACCCCCATCGTGGCCTTGGATGAGCCATGCGCTGGCTTGGACGGACAGAGCAAGCACGAGCTGCTGGAGCTCCTCTGCCGCCTGAATGAGGGCGGTGCCACCATCATCATGGTGACGCATGATGTGCGCGATGCTGAAGCTCTGGGATGCCGCTTGATCTCCCTGTGAGGGCTGCGTCCTTCATCCGTTCGCAGGGTTCCTCGGCCGTTGTTAACAGGTGCGTAACCGGTCAACCCATATAATCGCTATGCTCTACCGCCGTAGAGCGCAGGGACAAGAGCCCTGTACGATGGGTTTTGAGAGGCATTTCTAATGGATATACAAGAGATCATCGGTGCGATAGACGACTTCGTATGGGGCATCCCCATGCTGGTGCTCTTGCTGGGTTCGCACCTCTATCTCACGTTCCGTACGGGTTTCATCCAACGCAAGCTGGGGCGCGGCATCAAGCTGTCCGTGACGAAGGATCCGAACGCGCCCGGCGACATCAGCCAGTTCGGAGCCTTGTGCACGGCGCTATCCGCCACCATCGGCACAGGCAATATCGTGGGGGTGGGAACCGCTATCGTCGCTGGTGGCCCGGGTGCCATCTTCTGGATGTGGATCACGGGCGTCTTCGGCATCGCCACGAAGTACTCCGAGACGTTCGCTGCGGTGAAATACCGCGTGAAGGACCATAACGGCAACATGCTGGGTGGTGCCATGTACGCTTGGCGTCGCGCGTTCGCGCGCAAGGACGGCAGCATCCCGTGGTGGGCTTTGCTGGGTGCCGGTGCCTTTGCGCTCTTGGCTGCCATCGCATCCTTCGGCATCGGTTCAGCCGTGCAGTCCCAGGCCATGACGTCGGTCATCACCACGAATATGCCTGGCATCCCTGAATGGGCCATCGGCATCGCCATCGTCGTGCTGGTGGGCCTCGTCATCTTAGGCGGCGTCAAGGTCATCTCGCGCGTGTGCGAAAAGCTGGTTCCCTTCATGGCCGTGGCCTATACCATCGGGTGCATCGTGATCCTCTGCATCAATTGGGCTTACGTGTGGCCCGCGCTCTGCCTGATCATCGAATGTGCCTTCACGGCGAAGGCGGCATTCGGCGGCGCTTTGGGCAGCGGCGTCATGATCGCCATGCAATACGGCTGCGCGCGCGGCCTGTTCTCGAACGAGTCGGGCTTGGGCTCCGCACCCATCGTGGCCTCAGCAGCCTCCACGCGCAATCCTGCACGTCAGGCGCTCGTGTCCATGACGGGCACGTTCTGGGATACGGTCATCGTCTGTGCGCTGACAGGCTTGGTGCTGGTGTCCACCATGCTGGGCAACGCTGACCTGAACGCGCAGGTCATGTCTGGCAGCATCACGGCAGGTGCTGAGCTCACATCCGCCGCCTTCGCGGAGATCCCCTACATTGGGACGCCCATCCTGGTGGTGGGCATGATCCTGTTCGCCTATTCCACCATCTTGGGATGGTCCTACTACGGCAACCGCTGCATCACGTACCTGTTCGGCAAGCATGCCATCAAGCCCTACCAGATCGTGTATCTGATCGTGGCCTTCTTGGGCGCGGTGGGCATTGGGGACTTGGTGTGGTCCATCTCTGACATCACGAACGCGCTCATGGCGGTGCCGAACATCATCGTGGTGCTCTTGCTCTCCGGCATGATCGCGCGCGAGACGAAGCACTATGTCTACGATGACAATCTGGACGAAGAGGACACCGATCCCATCCCTCAGGTGGAATCCAAATAACATCCTTCAAGTGTGTCGGCCCTGCTTTGCCTGGTTGAAAGACCTCGTGGGTGCGGCCAGCATGCTTCGGGATCGGGGGACATTCCGTAGATGACGCGTAAGCGGCATCTCCCAGAGATGAATCAGGTTGCCGTGGGTGCGGCCAACTGGCCGCACGAATAAAAGCGCGTCGTCAGACGCGCCACCAACATCCTCTTTTGCCTTCATGGGATGAAGGGGTGTTCAGCCTTGGCTTCGGCCTGCGAAATCCATGATGATGTATATCATGGATTTCTTGGCCTGCAGAATCGGCTTCAACCCCTTTATCCCATTCGGCTCTGTATCAAAAATGGATAGGCCGCAGATCCTGCGGCAACCCTTTCAGGGCTGCGCACAGGATCTGCGGGGTCCGGCAGGTACCTGCATCTCTTTCTCAAAGTGTGTCGGTGCTGCTTCGCAGCACCTCTTTTCATGGGACGGCCTTATGCGCTTCGCGCAAACGGCCTAACCGGGCTCACGCCCGGTTGAAGATCTCGTGGGTGCGGCCAACATGCTTCAGGATCGGGGGACATTCCGTGGATGACACGTAAGCGGCATCTCCCAGAGATGAATCAGGTTGCCGTGGGTGCCGGCAACTGCCGGCACGAGTCAAAACAATAGGTTTGTGCTTTGCACAAACCTATAACACTCATCCTGTTGTTGCCTGGAAAGTGATGCCGCACAAACTAACAGCGCAGTGCTTGCACTGCGCATAAGGTTGGATTCGCTTTGCTCATCCAACCAAAGCTCTCACAGGA
>CANODU010000081.1 GCA_947565185.1 uncultured Eggerthellaceae bacterium | reverse complement strand
CTCCTCGAATGCCCGGCTGACTACCACGGTCTCGTGAACTTCGTCGGCGATGGCGCGGCGCATGTGGGCATCTGGCTTGAGCGCAACTACCTGAACTACTCCGTCAACGGCTCCAAGCGCCTAGATTCTGACTACGGAACCCTCCTCGCCCAAGGCTTCGTGGGGCACACCGGTGCCTATGATGTGGCAGGACATGCCGGCACCTCGACTCTGGGCGATGTCATGTGGGCGATACGTACGGGCGCCGATGGCAAGAACACGCTGCTTGTCTTCCCCACCAACAGCTCAAGCGCCTTCGGCGTCATGCGCGCGTTCTCCGCAAGCAACGAGGCGCTCGTGGCGCCATGGGGTCGCTACACCGAATACGCCGATGACTTCGAGCGCGTGGCGTTTCTGGGAGAGGTGTTCGCGGTCGGGTCGCTCCAAGGCATGTTCGACGGGTGCGACAAGCTCTCAGGGCTTGACCTGCGCCAGCTCAACATCACGCCTGCTACGACCGATGCTTCCTACATGCTTCGCAACTGCACTTCCCTTCCGCGCGCCACCAATGAGGTGCGCTCGACGCTGCCCGTCTCCCCCGACAACCTCCCCTCAGGGGGTGCGAACCTGGGAGATCTGCAACCGGCAGATGCGCGCTACATGCTCTTCGGCTGCACGGGCCTGGCTGACCAGGCAGACGGGCGCCACGCCGTTGATTTGGAAGGCTTTGCGACAGGTGCGACCGCCAATCTCTCATACATGCTGGGTGGCGCTGGGGCCGAGGATTCCTCCTTTGTGTTGACCAACGTGGCCTCAAGCGCCCCCGGCGCCAACCTTACGCGCATGTTCGAGGGTGCGCATATGAGATCCGTCACCGCTCAGATGCTTGGACGGGGTGCGAACGCAAACGCAAGCGAGATGTTCTCCGGATGCACATCCCTTGAAAGCGCTGACATCGCGCGCTCTCTGGACGGGGATTCGGCCAATGCGAGCTCGCTGTTCTCCGGTTGCGCGAACCTCACCGATGTCACCATGAACCGGGTGGCATCAGGCAAAAACGCCAACCTCACGGCCATGTTCTCAGGGTGCTCGGTCTTCGGGGATGTCAGTGGCGCGGCTGTCGCCGCGCATTCAGACGTGCCGGCAGTTGCCGGCACCCACGAAGGGTCCGAAGCAGATTCCGTAGGTGCCGGCTTGCCGGCACAAGAAGCCGCAACCCAGGATGCAACCGGAACCGAATCCGGTACCAACTCTGTCATTCTGAGCGAAGGCCAAAGGCCGGAGTCGAAGAATCTTTTTGTCGATCGTGCAGGGGAAGTCACGGCCACCTATGACCTGACGGATGTCGGCACCGGGCAAGGCGCACGCCTCACGAACCTCCTCTCAGGTGCGTTCGCCGCGCCTTTGGCAGAGGACTCCTCATTCCGCATGATGCGCGGGACATCCACCCCTGTTGCGAACGCGGGAGATATGGTGGGCACCTTCGATGCGGGCGAGAGCGCGCTTTCCTACATGCCCTCATATGACCTCTCGGGTCTGTCAGCTGCACCTTCGGGCGCGCCTTCGATGGAGCACATGTTCAGGAATCTCGCGTCTGTGAAGTGGGTGACCTCTGCAGCATTTGCGGATAGGGGATCTGTGCCCGGTATGCCGGTCTCTGATACCCCCTCCCAAGAAGAGGCACCTGTCTCCATTGAGGCAGGGCGCGGCCTCGTGCTTCCCACAGGGTGGGACGTGACCTCCGTCACGAACTTCAACGGCATGTTCTCAGGATGCGTCTCGCTTGAGACAGCGTATCTGCGCGGGCTCAACCAAGGAAGCCGCCCCACGATGGATTCGCTCTTCGAGGGATGCACATCTCTTATATATGTGGGGCTTGCAGCTCCGGTTGATTCGAACGGCTCTCCCGACTATGGCCTCGTCTCTTCCGTCCTCTCCGCACGTCGGATGTTCGCGGGATGCGAAAGCCTTGAGAAGGTGAATCTGCGCGGGATCGGCACCGACTACCTCGTGATGGGCGATGACGTGACCGCCGGGTCAGGCGGCATGGAGGATATGTTCGCAGGCTGTGCGAAGCTCGTGTCCGCCAATGGTGACGCGGTAGAAGGCGCGACCGCGCGCATCGCGATCGGCACGCCCTTCAAGAAGATCTCCAACGGCTTCTTCGCCCAGAACCGCATCAAGGTTGAGGGCGAGGATGAGGTGGTCGTTCCCACCTACATCCTGGCCGCGAACGTGTATGTCTTCGGGGGACCCACTGACGCCAAGAACCTCATGATGTGCCCCGGGGCACCCACCACGCCCGATGGCGCGGCAGATGAGCGCTCGTATAAGCAGACGGTCTATCTCATGGATTCCGACGCTTTGAAGGTGAGGACCGCGGTCTGGATCCACGACCGCTACTTCGGGACCGCGAACGCCTCTGGCTTCTCTGAGGAGATCAGAGAAGCTGGCTTCATCGGCCTTGGCACGCCGGAGGCTCCCGTGACCTGGGAGGGGACCGTCTGGAACGGGCAGTCAGTGGAATACGTCCTTACCGGCACGACCGAGCAGATGGCATCTGGCACGGGTACCTTGCGGATACGCCCCGGTGAGGGGACGACGCGCGCCATCATGCAGGCCTTCGACTCATCGGGGGCTGCTGCTCCTTGGATCGGCGGCACGAACATCAACGGCATGTTCGACAAGATCGTGGTGGAGGACCGCATAGACGATGAGACGGGCGCCGTTGTGAGCGTTGAGGCGTATGGCAACCTGACCTCCATGTTCTACGCCTGTGAGAACGTGCGCTACATCGACCTCACGCATTTGAAGGTCACCGATCGCACGCGCGATGTGTCGGATATGTTCCAAGCGTGCGTGACCGTGCCTTCCGTGACGGCAGCTGCCGCGACCACAGGCGAGCTCGCTGATGATGATGTGGATCACGTGGGTCTCTTGTTGCCACGGGGTATGGTGACGTCAGGTGTCACCAATGCGTCCGGGATGTTCTCAGGGATGGCGGCGCTTGAGCTCGCCGACCTCACGGGGCTCGATCATGCGTTCCTGCCGGGCGCGGGCGTGGATGCGTCGAGCATGTTCGAGGGATCGTTCAAGCCAGGGAGCCACGCTGTGCTCAAGATGCGGAACGCCCTCACGGGTGCCGATGCGAACCTCACCACCTTCGCGGCGGCGGGTGAGACCTCAGGTGGCGGCCTGGCGGCCATCGAGCTTGAGAATGTTGCCACAGGTGCCAATGCGAACATGACGGGAGCCTTCCGGAACCACGCGGGGCTCCAGCTCGTGCGCGCGACCGATGTGGGCACGGGGACGGGCGCTAACCTCACGTATCTCTTCGAGGGATGTGCGACTGAGGCCGATGGGTTCGATGCGCTCGCGCAAGGGGCGTCTATCAGGGTCCATCCGATGGGCAATTTCAACTATCTGGATGATCCGACAGCGCCGAAGGCATCGGCCGGAGAAGGCGAGGTCATCTACACGATGCGCGGGCTAGGAAGCGGTGGCGCCAACATGGCGTATGCCTTCACGAAGGCCATGACCGATGAGCGCATAACCGATGTTGCCACTTCCCGCCTCGTGATCCGCGAGACGAGCGGCGTCAGCCCGAAGCCGCTCACATCAGCCGAGCGGATGCTCGCGGCAGAGGGGGCTTACGCTGGGCCAACTGATGGAAGTGTAAATATACGTTTACACATGCCGACGGTGGATCTGAGTGGTATTGCCGGGGTCGATGGAAGCGCAAGCTATCTGGCTTATGGCTTGGTCGGCCCGACAGCCATCGTCAAGGGCAACGCCATGACCGATGCGGTCAAGGGGAAGGTGCAGCTTCGGAGCAGCTTCGACTTCGCAGGGACGGATGCGGCAGACCATGCGTTTGCCTGCATGCCACGCCTCACCTCATTCAACGTGA
>CANODU010000080.1 GCA_947565185.1 uncultured Eggerthellaceae bacterium | reverse complement strand
AAGGATTCGGCGGTTCCATCAACGGTAAGATGGCACCTCCGTCTCCGTAGCAGCCGAGCGGCTTTGCAGGGAAGAAGCTCGTGGTGGAGATGTCTCCGAATGAGCATGCCATCTTACCGTTGATGGAACCGCCGAATCCTTGAGCACCATCCTCCAACAGCAGAAGATCGTGCGCTTCGCAGATCTTCTCGATTGCTGGATAGTCAGCTGGAAGGCCGAAGAGATCAACGGCTACGACTGCTCGAGGTATTAGATCGGAGCTCGTCTCAATGTGCTTGACAGCTTGCGAAAGCTCTTCAGGATTCAAGTTGAAGGTGCGCTCATCCACATCGACGAACACAGGCGTGGCGCCTACAGCAGAGACCACTTCACCGCTGGAGAAGAAGGTGAAGTCAGGCACGAATACAGCGTCCCCCGGGCCGATGCCCCATCCCATCAATGCCAGTTGCAATGCGTCGGTCCCATTGCCGCAGGTGATGCAGTGCTTGGCGCCGACGTAGCTAGCAAGTTCCTCTTCGAGAGCAGTGACCTCAGCTCCTCCAATGAAGCGGCCAGAATCCAACACGTTCTGGATGGCTGCGTCCACCTCATCTTTGAGCGAGGCATACTGTGCGTTGAGGTCACGAAACTCCATGTTGCTTCAGCCCCTCTGCTGTCTCTTCGAAGATGCGCCCACATTCCGTACATGTGAGATCCTTGGGAAGAGCAGCTCCGCATTCGCAGACCCACCCCTGTTGCGCTGCGGGAACGCCTACCATCAGCGCATGGTCAGGCACATTCTTGGTGACTACGGCACCCGCCGCGATCATGGCGCATCGGCCGATATCGTGGCCGCAGACGATGGTGGCATTCGCACCTATGGAGGCACCCGCCTTTACGAGCGTCTTCTTATAGGCATCGCTTCCTTTAGGAAAGCGTGCGCGTGGCGTCAAATCGTTAGTGAATACGCAAGATGGACCGCAGAAGACGCCATCTTGCAATTCGACGCCCTCATAGACTGAGACATTGTTCTGGATCTTCACGTTGTTGCCGATGCGGACGTTGTTCGCCACATTCACATTCTGTCCTAGGCTGCAATGGCGCCCGATCACTGCACCGGACTGGATATGGCAGAAGTGCCATATCTTCGTGTCGTCACCGATGATGGCGCCTTCATCGATATATGAGCTTTCATGGATGGAGGGAGCGCCCATCAGAGAACCTCGATGTTATTGCGCAGCTTGACATCCTTCAAGGCATTCTTCGTGTCGAAGATGGCCTGCGCATTCCTTTGGACAAGGTCGTAGTCCACATTAGTGTGGGCAGCGGTCACCATCACCAAGTCAGCTGCTTCGACCGCTTCAGCAGTGAGCTCGGGGATGCTTTGCGTCGTTCTGCCCTTATAGCGAAACTCGGGCACCCATGGATCGAAGTAGCTGACGTTCGCTCCCCGCTCTTGCAGGATCTCTATCACGCGGAGTGCGGGACTTTCACGATAGTCATCTATATCTTGCTTGTAAGCCACGCCCAGCACGAGCACATTCGACCCCTTGAGTGCCTTTCCCTGCTCGTTCAGGATGCGCGCAGCTCTATCGACGCAGTATTCGGGCATGCGGTCATTGACCATCATGGATGACTCTATCATGGATGTATGGAAGCCATATTCGCGCGCTTTCCATGAGAGATAGTATGGGTCAAGAGGGATGCAGTGGCCTCCCAGCCCCGGTCCAGGATAGAACGCGGTGAATCCGTACGGCTTCGTCTTCGCCGCGTCCACCACTTCCCAGATATCGATGTTCATGCGGTCGGCGAGGATGGCCAATTCATTGATGAGGCCGATGTTCACATTGCGATAGGTGTTCTCTAGGATCTTCTCCATTTCAGCAACAGCGGGAGAGGACACGCGGGTCACACCCCCGTCCAGTACGGTCTCATAGACAGCAGCGATGCACTCAAGCGCATCTTCGCCGATAGCGCCAACCACTTTAGGCGTGTTCTTCGTCTTGTAGATCAGATTGCCTGGATCGACTCGCTCAGGAGAGAAGCCCAGATAGAAATCCCTGCCACAAACAAGGCCGGACCCCTCTTCGAGGATGGGTCTGAGCAGCTCTTCGGTGGTGCCAGGATAGGTGGTCGATTCCAATACCACCATCGTGTTCGGCTTTAGGTTCTTTGCGACAGATGCAGCGGATGACTTGATGTAGGAGGTGTCTGGCTGTTGATGCTCATCGAGAGGCGTGGGTACGCAGATGGCGATGAAGTCCGCCTCGCAGATCTCAGAGAAATCAGTGGTAGCTTTGAGCATCCCGCTTTCCACGAGCTGCGCAAGGTCTGCGTCCACCACGTCTCCGATGTAGTTATGACCCGCATTGACCAGGTCGACCTTCTCATCTTGCACGTCGAATCCAATGGTCTTGAAGCCCGCCTTGGCTTTTTCGACAGCCAAGGGCAAGCCTACATAGCCCAATCCAACAACGCCGATCACCAGGCTGCGGTCAGCGATCTTCTCCAACAGGTCATTCTTCATTCCAGGCATAGGGTTCCTTATTCGCCGCGGTCTAGCGATCCTTTTCAAGAACCGCTCTAGTGTAATGGAAACTCAGCTCTTCTGGGCTGCATCCAGAGCATCGACCAGGACGGCAAGGTTCGCGTCGGCGTCGAATCGCCGTTCGAAGAGCTCTCGCGAACGAGCGCGCATGCGATTCGCTTCATCGAGCGATTGTGTGAGCATGGCCGCGATCGCATCAGCTACCTCTTTTGGCGTTGGATCTTCGGCTAAGAGGATCCCGTTGCCGTCGACCTGTTCGGGGATGCCACCGACGTTGGTGCCAATGATGGGAATGCCGAACGCGAGCGCTTCGGTTATGGAGACAGGGCATCCGCCTTCGGTGCTCGTGGTGGTGATGAAGAGGTCGATCGGGTTCCGTGCGTAGAAGTCCATCAGCTCGTTGTTGTTCTTATATCCTTCAAACCGCGCATTGAGGCCACGCTCCTGCGCGAGCGCTTTGAGCGACGCAAGCTCTGGGCCGTCCCCGAAATGGATCCAGGTGATATCGAGGTCTTTGAGCAGCGATAGTGCTTCTATCATAAGATCGATCCGCTTGAGCGGAATGGCATTCGAACAGCTGACGATGAGAGGCTTTTCGTGGGAAATCTGGGACTCATTCGGATATGCGGAGACCTTCGAGCCGATCCGCGAGAGCGCAAGCTTTTGCTTGACGGTCATCTCATCCAGCGCATGTTTGCCTACGAAATAGTCCTGGGCAGCTTGCGCAGCGAAGACGATCTTGTCGCAAGCTGCGAGCTTCAGCCACTGGAATGGCTGTCGGCCGTAGTGGGCGCGTTCGTCATAGAGGTCGTAGCCATGAATGCGGCTGACCAAGGCAAGGTTGGGGAATGCGTCCTTTTCGAGAGCAAGCGCTAGATTGCAATGGTTCAGCCAGAACGTGTAGTACAGGGTGCAGTCTACATCGTCGAACAGCCTGAGCTTCTCGAAGGAGCGCTTAGCGCTCCAAGCTAAGCCATACTGCCAGGCTGATTCAGCGATCCGCTTCAGGCGCAGCGGAAAGGAGGAAGCGCTTGCGCAGATCTCGCCGATCTCTCGTCTGCCTTCTTTGGAGAAGGGCATGCGAAGGCATCCGAGAAGAGCGGCTGTGCGCGTTGGCTTGACCCTGATGAGGGTGATGTCAGCAGGAAGGGGTGTGACGTTCTCGATATCGGCTACCGCGTCATCTGATGCCATGGAAACGATAGTGATCTGATAGAGCGACCGGAGCGCTTCGATCTCGGGGATGACGAACGGCTTCTCGCCCTTTCCATAGGGAAAGCCGTCAGTGATCAACATGAGCGCGTGGAGGCTCTTCGGATCATTGCTTGGTTCGATTCGCACTGAATGCACCATGTTCTGTTGAAACGCTTTGCCTGCTCGCCTAAAATCTACGCTATGTTTCAGTATACAGCGGAGAGTTCAATTGAAGACCTCGATATCACCTGGATCCATTTCGGGGACGGCCCAGAGCTT
>CANODU010000079.1 GCA_947565185.1 uncultured Eggerthellaceae bacterium | reverse complement strand
TGATACAGCCCTCCTCCGTCCCCCTGATACAGCCCCCTGATACGCTCACTGACCAAGAAAGGAAGCGATCCCTCCCATGGCAGAGATATTGGAAGCCCTCATGCTCATCTGCTTTGGCCTCTCATGGCCTTTGAACGCATACAAGAACTACCAAGCACGCACGGCAGCGGGCACCAGTTGGCAATTCATCGCATTGATCACAGCTGGCTATATCGCCGGCATCGCCGCGAAGCTGATCTCTGGCAACATCACCTGGGTCTTGGCCGTGTATGTGATCAATCTGGCATGCTTGGCCGTGAACTGGGCGGTCTATATGCGCAACCGACGCCTTGACAGCGCCTTGGACAGCGAATGCGCCCGCATCCAACAGCGCTGCAAAGCGGTCAGCGCGTCCTTTGAGCAAGCGCGATGAGGATCGGCTCTCAATCTGATACAGAGCGCGCATCTCATGCGCATCGGCATCTGCTTGGGCGATAATCACTGCAACGGATGCACGCACCCCCAAGCGAAAGGAAACCAACATGGCAGCACCCATCCTCTATTACTGGGCCCCATGCGAGACCTGCTCTGTCGTCACCAGCTTCGCTGCTGAGCATGGCATCGAACTTGATAAGCGCGATGTTGAGCAAGAAGCACCCTATCAAGAGCTGCTCGCACTCGGCGGGGATGCGAACTTGATCCCTTATCTCTTTGTGGAAGAAAAGCTCATCCAAGGCAACGATGACGTGATCGCCTATCTCACGGAGACGTATCTGTAGGCGAGATCCCGTCCTTCTTCCAAAGGGAACCATCCCTTCACAAGCAACGATGCCGCTTCTTGCTAAAATAAGCAACACAGTGTCTTTAATTGAGAGGCGGCACGTATGCTTACAAATGGCTTTCTAGGAGATGAAGTAGCGCGGCTCGGATTCGGAGCCATGCGCCTGCCCATCATCGACGGCGACACGTCAAAGATAGACCAGGCAGCAACCGATGAGATGGTGGATGCAGCCATCGCAGCTGGCGTCAACTATTTCGACACAGCGTATCCCTATCACGGAGGGATGTCCGAGATAGCCCTGGGCAGATCCTTGGCTCGCTATCCCCGAGAGAGCTTCTACCTGACCACGAAGTATCCAGGGCATCAGATGGCCGATATCTATGACCCAGCGCCCATCTTCGAAGAGCAGCTCTCCAAGTGCGGCGTGGACTGGTTCGACTTCTATCTCCTGCACAACATCTATGAAGCCTCTATCGATGTCTATCTGGATGGACGTTGGGGCATCGCAGACTATTTCGTAGAGCAGAAGAAGGCGGGGCGCATCCGCCATCTGGGCTTTTCCTGCCATGGACGCCCTGAAACGCTCTCACGCTTCCTTGATTTCGGTGCGCGGAAATATGCAGAGCTGAAAGAACGGGATCCGGAGACTGCGGCTCTCTTCGCCGGAGAGAACATCATGGAGTTCTGCCAGATCCAGATGAACTACCTGGACTGGACGCTGCAGGATGCCGCAGCGAAGACGGCCATTCTGGAAGATGCAGGCATCCCCATCGTGGTCATAGAGCCTTTGCGCGGCGGCAAGCTGGCAAGCCTGCCAAAGGAACAGGCCACGCGGCTTGGCTCCGCCGGCACGAACATGTCAGCCGTGGAATGGTCATTCCGCTGGCTCATGGGCATCCCCACCGTGAAGGTCATCTTGAGCGGCATGTCTACTCCCTCCCAGGTGGAAGAGAACTGCCGTATCTTCCAAGAAGCCGCTCCGCTTTCCGAAGAGCAGAAAGGGCTCTTGATGGATGTGGCCGAATCGCTCAAGGGAGGCGTTCCCTGCACGGCTTGCCGTTACTGCACGGATTCCTGCCCACAGCAGATCAACATCCCCATGCTGCTTTCCACCTACAACGATATGCAGTTCGACACGAGCTTCACCATCTCCATGCAAATGGATGCCGTACCTGTAGGTCAGCGGGCTCAAGATTGCATCCAATGCGGCGCCTGCATGCGCATGTGCCCACAGGGCATCAACATCCCTGATGCTTTGGAGAAGCTGGCACGCTCCCTTGAGAAGATGCCGAAGTGGGCAGACCTCTGCCGCGAACGCGCTGAAGCAGCTGCCAAGCTGAAAGAAGCCTCTGCCTGACACAGGTCACCTTTCAGTGCTTCCCTGAAAAGCTATGCGTAGTGCAGCACTTCAGTGCTGCCCCTGAAAAGATGATAGGACAGGCTATGCGTAGTGCAGCACTTCAGTGCTGCCCCTGAAAAACGCATGCCGTCACAGGCAGAACTGAAGTTCTGCGCTACGAAGGAAGCGCTACCCTCCCCTTCGCAGATGCGCGCACGAGAACACGCAATGGATCCGGCGTATGCGCCTCCAGGCCATCCGGTATCATGGCCCGCATCTGACCATGCCGTTCGCGAAAGAGGGTCCATGGGCAAGGATGCATACCAGGTGAAGCGCAATGAGGATCTCTGGCCTCACGACGCCCTCACTCGAGAGGAGTTCGTGACGCGGGTCTGGGAAGAGGGCGGCGTGGCCTATCGGGATCTCCCCTGGCGCAATGTCTCAGACCCCTATGCCGTGCTTGTCTCAGAGGTCATGCTCCAACAGACGCAGGTCAGCCGCGTGGAAAGCTACTGGAAGCGCTTCCTTGACGCCTTCCCCACCATACAGGCGTTGACAGAGGCGGACACGGCACAGGTGCTGGCGCTCTGGCAGGGACTGGGCTACAACAGGCGCGCTTTAGCGCTCAAGCGGGCAGCTGAGCAAGCAGTGACCGAACATGGGGGCGCATTGCCCGAAACCTTTGAGGGGCTCACCGCGCTTCCTGGCATCGGCCCTGCCACCGCAGCAGGCATTCTGGCCTTCGCACACGAGAAGCCTGCCGTTTACGTGGAGACGAACGTGCGAGCGGTATTCATCCACGAGCTGTTTCCGGATGAGGACCGTGTGCCGGATGCAGACCTTCTCCCATATGTAGCTGACACCGCCGATACGCCTGATCCGCGCGGCTGGTATTATGCGCTGCTCGATTGGGGCGCCGCCCTCAAGCGCAGCGGCGTTAACCCCACGCGCGCCAGCACGTCCTATGCGCGCCAAAGCCCCTTCGAAGGTTCGCGCAGACAGAAGAGAGCTGAGCTGGTCCGCATCGTCTTAGCCGCACCTGACGGCATCGCTCATGCAGAGGCGAAGCGTCAGCTTGATGAGGCTGAGCGCGCAGCAGGCCGAGATGCAGTGCCTAAGGAGCTCTTCACCTCTCTGGTGGATGACCTCTCCCGCGAAGGCTTTCTTGTGGTGGACGAAGGCGTCCTCACCATGCACCCCTAAGCACCCTTTGCAGCGCGCACGCTGGCTACGAGGAATTCCGTGGCGCCCTCCCCCGCTGCGGAATCGTAATACTTCACGAAGCGGGGATCTGCCAGATATCCTTCCACCAGCGCCACGTATGCTTCTGGCTGATACCCCCCTCCCCAATGCATGGCTATCCAGCGCTCGTGCATGCGCGCGAGCTCCTGCGCATCCGCACCGGTGGGATCCCCCGTTGCCCGGGCGATGCGCAACTGCACCTTGATGCCTTCCTCCAAGAGCTCTTTCGCCTCCCATTCGTCTTGGGTGAGCGCCATCATGCGCTCATTGGCAGCCTCTATAGCCTCATCACCATAGCGTTCGCGAGCTTCAGCCCCATACGTTGCTTCGAAATCCCTCAGCCCCTGTTCCTTCAACTCCTCGAATGCATCCTTTGCTTCCATGGGCTCTATCCTCTCCAATGCTTCGATGGCGTCCTGGGTGCGCTTGACCGCCATCTCCAATGACTCACCCTGAGCGCGCAGGGTGCGAAGGTGCTCTCTGAGCGCACTGAGGATGTCCACATCCGGATCATGCAGAAGTCGGCGAATGATGCGCAATGGCATGCCGCACTGCTTCAGGGTCTGGATGCGAGCCAACTCCTTCGCGTCCTGAGCATCGTAGATCCGATACCCATTCGCTGCGCGCTCCGGATTCAGGATGCCGATGCTCTCGTAATGCCTGAGCGTGCGAGGGCTCATCCCTGCTAGCTTCGCCAGCTGCCCGATACCCATGGTCTGCTTCCGTTCCTCATGCATGCTCTCACCTCCAAGCACCATCGTGCACCTTGCCGCAACGTCAAAGTCAATAGGAAGTCTGTATCAGGGGGACGGAGGAGTGAGACATC
>CANODU010000078.1 GCA_947565185.1 uncultured Eggerthellaceae bacterium | reverse complement strand
GCGCGGGCTTTGCAAGCCTGAGGTCAGGGGTTCGATCCCCCTACGCTCCACCATGGAAGACAAAGCCATCAACTCCGGTTGATGGCTTTTTTGTATCTCTCCTGATATTGCGAAGGTGCAGGCTGATTTGTGGGTGCACGGTCGCTCTCATGGTGGCATGGTACGCGTTCGCCTCGAACTAACTTCGGCAAACCCAGCCGAAGTGGATTTCTCGGCTCCTTTGGCTTGACCTCGGCTCAACGCACCATGCCCCCATTCGGCTCTGCGAAAAAATGATAGGCCGCAGATCCTGCGGCAGCCCCCTCCGGGGGCCACGCACAGGATCTGCGGATGTATCAGGGGGACGGAGGAGTGAGATGCGCGTTGCGCGTCTCACTCCTCCGTCCCCCTGATACACTCCTGTTACGAAGAGCGGACAGTGTCGATGGCCTCTTGGACCTCGGGTGCGATGCCTTCGCGTTCTCCGTCCGCAGCGCTTCCCGGCACCGGTTCGCCAGCTGCTTCCTCCTGAGCGATCTGCTCTTCGAATTCGCGATCGACAGCAGAGAGGCGCGACGGCGGATCGATGGGAAATTCCTCAGCCGGCGTGAAGAGCGACACAACCGGCACGATGACGAGCGAGATGAGCATGCAGAGAGCGCCGCAGTTGATGGGGCTGGCGATCAGCGGCGTTCCGGCAAAGCCCATGCCCATGTTCACCGCCGTGAGCCCCACGCCCACGATGAACGAGCACCACACGGCCGCTTTCGACACCTTCTTCTTGTACAGGCCCCAGAGGAACGGCCCCAGGAATGCACCGGCAAGCGCACCCCACGAGTAGCCCATGAGCTGTGCGATGAACACGATGGACGAATGGTATTGCACGAGCGCGATGACCGCCGAGATGGCGATGAACACCACCAGCAAACCGCGCATGCTGATCAGCTGCTTCTTCTCGTCCATGTCCTTCACGAAGTTGTCCTTGATCAGGTCGATGGTGAGCGTAGAGGACGACGTCAGCACAAGCGAGCTCAGCGTGCTCATGGACGCCGACAGCACCAACACGATGACTAAGCCGATCAAGATGTCGGGCAGCGTGGAGAGCATCGTCGGGATGACCGAATCGTAGATGGGCGTGCCGTTCGCCGCGTATTCGATCTGGCCCTCATACAGGCGTCCGAAGCCGCCGAGGAAATACGAGCCGCCCGCCACGACGAACGCGAAGATGGTGGAGATGATGGCGCCCTGCTTCACTGCAGGACCGCTCTTGATGGCGTAGAACTTCTGCACCATCTGCGGCAGACCCCAGGTGCCCAGGCTGGTGAGCACGACGACGCCCAGCAGATTGAACAGATCGGGGCCGAAGAAGCTGACGAACGGACCGGCCATGGCGCTGCCGTCAGCCGGAATCTGCGACAGCTGCGTGATGGCATCCGAGAAGCCCCCATTCGACATGATCACTGCCACGATGACAGCTGTGATTCCCAAGAGCATCACGATGCCTTGGATGAAGTCGTTCATGACCGTGGCCATGTAGCCACCGACCACCACGTAGACGCACGTGATCACGGCCATGCCGATCACACAGACGTCGTAGGGCAGGTCGAACGCCATGCCGAACAAGCGCGACAGGCCGTTGTAAACGCTGGCCGTGTAGGGGATCAGGAAGACGAAGATGATGGCCGCCGCCGCGATGCGCAGCGCTTTGGAGTGATAGCGCTTGCCAAAGAATTCCGGCATGGTCTGCGCGCCCAGACGGTGCGTCATCTCGCGTGTACGCGGACCGAGGATCCACCATGCCAAGAGGCTGCCCAGGATGGCGTTGCCGATGCCTGCCCAGGTGGCCGCGATGCCATACTTGAAGCCGAACTGACCGGCGTAGCCTACGAAGACCACCGCAGAGAAGTAGCTGGTGCCATAGGCGAAGGCGCTCATCCAGGGGCCCACTTTGCGGCCACCCAAGACGAAACCGTCGACGGTCTTGGTAGAGCGCCGACAATAGATGCCTACGCCCACCGCAACAGCGACGAATATGATCACGAGCAGGATCTTGACGATCATGAGGGTTTTCCTTTCTGATGGCGCACCCTTGCTCGCGCATGCAGACGGGGTGCTGCAAGGTGCAGCCAGGGTGCATGCGGGAGCGAAGGCGCTTGAGTGCGCAAGCATTTTGCTGCTACACAGGAGCCGTGTTGTGTTTACGGCGGCTGAAAGGCGTGATTTTGCGGAGGAAGGGCGGTGGATGTGAGAGGCCTGCGCTGTGAACAGGCCTCTTGTTTTGTATTCGTGCCGGCGGTTGCCGGCACCCACGAGGTCTGTGTCGGGCTGTTGTGGGTGCAGCCAGTTGGCCGCACCCACAAGGAGGCAGATCTAAAGATCTGCACTACGAAGGTCTGTACGTGCGTTCTTCAAACCGAAGGGCAAAGCCCTTCGGTTTAGGCCGTTCGGATGCAAAGCATCCGTAAGGCCGTCCCATGAATAGAGGCATTGCGAAGCAATGCCGACACACTTATTCGTGCGGCCAGTTGGCCGTACCCACGGATCAACCAGACGCACCCACGAGGGTTGGTCCTGCCGAAGGCAAGATCAACACCTTAGCGGGATTCGTGCTCGCGGGCGCGCTCTTCGTCGGCCAGCTTCTCAGCGTGCACGTCCGTGGCCAGCTTGTCGTGCTTCGCGTTCGCGATAGCCAAGATGGGCGTGGTCAGCGCGAACAGCGCAATGGCGTTCGGAAGCACCATGAGCTGATTGAACATGTCGGCCAGCTCCCACACCAAGTCGTTCGACAGCAAAGACCCCAGGAAGATGAATATGAGCGCGATGACGGTGAACGGCATGACGGCTTTCTTGCCGAACAGCCATTCCACGTTCAGCTTGGCGAACAGATTCCACGACAGGATGGTAGAGAACGCGAAGAACAGAAGGCAGATAGCCACGAACCACGCACCTGGATTCGTGCCGAAGAATTCGCCGAAGGCCATCTGTGCGATGTTCGTCTTCGTGATGGTCTCAGCCGTGAGCGTGGCATAGTCGCCTGTGGCCAGAGCGCCATCACCCACATACATGGTCGACAACACCACGAGCGCCGTCATGGTGACGACCACGATGGTGTCGATGAACACGCCGATCATAGCTACGGTGCCCTGTTCGTGAGGATTGCGCACCTCGGCAAGCGCATGCGCGTGCGGCGTGGATCCCATGCCGGCCTCGTTCGAGAACAGACCGCGCTTCGCGCCTTGAGTGATAGCGGCGATGATGCCGAAGGTGGCGCCGCCCACCGTTGCTTGCGGGTCGAATGCGCACTGGAAGATGAGCGCGAACGTGGCTGGAAGCACGGATGCATTCATGACGAGCACCACGAGCGAGCCCAAGATGTAGAGGATGGCCATGACGGGCACGATCTTCTCCGTGACCGCCGCCAGACGCGAGACGCCGCCCACGAACACGATGCCTGCCAGCACCACGACAAGGATGCCGATGACCCAGGTGGGTACGCCGAACGCGTTGTTCATGGTCTCTGCGATGGAATTCGATTGCACCATGCAGCCCATGAAGCCGAGTGCCAAGATGATGGCCACGGCGAAGAACCCAGCCAAGAATTTGCCGCCCTTGCCCTTGAAGGCCGTCGTGATGTAGTAGACGGGACCGCCGTGCACCGTGCCGTCCGCGTCGATCACGCGCGTCTTTTGCGCCATGACCGCCTCGGCATAGTTCGTGGCCATGCCCAGAAGCGCAATGATCCACATCCAGAAGATAGCGCCCGGACCGCCGATGAT
Source organism: uncultured Eggerthellaceae bacterium (assembly GCA_947565185.1). GTDB lineage: Bacteria > Actinomycetota > Coriobacteriia > Coriobacteriales > Eggerthellaceae > MGBC163016. Next base: position 459 of record CANODU010000078.1, on the reverse strand, counting down.
GATGGCGCCGCATGCGCCGACGATGTTGCCCGTACCCACCTGCGCTGCCACTGCGGTGGACAGCGCCTGGAATGAGGTCATCGCGCCGCCCTGGTTGCCGCCACGCAGCGAGAAGTCGCCGAAGAGACGGCGCCACCCTTCGCCAAAGCAGCGGAACTGGATGAACTTCGTGCGGATGCTGAACCAGATGCCCATGCCCAGAAGCAGGATGATCAGGACGTAATTCGATAGATAGCTGTTGATCGTGGTGACGATCGTGAGAAGCGCTTCCTCCACGCGTCTCCCCCTTTTCTTGCAAGCTTTTTGTGAGCCTTGATCGTGCGCGTCGCGCCCGCGACGCGTGAGCGATTATGAGCAAAGCCCCTGCGAAGGGCAAGTTGAGAACGGTGAACGAGGAAGTATCGGTGTATCAAGGGGACGGAGGAAGTCTGTATCAGGGGGACGGAGGAGTGAGACATC
>CANODU010000077.1 GCA_947565185.1 uncultured Eggerthellaceae bacterium | reverse complement strand
GGCATGGGTACACGTGCTCTTACTGGACCCAGTTCTATGGCAACTATCTCTTCCATTCCATCAAGTACTATCAGGGCACGTTCGATGTCATGGATGGCAGGTTGGGGGTGCATGCTTCATTGGGGTGTGTCCGACTTGATATCAATAATGCTGCTTGGCTGCAATACAACATCCCTCGAGATACCAAGGTGTTCGTCTACTGACGCATCTTTGCCTGAAAGCTTGCTGAAATGGGAGGCAGGGCGATCCTGTCTCCCATTTTGTTTTCCACTACAATGGATGCACATCATCTTGAGCAAAGGAGATCAATGAAGGGCATCATCTTGGCGGGTGGATCGGGTACGCGGCTCTATCCCTTAACGCTGGTCACATCGAAGCAGTTGCTGCCGGTCTATGACAAGCCGATGATCTACTACCCCTTGTCTGTTCTCATGATGGCAGGTATCCGAGAGATCCTCGTCATCAGCACTCCGCATGACCTGCCGAACTTCAAGAAGCTCTTAGGAGATGGGTCGCGTTTCGGTGTGGAGCTCTCCTATGCTGAGCAGCCTTCTCCTGACGGTCTGGCTCAAGCGTTCATCATCGGCGAAGAGTTCATCGCGGGCGATTCATGCGCGCTCGTGCTGGGGGATAACATCTTCTATGGCAATGGTCTTTCGCGTCATCTGAAGAATGCGGTGAAGCGCGCGGAACAAGAGGGCGGCGCTACCGTCTTCGGCTATTACGTAGATGACCCTGAGCGCTTCGGTGTCGTGGAGTTCGATGATGATCTGAATGCCATCTCCATCGAAGAGAAGCCAGAGCATCCGAAGAGCAACTATGCGGTCACCGGCTTGTACTTCTATGATTCTCGCGTCTGTGAGTTCGCGAAGCAGGTGAAGCCCTCTGCTCGGGGAGAGTTGGAGATCACCACGCTCAACCAGATGTATCTGACAGACGGATCCCTTTCTGTGGTCACATTGGGGCGTGGTTATGCGTGGCTGGACACGGGAACCATGGAGTCTCTGTTCGAGGCATCTGAGTTCGTGCGCGTGATCGAGCGCAGCCAAGGGCTTTCCGTTTCGGTCATCGAAGAGATCGCCTTCGAGAATGGTTGGATCTCGCGCGATGATCTGATCAAGGCGTCGAAGGAATACGGCAAGAGCGAATATGGTGCGCACCTGAAGAAGGTCGTCGAAGGCAAGATCCTCGTGCGACCGACGGTTCCTGTGGAATAAACGGATCGCAGTCTGAGAGGTGTAGCTTTGAAGATACTCGTTACAGGCTCTCGTGGGCAGCTGGGAAATGAGCTCAAGAGGATCCTTTCGACCGGCCATGCAGAGATCGGGCCTATCCCTACAGAGTACGCGACTGCTGACGTTGATTTCGTCGACTACCATGAGCTGGATATCACGGATAAGGCTGCGGTAGATGAGCGGTTCCAGGACAATGGCTATGATCTGGTGATCAATTGCGCTGCGGCCACCAACGTAGATGGATGCGAGGCAGATGAAGAGGCAGCCTTCAAGGTCAATGCCCTTGGCGCTCAGAATCTCGCGCAGGTAGCGGCGGATGCTGGCGCGAAGCTCGTGCATGTCTCCACGGACTACGTGTTCCCGGGCAATGAAGCGGGCGAGCGTGTGGAGACGGACGCCACTGCACCTATCAGCGCCTACGGACGCACGAAGCTGGCAGGCGAGGAGGCCGTATGTGCTGCCAATCCGAAGAGCTTCATCGTGCGTACGGCATGGCTCTACGGCTATGTTGGCAAGAACTTCGTGAAGACCATGAAACGGCTGGGGGAGACTCACCAGCAAGTAACGGTGGTGGACGACCAGATCGGCAATCCCACCTCTGCCAATGACTTGGCCTACGAGATCTTGAAGCTGGCGCTTACAGATGACTATGGCATCTATCACGTGACGAATAACGGCATCTGCTCTTGGGCCGATTTCGCGAAAGCCATCATGGATGGATTCGGCCTTGATTGCGAAGTGGTGCCCGTCACGTCGGCTCAATACAAGCAAGCGAACCCGCAAAGCGCTGATCGTCCCAAGTTCTCGGCTTTGCGCAACAAGCATCTGGAAGAGGGCATTGGCGACGAGATGCGCACCTGGCAGGATGCCTTTGCGGAATACGTGCGCAATTTCGATACACTGGCAGATTGATGGCGGTTGGAACATTTGGAGGCAGGAGATCCATTGAGCGAGTTCAAGAACATCATCGTCACTGGAGGAGCTGGATTCATCGGCAGCAATTTCGCCCAGTGGGTGGCTGACAATCAACCTGATGTCCATGTGACGGTCCTTGATGCGCTGACTTATGCAGGCAACAAGGAGAACCTTGCGGACATGCCCGAGGATAGGTTCACCTTCGTGCATGGAGATATCTGCGATGCGGCGTTATTGGAGGAGATCGTGCCAAAGGCGGATGCCATCGTGCATTTCGCTGCCGAGAGCCACAATGATAATTCCATCCTCGACCCTGCGCCTTTCGTGCGCACGAATGTGGAAGGCACGTTCCAGCTCTTGGAAGCGGCGCGCAAGCACGGGACGCGCTTCCATCACATCTCAACGGATGAGGTCTATGGGGACCTGGCGCTGGACGATCCTGCGCGCTTCACCGAAGAGACGCCGTATCATCCGTCGAGCCCGTACAGCTCTACCAAAGCTTCCTCTGACATGTTGGTGCGCGCGTGGCATAGGACCTATGGCGTGAATGCCACCATTTCCAACTGCTCCAACAACTATGGTCCACGCCAGCACATAGAGAAGTTCATCCCTCGGCAGATCACGAACATCCTCTGCGGCATCCGTCCGAAGCTCTACGGGGATGGCAAGAACGTGCGCGATTGGATCCATACGGAAGACCATTCCAGCGCTGTGTGGGAGATCCTCACGAAGGGCAAAGCGGGTGAGACGTATCTCATCGGTGCAGATGGCGAGCGCAGCAACATCGATGTGCTCCGTGCCATCTTGGAGCGCATGGGCAAGCAGCCTGATGACTTCGACTGGGTGCGTGACAGGCCAGGGCACGACAGGCGCTATGCCATCGATTCGACGAAGCTTCGTCGGGAACTCGGATGGCTTCCGAAGCATACGGATTTCTCGGAAGGTCTGGACGATACCATCGCGTGGTACACGGACAATCAGGCGTGGTGGAAGGACGCGAAGGATAAAGTCGAATCCAAGTACGCTGCTCAGGGGCAATAGGAGGCTCACGTGACAGCAGGAGATCAGATAACCTCGGGGAACTTCACGTTCACGGAGACATCCATAGAGGGCGTCATCATCGTTGATGTGAAAGCGTTCGGGGATGAGCGCGGTTATTTCATGGAGACATACAAGAAGCCTGATTACGTTGCAGGCGGGATAGATGTGGATTTCGTCCAAGACAATCAGTCCTCAAGCGTGAAGGGTGTCTTGCGCGGCCTGCATTTCCAGATCCATCATCCGCAGAGCAAGCTCGTGCGCGTCACGAAGGGATCCGTCTTCGATGTGGCGGTTGATCTGCGGGAGGGCAGTTCTACCTATGGCCAGTGGGAGGGCTGTGTGCTCTCAGCGGAGAATCACAGGCAATTCTTCATTCCGCGCGGTTTTGCCCATGGCTTTCTCGTGCTCTCCGATGAAGCCGAGTTCTGCTACAAGTGTGACGATGTGTACCACCCCAATGATGAGGGTGGCCTCATGTGGAATGATCCGGCCTTGGGGATCCAGTGGCCCGCCATGGAAGGTGACGTCGCCTTCGATGAGAGCAAGATCATCTTGAGCGAAAAGGATACGAAGCACCCTTCTTTTAAGGTGCGTTAGATGTCTGTTGAGAGCATGCTTCGAAAAGTTGGTCGGCGGATCTTTCCAGCGCCTGTCGACCCCGATCCGTTTCCCGTAGATGCATGGACTGATCCTGAGTACGCTTGCTGGTTCGAACGCCATAAAGCGACAGCGGAGGAATTGCTGGAGCAGGTGGAAAAGCGTTTCGCTCACGATCTGCGATTCAGCATCATCGTTCCGCTCTTCCAGACACCCCTTGATTATCTTGAGGATATGGTCAACTCCGTCTTAGGGCAGACGTATGTGTATCTTGAATTGGTCTTGGTGAATGCCTCCCCAGAAGATGATGCTCTCAGTGCTGCCGTCCGCAAGATCATGGCTGCTGATGAGCGCGTGAAGCTGGTGGCCCTCGAAGAGAACAAGGGCATCACTGAGAACACCAATGAGGGGATAGCGGCGGCTACCGGTGACTTCCTTTGCTTTTTGGATCATGATGACTTCCTTGAACCCGATGCCCTCTTCCGTTTTGCTGCTGCATTGGAAGAGGACCCGACGATCGACGTTCTGTACTGTGACGAGGACCTGGTGAGGAGGGATCCTGATGGAGGGTTCATCCATGAGCATCCCTTCTTCAAACCCGCCTTTTCTCCTGAACTGATGCTCTGTAGATCGGAAGAGCACACGTCTGAACTCCAGTCACATCACG
>CANODU010000076.1 GCA_947565185.1 uncultured Eggerthellaceae bacterium | reverse complement strand
TTGATGTAGTCACGACCCTGCCACACGTTGAAGATGGTGTTGGAGGCAGCAGTCAGGTTGCCCGAGGCATCTGTTGCGAGCGTCATGTGGATGGTACCGGTGTAGTCATAGACCGCGGACTGCCCACTGCTGTTCGTGATGGTGAGGTTAGGTCTTTGCATGAGCTCAGAGGCAGTAGTAGGCCCTGAGTTCGTGAGCTTGATGTTGGCCTGGATGACATAGACAGGCGAACCTGTGCTCGTGGTCCTGTACCAGAAGAACCCATTGAGGAGCTTCCTGAACTGAGCGCCTAACGTGATAGTCGCCCTATTGGTCTTGTCGAACAGAGCCGTGCAACCTGTGAACATATCGTTCATGCCGCAGTCACCCGTACCACCGCTGCCATTAGCTGCCACTTCCACGAAGTTGTTGGGCAGGCTAGCTGTAGACAAGCCAGTAGTGTCAAGGCTATTGAGCTTGGTGCAGCCGTTGAACATAGATTCCATATTGACCGGTGCGATCGCGCCGCCAGCACCGATGAACTTGACTGTCATTGTGCTTGCTGCTGTACCGGATGCCATGAACAATCCTCGTAAATTTGGAGTTGCGGATTCGACAGAGGTCACGGTCCACGTGAAGGTAGAGAGCTTAGGACAGGCTCTAAAGGACTCGCCAAACGGCTCATTTGCATGCTTGATGAAGTCGGTTAGCGCCACATGCTCCAACCTATCGCATCCCCGGAACATGCACTCCATATCAACTGCGTTGGCTTGACCCATATCTGCTGGCAATATGAGCGAACAGTCCTCTGTTGTGCCCACGGATGTGATGGCATCTAAGTCTTCGAACATATGGTTCATGTGGAAGTCTGCCCCTTGTACCGCTGTCATCCCTGCAGCTGTGGCCTGGGCTGCGGTTGCCATGGCGGGCATGCCGCGCAAGTCGAACTTGGGCATCATTACACGGTTGGTTGCGTAGGAAACATCATGCCACGCCGCACTTGATGGCCTTAATCCGTCATAGCTTTGGATGTTGTTGAAATCCCACTGTTCAGTGACAGTGGTCGTTTTAAGCGTGTATGTGCCATCTGAGAAGAGATGTCCCATGGAGACAGCTGTGCCTTGGTTGCCGCTGTTCGACCACGTAAGAGAGGATTTTGCTCCTATATTGGTACTGGTGAGCGAGTCGTAGAACATGCTGCGCAGATTCGCGCAGTTGTTGCCCACGTCAGTGAACTTCCATGTACTCGTAGTATCCTTTGCGATCTGTGTAGCATTGGTGGAAGTTCCACAGAGCGTGAACATCTGGTACATCTCAGCACCCTGACCCGTGCCCACGCGCGTAAGGTTGACCGTTTGAAGTGCGTTGCAGTTCCAGAACATGCGCGAGAGCAAAGCGCGGCTTCCCGTACCGACATCCGTAAAGTTGACCCTCTTAAGATAGTGGCAATCTTGGAACATTAGTCGCAGATTCGCATTCGCACCCGTGCCGACGCGAGTAAGGGTGACGGTGGGTGTGACATTCGCAGCAGAATTGTTGAAAGCGTTGTAGAACATGCCATTCGCATTGCTGTTGGTAGCCTTCAGGCAATCCGTGAGGGTGACATCAGTCAGCTTGCAGTTCAAGAATGCATTGGATAAATAGCCTGTCGCATAGCTCGTGTATGACCCATTGAAGGAGTTGATTGCCACCAGCTTCGTCAAGCTCGTGCAACCGTCAAACAGCTGGACCATCTTGATGTTGTCAGCGTTGAACGCAGTGTCCAAGTACACTTCCGTTATCCCCGTGCAGTTTATGAACATAGAATCTGCCACTTCCGCGCCCCCAGTGGTATAGAAATTCTTGAGCTGCACCTTCTTGATGCCGACACAGGCGGAGAACGCATAATTGCACTTGATGGACTTATTCGTTCCCAGATCGTGGAGGCTGACCGCAGTGAGTTCAAGGCAGTATTGAAAGGCATAGCCTATGTATGTCAGTTTGGGCATGCTTGAGGGGAAACGGATGGCAGGTGCTACCCCGTCTACGGCAGCATCCATGCCAACGGGACCTGCAAGAGATCTGCAGGAGTAGAACATGTACTGCATGCTTGCTACATTGGTGAAGGAAAGCGATGACATGTCGATCCTGGGCAAGGAGACGCAACCATAGAAGGCGAACGTAAAGCTGGTGGTTGCCGAGGTATCCAGATTGGCGAAATTGATGGATGTGAGAGCTTCAAGGCCATAGAAAGCGTAGTCCATGTCCCTGGCTTTCACGGGCGTGCTGTTGTACCCGGTGAAGGTTACCGTGGTTATCGTCTTGTCGTTGCGCCAAGGAGGAACGATACGGCCATTGCCGGCATCTATGCCGAGCGACATCATCTGGGCGTTGCTGGCATATGAGCGGATGTTCAAGGTCTTGCCATCAGCGCTGATGGTATAGCGCACCGCATTGGTAGGCGTAGAGGAACTTGCACTGTAACCCAGGTTCCCACTCTTCGATGTGCTTACACCTCCGAAGTACCCCTGGGTCTTCCAGATGGTCTCGTTGCCATTGCTGAGGATGATCTGTGATGTGTTCCCGGCATAGTTGTATGTCGTGTTGCCAACCGTCCCGCTCGGGCGCTCCATGAGCTGAGCAGCAGATGAGGGGCCACCTTCTACGTATATCTTCGTGTTGGCGTTCATGACATATGAGTAGGTGCCATTTGTATTTCGTTGGCCAAAAAAGCCATTATCCAACGGAATCTTCCCAACATATATGGTGGCAGGCGTTGGCGATATGGCCGTACCGTTCGATCCCTTCGTAGCTATGCAGTTTGCTCCATTGAACCAGTTGTTCACATACACACCGGCAGAGAGTTCTGTGACACCGCGCAAGTCAAGGTATGAGAGCTTCGGAGACTGGTAGAACATGTTGGAACTTGAAGACCAAACGCATCTCTTAGTGTTCTTGAATTCGACTCGCTCTAAAGACGCATTGCGTCCGAAGGAGGCGTTCCACCACATGCCGTAGGCATCTATCCCCAGTCCTTCGAACTTGACGGTTTTGAGCTTGGGGCAATCACTGAACATGTCATAGAGACCCACACCCCATGAGCTGTTGGGATCGGTTCCATAGATCAGATAACGATCGATATATCCAGTGATGAAGCTAGTGAGATTCACTGATTCCAACTGCGAACAGCTATTGAACATCAAGTTATAGAAGCGCTTGTGGGTCATATCCCAAGTTTGAGGAAGAGTGAGATATCCCGCACCCAGGTCACTTCCGGCGCCGGTATTGTTGGAGCCGTTCGCTATGTGCTTGATGCGCGTAAGGCGTCGGAAACCGTGGAAGGTCTCGTTGGGTTCATCATTCAGGGTATATCCAGGACCGAGCAGTGGCATGCCGCGCATATCCATTCGAGTAGCTCCAAAGCCATCGAAAATATAGTTGGTCCCACGTGCGGCCCCTGTATGTGAATCCTTCCAGGAGAAGTTGGCGGCAGAGAACCGTGTACTGGTCATGGCGTTCTGACACCACTGATTTATGATCGCACCATTAGAGCCTACGTTGGTGAACGTCCAGTTCGCAGTCGTATTGGCTGGGATAGTGCTATTTGAGGTGCCACTCTGATAGAACATCTGGTTCATGAAGATGCGCCCACCGCTACCCACATTGGTGAGCGTCACATTAGTGAGGGATGGGCACTCCGCGAAGGTCTGATCAAGCCCTTGGCTTCCATTAGTACCAGTATTGAAATTCGTTGCCTGCACAGTGCGAAGGGATCCGAAGTTTCTGAACATCTCGCCACAGCTCACTTCGCTCGCTTTGCCTACGTTGTTCAGTATGACAATGGAGCCTGCAGCAAGGGCTTCCGTACTCAACCCACAGTTTTGGAACATGGACCTCAGATACACACCGTATATGTTCCAGCAGTTCTGGATGTTGACTGTGCGGATATTCGGATTGCCCACGAACATCCAGTGATATTGAGCCCACCTACCATTGAAGGCATCCTTCAAGATAACGGTTTCCAGTGAAGTGCAGCTTGCAAATGCATTGATTCCCGTGACACCGCCAGCCTTGAAATTACCGTTTGTACCCGTCTTGAAGTTCACGCCCTCTGGAACGGCTGCTCCATCAGTGGTCACAGCTACATCAGATGAGAATCGCACAGACTTGATCAGGGTATTGAGGAACATCTGCTGAATGGATGTTGTCGTATCTGTGACCTTCAGCTGCGTCATATCCGCATTGACCACTGAACACTGATAGAACATATGGTCAAGGCGCATTCCAGCCGTGACGCCCCCGAGGACCTTCACATCCCGGAACGACTTGCTGTAGCCGTCCCCGTCGCCGCCTGCCATGCCCTTGCCCGTCCAGGGTGCAAATGCCCCCGGATAGCTCTCATTGTTGTATCCGAAGTCCCTCATCACCGCCGGGTAGGTCGTCGCGTTGTAGCCGCTTCGCTTGTTGGGGGAGATGAGCAGCGTCCCCACACCTGCATCCGTCGTGCGTATGCGC
>CANODU010000075.1 GCA_947565185.1 uncultured Eggerthellaceae bacterium | reverse complement strand
GAAGGTCTGTATGTGCGTTCTTCAAACCGAAGGGCGAAGGCCCTTCGGTTTAGGCCGTTCACCTTGAGCGAAGCGATAAGGTGTAAGGCTGTTATCAAAAGAGGCATTGCTTATGCAATGCCGATACACATGAACAGGCAACAAGCAAGACCAAGAAACAGGTACCTGCTAGGCGTCCGTAGATCCTGTGCGTAGCGGGCTGAGATGTATCAAGGGGACGGAGGAGTGAGACGCGCGCAGCGCGTCTCACTCCTCCGTCCCCTTGATACATCCGGCTGGGTTTGCCGAAGTTAGTTCGAGGTGACGACGCGTCGAGGCGATATGCGTACCATGCCCCCGCAGAGCGATCAGGAAAGAGTGTTATGAACCTGTGCAGGACACAGGTTCATTGTTTTGAGACGTGCCGGCAGTTGCCAGCACCCACGAAAGGCAGCCGGGTCAGTCATTGCCGATGAGCGCATTCACCAAGGCGCTCACGATGGATATCACGATGGATGCCAAGAATGCGCTGCCGAAGCCTGATATCCAGAACCCTACGCCGAACAGCCCATTGGCAAGCCACGCGGCTAGATACAGCAAGAGCGTGTTCACCACCAGGTAGAAGATGCCCAAGGTGAGCACCGTGATGGGCAAGGAGAGCAGCTGCAAGAGCGGCTTCACGGATATGTCCACCAGCGACAGGATCAGCGCGAAGATGGCGATGCCGATCCATGCGGAATCGCCTCCGATGATCTCTATCCCCGGCACGAGCCAGACTGCAGCCGCAACGGCAATGGCGGTCACCAACCAACGGATCAAGAAAGACATGCGGGCTCCTTATCCTCAAGCATGGCCTCCATGATGCCATAGATGCCGCGCTCATCTGTCTCAGTTCCATGACATCTTCCGTACGCGCTCCTGACAGTTCGCTTGGCGTCTTCCATGCATTCCCGCACGCGGAGTACCTTCGTGGCAACAAGGAGGAGCGCAGGGGCGGAGAAGGCTGAGAGGAGGGCGTCATGAAGAAGCGGATCAAAGTGGCTACGGCCTTGAGCGCCTGTGCTCTGTGTCTGGTCATGGCGGGCGGAGCGGCGTATGCCATCGCTCCTTCGGTCGAAGCGGCAAGCGAGGATGTGCATGCCAGCGAACAAGCAGCCCAAGAGACCTATGACAGCGCATTTGCTGAAGCCTATGTGGACTCTGCCAAGCTGCTCGCACTGGACGGCGTGGATGAGCTTGGCAACGCGATCAGCTTCGCTTCGGGCAGTCCTTCCATCACGGGTGCACCCGCACAGCATGCAACCCAGGCTCAAACAGCCACCACTCAGACAGCGGATGCTGCCAGCGAAGCCTCGGCCATGCCGGAAGAAGCAACTACGCTTCCCGCCGATACGCTGGAGATCTTCGGGAATGTGATCCCGTATGCAGAATCCACCGAATCGAAGCGGGCGCCTGACCGCACGGCAGGGCTCTGGTTGGGTTCGGATTCCACCACCGATGGCAGCTGGGGTTACTTCATCGGGCATCATCCCGGCGTGTTCAACTGCGTGATGTATCTGGAAGAGGGCGACCAGATCACGGTCTGCGACAGCGCTGGTCATGAGCAGGCCTATACGGTGTTCAACATCTATGACGTGCCGGATGATACGCAGTGGGGGCAGATCTCCTCTGAGGTGACCAGTCACGGCGAATCCATCGTGTTGCAAACATGCTGCGGGGATCATGAGTCGTATCGCATCGTGGAGGCAGCCGCCGTCTAGGCACTCTGCTCTCTTCGCATCCCAGAAGCGCTTTGAAGAGCGTCTTCACTATAATCAGCGCATGACTGGATCAGGAAAGCTCACCATCGTTCCCACGCCCATCGGCAACATGGGTGACATCACGTTGCGCGCCCTGGAGGTGCTGCAGGAAGCGGATGCGGTGCTCTGCGAAGACACGCGTGTGACCGGCAAGCTCTTGGCGCATATAGAGGTGCGCAAGCCCCTCATCCGCGTGGATGAGAACACCATTCGCGAACGGGCCGAGGACGTGCTCCAGCGCATCCAAGGTGGAAGCGCTTTGGCGTATTGCACGGATGCGGGAACACCGGGCGTGTCCGACCCGGGCATGGTCTTGGTGAGGGCGGCACGCGAAGCGGGGCTTGCTGTTGAGGTGCTCCCCGGCGCCTCGGCGGCCACCACGGCCTATGTGGCCAGCGGCTTCGCCAGCACGCGCTTTCTGTTCGCGGGATTCTTGCCGAAGCGCGAAGCGGAGAGAGCAACCCTGTTGGATAGCCTGCGCACCCTTGATGCAGCGCTCATCTTCTATGAGAGCCCGCATCGATTGACGTCGTCGCTGGCGCTGATCGCGGAGGTGTTCCCGAATCGGGAAGTGGCCGTGTGTCGGGAGCTCACAAAGCTGCATGAAGAGGTCTTCGTCGACAGGTCCGGAGAGGTATCGCGCGCCTTCGCCGTTCGGGAAGAGCAAGCACCCATCAAAGGAGAGATAGCCATCATCGTGGATGGGCCTTCCATCGTAGAAGGGGAAGAGGCCCGAAGCACCGCTGAGGCTGCTGCGCGTCAGCTTGCCTCTGCGCTGACAGCTGAGGGAAAGCGCCTGAAAGAAGTGCGTCAGCAGCTGGTGGATGTGTGCGGCATCTCGCGCAATGCTGCCTATGAGATGGCGCTGGCAGCCCAAGAGGAGCAGAGCGCGGGTGAGTAAGGGGCGGCAAGCGGCACCACAGCTCATGGATCTGGCGGGCATGGATGTGCTCCTGGTGCGCAAGAACGTCAAGAACATCAACCTGCGCGTGCGTCGCGATGGATCGGTTGCGGTGTCGGCACCGCGCTTCGTGAGCCTGACAGAGATCGAGCGCTTCTTAGAGAGCAAGCGCGCTTGGATCCACCGCGCTCAGGAGCGCATCGCGCACGAGCCGGGAGATGCGCTGGAGGCGGCAACGCCATTCCAGCAGAAGGCCTGGAAAGAGGTGGTCAGCGCCTTCGTCCCAGCGCTCGTGGAGAAGTGGGAGCCCATCTTGGGCGTCAAAGCGGGCAAGCTGGCCTATAGGAACATGAAGAGCCGCTGGGGGAGCTGTCAGCCCTCCACGGGGCGCATCTGCATCAACACGCGCCTGGCGCTGTATCCGCCCGAGTGTCTGGAGTACGTGGTGGTCCATGAGCTCTGCCACCTGCAAGAGCGCGGTCATGGGCCGGGCTTCTATGCGCTCATGGATGCTGCGCTGCCTGGCTGGAGGGAGGCGCGCGATAGGCTGAAAGCGCCCCCGATGACGCATCTGTGACAATCGCACGACCCGTGGCCAGCGCTTTGGCCTGCGGACTACAATCCCTGCCAAGCTGGCACGAAGGAGGCATCATGTTCAAAGCGCAGGAGATCAAGCCGGGCATCTGGTGGGTGGGTGCTCTTGAATGGGATGAGCGATACATCCATGGGTTCAGCATGCCGAACGGCTCCACCAACAATGCATATCTCATCATGGATGACCACATCACGCTGGTGGATACGTGCACAGAGGCTTACTGGCCGCAGCTCATGGAGCGCATCGAAGATGTGGTGGATCCTGCACGCATAGAGTATGTGATCTCCAATCATGCGGAGAAGGATCACGCAGGGTCATTGCGCCAGGTGCTGGCGCGCACGCCTCAAGCGAAGGTGGTGACCACCAAGCAGGGGCAGTCCATCTTGAAGACGTATCTGGGCGAAGACCCATCATGGGTGGTGGTGAAGACCGGTGATGAGCTTCCCATCGGCACGCGTACGCTTACCTTCGTGCAAACGCCCATGGTGCATTGGCCGGATAACATGGTCACGTATTCGCCTGCGGACAAGCTGCTCCTGTCAAACGATGCGTTCGGGCAGTTCCTCTGCACTTCTGAGCGCTTCGACGATGAAGTGGATGCGTGCCTTCTGTTCGCCTCTGCCAAGAAGTACTTCGCTAACATCATCATGCCGTTTGCGAAGCAGACGAAGAAGGCCCTTGATGCTGTGCGCGCGTTGGACGTGGACATGATCGCGCCTTCGCATGGTCTCATCTGGCGCTCGAACATCCCGGGCATCCTGGATGCCTATGCACGGTGGACGGCTCTTGAGCCAACGGATTCCGCTGTCGTGGCCTTCGCCTCCATGTATGGCAGCACGCGCCGCATGGCAGAGGCCATCACTGAGGCATTCATGGCAGCAGGGATCAGCGTGCGCATGTATGACCTGCATGAAAGCGACATCTCAGACATCATGACGGATGTCATGGACGCGGAATACGTGGCGGTGGGATCTCCCACCCACAACATGACCACGCTGCCTGAAGTGGGTGCCTTCCTCACCTATCTCAAAGGCTTGGCGCCGAAGGGGCGCCGAGGCATCGCCTTCGGCTCCTACGGATGGGCGGATGCGGCACAGACGGAGATCGCTGGCGTCATGGAGCAGGCAGGATATCAGATGATGACAGATCCTTTGGTCACGGCATGGAATGACACGCCAGCTGATGCCCAGGCCATCTTCGATGGGGTGACGCAACTGCTCTCTGATTGAGTTGCCGTAAGCTTCATGAAAATCCTGTTCGCCCTTCGAAGCCAGCGGCGATAAGCCTTATACTTGTCATTCGCACTGATGAGCACCTCAGAGGGGCAGGACGGGGCGACATGTTCCGAACCTGGTCAGGTCCGGGAGGAAGCAGCCAT
>CANODU010000074.1 GCA_947565185.1 uncultured Eggerthellaceae bacterium | reverse complement strand
GGTTAGGCCGTTCCCCTTGAGCAGAGCGAAAGGTTTAAGGCCGTTTCATGAATAGAGGTATTGCTTTGCAATGCCGACACACTTAGACAAACAAAGATGCTGGTTGATGTGGGTGCTGGCAACTACCAACACAGGTAAAGACAATGCCCTTTGCATGGATATCATGCAAAGGGCATAACAGATCTCATGAACCTGTGCAGAGCACAGGTTCATGGTTTGGTTCTCGTGCGGCCAGTTGACCGCACCCACGAGGGTTGGAGCTTACCCTTCGGATGTATCACGGGGACGGAGGAGTGAGACGCGCATCTCACTCCTCCGTCCCCGTGATACATCCTGCCGAGCACCCCTTCGCTCCATGCACACAGCAAGATCAGATGAGCTGATCCAGCACCAGAAGAACAGCGGCAACCAGAAGGAAGGCGCCGAACAGGAAGCGCAGGCGCAGCTCTGAGATCCGTGCGAGCAGCTTCGTCCCCAGAACGGCTCCCGGCACCGCCCCCAGCGCAACGCATATGCCCGCTACCCAATTCACATTCCCCAACAGCGCTTGGGTGATGGTGCCGGGAATGGCCAGCATCATCACCGCCATGAGCGACGTGCCGCTCGTCAGCTTCATGGGCATATGCAAGAACTGCATGAAGAGCGGGATGATGAGGAAGCCACCGCCAAGCCCTACATATCCCGAAAGCACACCAGCCACTAAGCCGATGGTCCCGGCAAGCATGATGGTGCGTGCCCCTTGCGGAGCAACGTAGCTGCTGGTGCTGGCACCAGTCCCTGGCGCTCCGTTCGCTACACCCTCCCTTTGGGCTCGCATCAGCTTCACGGCTTTCGTGAGCATCGTGGACGCAGAGTAGGCGATGACGATAGCGCACGCCACCATGGTGGCCCATTCCGGTGACTGGGACGAGAGCCAGACGCCTACGGGAGAGGTCAGCGCTCCCCCGATGCCTGCAGCTATGCCGAAGCGCGGCACGCAGGTGCCGCCTCGAATATGGCTGATGACGCCAGAGATGGACGTGGGGATGATGGTGAAGAGCGACGTTGCCGTGGCGCCTAGTGCGGGCAGTCCGAAGCCCAGCTTGAAGACGGGCACCAGGATGGTACCGCCGCCGATGCCCAGCATGCCCGACAGGATGCCCACGCACAAGCCCACCACCAGAAAGGCGAAGGCCGCTCCCATGAACGCTTCCAAGGGATCAGGCGTCGTTCAGGTCAAGGCGGATCTGACTGGTGGCACCAGGATCCACATTCGCCTCGCGTCCAGGAACCTGCGGCTCTGCTGCTGCATCCGCCACTTCCAACGACGCCTCCTGCTGGAGCAATGCTGACTGCACGAGCGCATTGGTCAGCAGCTTGTCGGAATCGATCCGCTCCATGATCTGGGGCCATGTTCGCTGGAACTCGAAGTAGTTCGCGCAGTTCTGCTCCGCGTATCGCTTCGCCTCGCCCATGGCCTCGCGGGCGGCACGCCGATAGGCCTTCTTGTCAGGGCGCACCAAGCTGCGCAGGAACGCCGTGATAGCGATGCGCCGCTGCAGCCCACGCTCCAAGAACGGCCCCGGGTAGGGCTTGAGCGACTGCGGCGTGATGCGCAGAAGGTCGATCAGAGAGTAGCTGTATTCCAGCTTGTCATGCTCATAGAGCCACCGGAAGATATCCTGACGAAAGCGCCGCCCCTCATGAGCGGTCTTCGGCGGCAGATGGCGCAGCTTCCATTGGTTGTCGAACCAGATGTCAGAGCCATACATGCGCAGGTCCAACATGTAGTCCAAGTCTTCACCGCGGGGAATCCACGGGTCGAAGGCCAGACGTCGATAGGCTTCCTTGTGGATGGCGATGCACCCGCCGCAGACATGGTTGCTGCGCGAGAGCCGCGGGCCGTTCATGGCTTGCCGGATCCAGTCGTTGAACGCGCTGCCCTGCTGCCAGAACCGGTTGTACCAACGGTCCTCCCACTTCGAATAATACGAGCCCTGGTCGTTGATGTAGTAACCCGTCTTCGCAAGGATAGGGACGCCCTTCTTGGTGAGCTTGCCCAGACCATAGACCGCCTTGCGCATGAACTCCGGGTCGTCGATGACCTCGTCATCGTCCAAGAAGATGACGGCATCGAACCCAAGCGCATTCGCCACCACCAGCCCCAGGTTGCGCACGGCACCATAGCCACGCAGGCCGATCTCCTGATTCACGTTCGTGATGCCCAGCTGCTCCATGCGCTGGCGCACCAGCCCCAGTTCGGTGTTGCCGATGACCAGCGTGGACAGGTCTGGGTGCGCCGCAGTGATAGCGCGCACCTTTTCGACGGCCTCCGTCTCAAGGCCGCGATCAGCTGCCACCAAGATGATGACCAGCCCCAAGCGCTCCACTCCCTCAAGGGAGGCAAGGCATCGGTCCAGCTCACCTTCGTCGTTGATGTTGGTGGTGTGATCGTAGTTCCCGACGATCCCCTTCACCTCTGAGCGACGGCGCGCACCAGTGATGAACGTGGGGATCACGACTGCAGGATTCACGAACGGCTCCTTCGCACAGGCGGGGCGAACGCGCCCGTGCTAGTTCTTGACGACCAGCGTCACTTTCGCCGCCGCCTGACCCACCTCTTGCAGGGTATCCGGGTCGTAGGCAGAGAAGGTGGCAGTAGCCGGGTACACGCCCGCGGCCAGCGGCTGCGAGAGCGTGATGGTCTCGATGGTGCTGTCAGGCTTGATGCCGCCGGACTGATAGACCACTTCACCGTTGCTGTCCGTGGTGATGGTGACCTTCAGCACGTACTTGTTGGACGGTACGTTCTCTATGAAGGCGGTGCCCGGCGCCGTGCCGTTCTCGAATTCGATCTGGCTGGCGATGGAGATGTTCAGCATGCCCTCTTGCATCTGACGATTGCGCTCGGCTTCGATCTCCTCCAGCGTCTTGTAGGATGCCTGACCCTCTTTCGCAGCGGGATCATAGAAGCCGCTGTTCGCGCCACCGGCGAAGAAGAACGCACAGACCACCACGATGATCACGATGACGATGGCACCGATCAGGATGCCAAGATTGCGCTTGCGATTGTTGCCGCCCGGTGTGTTCCCGCTTGGCCGATGTTGCGGAGGACGACCGCCGCCTGCCCCTTGCGGAGCGGGCTGCTGCGTTGGCGGGATGCTGCCCATCTGCGGATTGCGCTGCGGCTGAGGCTGCGGAACTTGCTGTTGCGGAACCTGTTGCTGCGGGATCTGCTGCTGAGGCCGCCCCGTGGCCGGACCGCCCTGAGCCGCAGGATTCGGCATGGGCTGCGACTGGACCACGCGTTGGAATTGGGACTGGGGCGATGGCATATTCGAAGCGGACCCGGGCACGCTCCCTTGAGGCGTCGGGCCGTTTTGCATATTTCCCGTCATTATCGCTTCCTTGCTTTTCCGGCGCGCAATGAACAAAATGCGCGCAATGAGCTGTAAGTATATTAACGGTTCGGGTATCGTTTGTAAAAAACCTTTGGAAAACGTCCGGCTTTTGTTGGACCCCGGTGCAAGGAGGCTTATGCGCACGTTCGACAAGAAGAAGCGGATCCGCCATCTGATGCCGCGACCGCTTTCGTTGGAGATGCTTGCAGGGCTGGTGGCGCTCATCGCTGCGGGGACGCTGATCTGGACCATCTTCGCATCCCCCATGTCGGTGCCCATCGTCATCCTGTCCGGGCTCATCTTCACCATCAGCGTGGCCATCATCATCCGCCTGCTGCTGGACCCGGATTCCATCCGCGCGCGCCAGACTGACGCCATGCTGCGCCTTTCCAGCACCATGGTGGACCTCACCAGCGAAGGCCTGGACGAAGAAGCTGCCCAGCGCATCTGCGAGATCCTCTTGCCCAGCACCCAAGCCATCGCCGTGGCCATCACCAATCGCGACATCATCTTGGGCTACGCTGGCTACATGGAGGCGGACAACCCTTCCGGAGCGAAGATCCGCACGCAGGCCACGCACGAAGTGATCGCCGAAGGCGAGCCGCGCGTGATCTACACGCGGGAGGACATCGGGTTCCCGGAAGGCACGAAGATGATCGAAGCGGCCATCATCATCCCGCTCACCGTGGGGCGCGACATCTTCGGCACGCTCAAGTTCTACTACCGCAGCGCGCGCAAGATCACCGAAACGCAGAAATCCATCGCGCAGGGCTTCGGCACGCTCCTGTCCACGCAGATCGCCGCCGCTGAGCTGGAAGAGCAGCGCGAGCTGGCCACGTCCATGGAGCTGAAGATGCTCCAGAACCAGATCAACCCGCATTTCCTGTTCAATACCATCAACACCATCGCATCGCTCATCCGCACCGATCCAGCGAAGGCGCGTGTGCTGCTGCGTGATTTCGCTGTCTTCTACCGTTCCACGCTGGAGAATGCGCAAGATCGCATCCCGCTTCTGCGCGAACTGGAGCAGACGCAGCGTTACTTCTCCTTCGAGGTGGCGCGCTTCGGAGAAGACCGGTTGGCCATGGATGTGGATCTGGGCACCATGGCAAGCGACATCGAAGAGATGCTGGTGCCACCGTTCTTGCTGCAGCCGCTGGTAGAGAATGCCGTCAAGCACGCCATGCCCCCATCGGGCCTGCTCTCAGTGCAGATCACGGCTTCCGTAGAGCGCCCTGACGTGCTGATCCATGTGACTGATAACGGCGTTGGCATGGATGAACAGGCCCGTCAGAGCATCATGCATCCCGATTCCACCACCGGGTTGGGGATAGCCGTCAAGAACGTGCATGATCGCATGCATGGGTTCTACGGCGAACAGGCCGCCATGACCGTGGTGTCCGCCCC
>CANODU010000073.1 GCA_947565185.1 uncultured Eggerthellaceae bacterium | reverse complement strand
CTCTTTCCCTACACGACGCTCTTCCGATCTGGAACGGCATCATCCATCTCATGACCATTCGGAAGAGCATCTCATCTAAGATGCTCTTCCGAATGCTCGCTTCGATGGGGCTCAGGATTACAACATGGTGCTATTCGCTGCGTCAAAGGCAAGAACGGTTCACCATGAGAGTCGGGTTCTGTATCACTGGCGCATGACCGATGAATCTACGGCGAACAATCCTGACGCGAAGCCCTATGCGAAGGTGGCGTCAAGGTTGGCCATCGCGAATAACATGGATGCATCCCTCAGTGATGCGAATATCATCGGTTCGGGGATATTGAATACGCAGAATCTGTGGTTCAGACCCAATAAAGAGAAGCCCGTGGTCTCTGTGGTCATTGACGGCGGTACGTCTTCAGCCCGCGCTCAAGCTTTCATAGAGCTCTTCGAACAGACCAATGGGTATCATCATGTTGAGGTCATCATCGTCTTCAACGGCGGCTTCGTCGAAGACGACGCGCGAGGGGGATGCACGGTGCTCCATGACGAGGCCGGTGCATCCAAGTTCTCGCGCTTCAACAAAGGTGCTCATGACGCATCAGGCGAATACCTGGTATTCATGGATGCGGATGCTGTTTTTCAAACTCCAGAGCCTTTAGAGCAGATGCTGGGGATGTGCAGGCGAGAAGGCGTGGGCGTGGTTGCGCCTAAGACGCTCTACGCGGATGGAAGCGTCAAGTGCTATGGCGTTGCCGTGACGAGCGAGCGCATCATGCCGCTCTATAGAGGCTATCCTGATGATTTTCCAGGATACCAATGCAACACGCGCGCGTTTCAGAACAATAGCGCTGTCAGCTATTTGGGCCTCATGACGCCGAAGGCACTCTTTGACGAAGCGGGCGGGTTCGATCCAGAGTATGAGACAGAGATCGGATGTGCGGATTACTGCCAGCGCGTGATGGATGCAGGTAGGCGCATCGTGCAGATGTGCACGGTCAAGGTGCAAACAGACGAGAAGTGCCCTGATATCCATTATGACAATGAAACGAACGCTCCTGATTTCTCCGAAGAGGACCTTGCGCTCTTCGATGCGAAGTGGCCGGGCGTGCGGGCTGCTGGCGACCCCTATTTCAACCGGAATCTGGACCAATCTTCCAGCTATTTCCAGATCGCCCCATCAAGTAAGGGAGTCTCATGACCCGTTTCAAGCTTGCGAACATCCTCTTGCAGTTGCCTGATCACTTGAGGTGCTATCCAGAGCTCCTCTATCGAGCATCGGGCTCCGTCGACTACCAAGAAGAGGATGCATCCCTCGCATTCGAAGGGAGCCTTGACCTTCTCACGTATTTCAACGCGCTCTCAGCCGTGAAATGGAGCACGTATGCCAGTGTGGATGATGTGACGCTTCATCTGGAGCTGGTGGGCGATGCGTGCGATGTGCAGCTGACCGGTATAGCGCTGGACGCCCTTGATCCCAAGGACGCGCCTCCCGTCGCTCGCAACTTCACCTCTTCTGCCATCAAGGCTGACACTGCATCAGTGCAGATCGGAAACGCCGTGCATTTCGAGGGTTCATCGGAGTATCAAAGCGTCAAAGTGCAGGTCCCTGTTCAGGGCATGGCCATCGTCGGCTGCACGATCACCTCGGAAGGGGTGACGGCGCTACGGCATGCGTCGTGGTCAACGAAGGTCCCGAAGAAGCGCATCCGAGATGTGCGTCTTGCCATTGCCACCACCACCTTCAAGAACGAGGGTTACATCATTCCCAATATAGAGATGGTGCGACGCGATGTCTTGGAGACAGATGAGGCGGTGGCAGACAAGCTCCATATGTTCGTGGTGGACAATGGACGCACGCTTGATGTGGAAGCGCTCTCAGGAGATGGCGTGACCATCGTGCCGAATCCGAACGAAGGTGGATCCGCTGGATTCGCACGGGGCATGCTGGAGGCGCTGGAGTCTGATGAGGACTTCACGCATGTCATCTTGATGGACGATGACGTGCGCATATCGCCTGAGAGCCTGATCCGCACCTACAACCTGCTCGCTCTTCGCAATGCTGCCTATGAGGACGCCTTCATCAATGGTGCGATGCTTGAGATAGAGCATCCGAACAAGCAGTTCGAAGATGTGTCCCATGTGCTGCCTACGGGGATCTATCAGCAGCTCAAGGGAAACCTGTTCATGGACACCTTGGCTGATGTTGCCATGAATGAGGTGTTGGATGTTGAAGCGCCGAAGGCCTACGGCGCCTGGTGGTATTCCTGCATCCCGCTTTCCGCCATTCGCGAGGCAGGGTTACCGCTTCCCGTCTTCGTGCGCTGCGATGACGTGGAGTTCGGCATGCGCGCGAAGCCGACGTACATGACCATGAATGGGATCTGCGTCTGGCATGCGGCGTTCACGCACAAGTTCCGCGCGCCGGTGGATAGCTATCAGTTCATCCGCAACTATATGCTCATAAACGCCATCCATGGCATGTCGAATGAGGCGCTCTTCGTTGCGCGCGCCAGCAGGACATTCCAGCTGTACTTGCGCGCCATGGCCTATGAGACGGCAGAGCTCATGGTGGAAGGCTTGGAGGATTACCTGAAGGGTCCGGAGTGGCTGGGTGCTGCAAGCGGAGAGGCAATCTTCAAGGCGAACAATGCCAAGGCCGAAAAGCTCATCCCCTTGGATGAGGCGCTTGCGAAAGCGGGGGAGGACCACCCTGATCTGGCGCAGGCGTTCGCGGAGTTCTCTCCTGACACGGAGCTCGTGCGAGAGGATCGCATCGCTAGCCGCCCGCTGAAGCTTGCTCGTTCTCTGCCTTATGACCGCCACGTGCTCCCCGATGCACTTCTGCGCGATGAGCCAGCCACAGCGTATTACGGGGGTTATACCGTCTTCTCGCCTGGCCAGATAGCCACGCGCGTTCTGGTCGCGTGCGACAGGGAATGCAAGACCGCTCATGTGCGCTTCATGGACCGGGGGCGTTGGCGTGCCATTCGCAAGCGTTGGGCAAAAGCGTGTGCGGATCATCGCAAGCGCGGCGCTGAGGTGGCGCAAGCCTATCGTGATGCAGCGCCGTACCTCACCAGCATCCCTTACTGGAAAGAGCATCTGGGGTTGGAGGATCACGCGTGATCGCACGCATCAAGAGCTGGATAGGCGGTTTGGACGCATCTCAGGGGTGGAAGGCCTATCTGGGCCCTTATACCATCATGTTCATCGTCATGATGGCGGTCATGTCTTTCTCTCTTCTTCTGGCAGGCAAGGGATTCATCTGGGGCGTTGACGGCCTTGCGCAGCAATACGTGTTCTTCGCCTATGAGGGCATGTGGTTGCGCGAGCTCATCGGCAATGTGCTCACAGGTCAAGACCTTCCGCTTTGGACGAGCCAGATCGGCTGGGGTGGAGACCCGTTCATCACGCTGCTCTCCTGCATAGGCGATCCGCTGAACCTGATCTCTGTCTTCATTCCTGTGCAGGCAGCTGACATCGCTTTGAACCTCACCGTTCCCATACGGCTTTATATTGCAGGACTCGTCTTCTCGGGTTTTTGCTTCTATAGAGACAAGACGCGCTTTGCGACGCTGGTCGCGTCTATGGCTTATCTCTTTAGCGGGTTCACGACCATCGCTTTCACGCAGATATTCATGCTGTACCCCCTGATCTTAGGTCCGTTGGTCATGTGGGGTGCAGAGAAGCTCTTCGATCGTAGGAGCCCGGTGCTCTTCATCGTGTCCATGGCGCTCGCGTTCTTGGGTGGCCTTACGCTAGGCTATGCCACTTGCTTGTTGCTCCTGCTCTATTGCGTGGTGCGCTTCATCTTCATGCCAGGCCAAAAAGGAGCGAAGCTCTTCTTCAGTCTGTTTGCACGTTTCCTGGGTTGCATCGTGATAGGTGTGGCCCTGAGCGCCATCATCTTGGTGCCATCGGCTATGGCTATCTTGGGGCAAGGGCGCATCGGGCTTGAACGCTCTGATGAGCTTCTCTATAACATCAACTACTATCGCGATCTGCTGCTTGGGTTCGGAGGCATCGCGGATGTGGGCGCCGATTGCGCCTATGGCTTCTCTGCCATTGCCATCATCTGCCTCTTCATGCTCTTTGCGCAGAAGCCAGCAGAGCTTCCCTGCCCGGCCGAAGCCAAGATCATGCGTACGCTGTTCGTGGCCATGATGGTCTTCCTCTGCATTCCGGCTATCGGGCGCATCTTCAACGGATTCGCCTATGCCAATAACCGGTGGGTGTGGGCGCTCGTATTGCTCATGGGCTACATCGTGGCTTCCATGCTTCCGGAATGCCTCGCGGCGAGCAAGCGCACGGCAAAGAGGGTGTTCCGCTATGCAGTGATCTATGCGCTCTTCGTCACGTTCCTGCTGTTCCCTTTTGTTTCTCGCAATGCCCTTTTCGGCTTGGTCATGCTCTTTGTGGTCCTGGTCTTGCTCTTAGGGTCTTTGGGTCTTTCAAAGGTGGCGAAGCAGGGTGGGGTCCTGCTCTCTATCGTGGTTGGGGCTGCTTTCATCTTCAACACTTACAGCAGCCAGTTCGTTGATTCAGGTTCACGTTGGGCAGTGAACATGGCGGGACTTGGCCGCTCGTATAAGCTCGTTGTGGGAAGGGATCCAACAACGGAGCTCTCTCAGATAGAGGATGATGAATTCTGGCGCTATGATGTGGCGAATGTGGATCAGATCCATAACGGGAATCTCTTGCAAGGGTTGAACGCCCTTCGCTTCTATAGCAGCTACTACAATCAAGCCATCGATGACTTTCAGACAGGGCTCGGCTTGCGCACCTCGTCTATGAACTTCATGTATGCAGGCTTGGATTCGCGCACG
>CANODU010000072.1 GCA_947565185.1 uncultured Eggerthellaceae bacterium | reverse complement strand
GATGGGGTATGAGGGAATTCGCGTATCCGACTTCTGTGTCCACTATGCCTGGCAGTTGCTTCAAATATGCTTCGGTGCCCCAAAAGCATCCGCCCGCTAAGACGATCTCCCGTTCGTTCATCTCAGCCTCCTTGGAGGTTGCGTTTGTTCTGACGAACGATATCCCACTGCTTCGACGAAAGGCGAGAGGTCATGCAGTCCTTTTTCAAACTGAAACCAAGGCAGATAGCAGGGGCGTCAGGGAGATGTGATGCTCGAATTCAGCCACGCTTTCCAGGCGGAGCGTTCGCGTTCACATTGGGCGAGCCCCATGTCATAGGCGCGGCACAAAGCGTCGTAGTCGGTTGTCTTGTAGGTTATCGGCATGCTGTCCGGGCAGAACACGTAGGCCGCCCCCGTTTCGCGAAGCGCTTCTAGGCGGTCGAGCAGCGTGTTATATGCATCCGGCCGCTCTTCTAAGGCACGCGTGACCTTCGGATGCCTCGCATATGCGACTCGGTAGGCATCTCTCTTCTCGATCGAGAGGCGTGGCATCCTATAGCTGCGCTCCTGTGTCCTTACGACGAAGAAGCGCCTGAAGCCATCATGGATAGCCGCCTGCAGGCATATGCCATGGCTCTTGCCCATGCCGCCGTCAGCGTAGCGGCGCCCGTCTATCTGGGTTGCAGGGATGAACAGGGGGTACGAGCATGACGCCCTCACGCGTTCCAGAGCAGCCGTCATCGTGTGCATGTCTTTTCGCGTCCAGGAGGCTGTCTCACCGGAGTCAATGTCGAACGCCTCTATATGCACGTCGGTGGCGCCATGTTTCAGCTGCTCGAAATCGAAGGTCCACTCGTTGTTCTCTTCGGCGTTCTCCTCAGCAAGCCCCTCCAGAATGTACTGCAGGTTGAACGCTCCTCTTCCTTCCAGGAGGTTCACCAGCATTCCCTTATCAGAGATCAGGACGGATTCCGTGAACGTTGCCTTGGCGCGCTTGGGATTGCGGGAAGCGTAGAACGCTGCGAGCACAGCTCCGGCGGAGATGCCGTAGGCTTTGGGGAAGATGATGTCGTCTTGCAGCAAAGCCTCGACGACGGCGGCAGTGTATGCGTTGCGCATGCCGCCGCCTTCGAATATCAGCGCCACATCGTCGTACAGCATGACTTGCCTCTATTCCGTTGCGCGAACGTGTTGTTGGATGCGCTTCCATGGTACGCCTTGCGTTACGAGAAGGTTGTGCGCGAACTCCAGAGACGATGCGTATGCCAGCCTGATCCCGGAGGCGTCAAGCAACGGTCTGTATCACGCCTCCGTCCCCGTGATACGCTGTGTTGGGTGCGTGAAGCGTTGATGAACTGTAACCTGGACTTTATAATATCAAGCGACTGTGCCTGCTGTTCGTTCTGATGGCGAAAAGGATGCCGAAAGTGCTGGAACAGGTTACGAAAAAGAGGGCAGCGCACTGCTTGCGCGCTTTCATCTCCCTGATAGTTGCAGGCGCTCTCGTCGTGCCTGCGTTCCCGCTTTCAGCATTGGCTCTCGATCAGGGCAATGGCGCGATCTCATCTGAAGAAGGATCAGCTTCTGCTTCCTCAACAGGGATGCAGGGAAGTCAGATCTCCGTGACGGTGCCCTTTGACGGCACAGTGGTGGATGCGCAGGGCTCCGTGATCTCGCAAGGAGATATGTCAGGCATCCTTGGAGGTGAGGTGCAAGCCGCTCTTCCTCAAACCGAGGAAGAGAAGCAGGCTGTGCTCGACGGCTATCTTGCCGACGGCGTCATCACTGAGGAAGATCTGAATGACGAATTCATCGTCGAATCCCTCACAGGCGAATACACGAGGACCAACCAAGTCGATCCGGCTGAGAAGTGCGCGAACGAGCAAGAAGGCTTCGAAGACGCCGTGCGCGCAGACGAAGAGCGCCAGGCGGAAGCCGAACGAGAGGCAGCCGAGGCGGCTGCGCAGAGCAAGACCTTCACCGAGGAAGAAGTTGAGGTCGCGCAGAGGGAGGCCAAAGAGGCGGAAGAGGCCTCGGTGGTCCATGGCCCCACGCTGACTTCGGAAGACGTGGTGGTCAGGCAACCAAGCGAACAGGAGCTTGCCGCGCATGCAGAGGGCTCTGATATGAACGCTTCCACATTCGTGACGCCGCATGCTCGAGGCCTCTTCGGCGCGCAAAGCCCTCAGGCTCAAAGCGATTCGTATTCCACTGACGTGGTGCTGAAGGACATAACGTCCGTCATCATTTATAACAATTACGGGTCTCCTCAGACACGAGACGTCTTTGTGAATTACATCAACAATTATCCTGAGAGGCATACCGCATACGTTCAGATGCTCAACATGCCATCGTTCTACAGCCCCGTGCTTTCTGCGGATCTGAGGGATGGCTGCATATACATCACTTTGCAACTGCCTGTTGGTGCTGGTGAAGAACCGAAGACCTTCGAAGTGCTGTATTCGAAAGGTGCAGACTGGGAAGGCTACGTGAAGGTCATCTCGGGCCAGCCGACCTCGAACGACGCTACCATGATGGCGAACATCGCAAGCACGCCAGGCTACGATGCCAGCCGCGATCAGGCCTACCGCAACGCCTATAAGCTAGCACCGTATGCATCCTACGAAGACATCGTGAAGTCCGGCAACGCCATCCCCACGACCAGCGGTCTTTACAGCAAGACCATCCAGGAGCTCTGGCCCGTGCATGCTGACCAGGGCATGAAAGTCAGCATGTTCGAAGGCGAAGAAGAAGACATCGTCCGCAACGTCGTCTACTTCTCGGACGGCACGTCCGAGACGACCGATGTGCAGTTCTTGGGAACCAGTTCGCTTACCGCCTCGTACACGATGGGCGACGCGGGCATCCTGTACCAACCCGATTTCTGGACGCTTGGCGAAGGGGCGCAGCCTGGCATCGATCGTATGGCGGCGTTCATCCGTTCGAAGACCTACAACGACTACTTTGCGCCGTTCAACTCCAGCGTGAAGATGCATCGCACGGTGCGTGACTACTTCGATCGCAACATCCACGACAAAGCTGAGGAAGTTGCAGCTAACCTGCTTACCAATATCCCTACCTGGAACCCGATGTATTCAGATTCCGAACTATGGAACTACTACATGAGGACGGCTGAGAACGCAACGCCTACGAATGACTGGCACTCCACTGCAGTCGAACTGAAGATGTTCAACCTTTTGTTCCTCTACAACTATTGGGACAGATTCTTGAACTTCGGCATCGGCGGCAGCGAGGAGACGGGGTATCAGAACAACGCGAACGCGTTCCTCATCGTGGCCTTCCGCGGTGGGGTGATAAAGCCGGGGCTTTCGCTGGTGAACATGACCTACGACGTGCGATCTGATTCCATGCTCTCGTATTCTATGGTCCGCTTGCTTTCGAACACGGTGATCTACAACAGGCTGAGGCCTTTCTCCGGCATCGGCGATGCTACTACTCTGGTCAAGACGCTCGTCATGCGCGCGTCCGACTACAACGACGTGGCCAACTGGTTCGCCGACTACATGTCAACCATCGCGTTCTATCACGAATACAAGCCGCCTGTGATCGATGGTCATCCTGAAACAGGGGAGCTCTATTGGCGCGGCTGGGATCAGGCATCGCGACGCTATCCCGACTACCTTCCTATCTGGCTCACCATGGAACCCGGCGCTATGTACATGGGATCGACATCCATGCTCTTCGCGTGCGGATCCACCTACATCTATACGGCTCCTGCCAATTTCCAATTCAACGATGCATTCCGGGCATCCTTCAAGGCAAGGCTGGATAACATCTTCCCTCATGCTGCGAAGTATTCGTCGACAGTAGCGACCATCGTGGGCAAGGAGCGCGTGAACACCACCATCGTGTTGACATTGGACAACATGACCTCGCGATACGACTACGGCACCGCCCAGAATGTCTACTACGAGAGTCACGGGCTGTGGGGCAAGCTCTACACCGAGGACCCTTGGCAGAAGAACTTCTTCGATGTCAGCGAGCTGTACGACACCACGGGGGGCCAGGGCGCAGCGGCTGCCACCTATAGCTCGTCGCCTACCAGCAAGCGCATCCTGTTCCTTGCCTACACATCCCTTTCATGCGGATGGGCTTATTACTGGTCGCATGAGTTCGCCCACGCCTTGGATAATGATGTCTTCCTAGGCGCCGGGCGCCGCGACGGTGCTTCCAACGAGGACTTCACCGACGGCCTTCTCACTCAGGGTCATGGATCCTTGTCGCCGATTCTCAACCTTTGCTACGACTACAACATCTCATCCGACATCATGTCGAACTATACCCGGGACCGCATCTATGGGAAAGATCAGACGGACGACTTCTACAAGAAGGCCTACGAGACGCTGGACGTTCTCGACTACGCCGCGCTTCAGGCGTTCTTGCGGCTTGACAAGGACGAGCAGAACGCCGTGGCGTCGCAGGTGTGGTTCAGTGGACAGAACGGGACCAGTCCCTTGGATTCCGGCACCAACACGACCGTGCTCTGCTCCAGAAGCAAAGTGCTTGACGGCTACGATGGCACCACTGCCACCATGCCGGTGAACGAATCGGTGTTCAACGACGGCTCGAAGAAGTTCGAGACCATCGAAGAGGTCTACGACAACCAGCTGTTCCTGCGCGGAGGCATCCCCGATGGCGGCAGCATCACCTGGCAGCGGCAGATATATGTCAGCGAGGACAACCGCGGTGTGTGGTGGTTCCCGGTGCATGCCAACACCTTCTATCCCGACTCGCGCTCCTTCAAGGTGATGATGTATCGCATGATGGGCCGCGAAGGATATGATGCGTTCGCGACGTACGGAAGCGCGGGTGGCAATGACCTTCAGAAGCTCAAGCAGATCACGGGCTGCTCTTCCTACAAGGAATGGCAGATGCAGACGTGGAGCGGCATCGAGACGAAGAAAGATACCCTTGCCTATGCTGATTTCGACGATCTGGTGGACAAGTTCGAGGTAGCCCTGAAGTCTGATGCCAGCATGCACGATCGCAATCTGGGGTCCATGTCCTCGTTGCGCATCCGCATGTTCTACATGATGAAGCGCGTGACTGATGATTTCCGTTACGGGATCTACGAGAATCCGAAGCCCGTCACCCATATCAGCACGCTGAGCGACCTGCTGAAGGTTACGGACAACCCGCAAGGCAACTACGTCCTCGACAACGACATCGATGTCAGCAGCGTTCAGTTCGAGGCCGGCAGCGCGTTGCTCGGCGGCGTCTTCTATGGCAAGTTCGACGGGCAGGGCCATACGATCTCTGTGAAGGACAGCCCGCTCGGCGGTCTTTTCGAGGGGGCGCGTCATGCATACATCAAGGACCTGACGCTTGAAGGCGTTGCTTCCGACGCCGTGTCTCCCACCAACGTCAATTGTGAGCTGGAGAACATAAGCTACATACGGTTCGAGCGCAACATATGGTCGGTCGACGATCTCGTTGGCGTAAACGACGACCTAAAGCTTGGTGTAAACAAGTTCCATCTCAGAGCTGATCTTGATCTGAGCGAATGGTCGTCTGCGAATGCGGCTGCGGACACGAAGAGATCTTCCGTGATCACGCAATTGCTGAGCGGAACCCAGGTAGACCCCAAGGTGTTCGACGGCCATGGGCACACGATAACCGGGCTTGATGGGGCGTCGCTGTTCGACCGCGTGTGCTTTGCTGAGATCAGCGATCTTGTCATCACGAATTCGAAGAACCTTCAGGATGCCGCCAGCGTATCGTTTGTATCGCTGATTGCGTCAAGGTCGTACATGTCGAAGTTCTCAGATATCTTCTTCGACAATGTATTGCTGAGCGGAAGATCCCAGATCGGATTCGTTTCCGGTGATGATGGCTTTGCAAATGTCGCGGGGAAAGACACGCGAGATGGTGGCTCGCAGTTCAGCAGGATTCAAGTGGCGGGCGGTGTGCTGCAGGTTGGCTCTTCAGGTGCCTCTAACGTTTGCTATGGCGGGTTCATATCGGGTCGCCTATGCATGAGTTCACTCGAAGACATATATGTACAGGGAAATCTTGGAACCTATGGCGTGAGCTGTGGCGGCGTTGCTGGCGCAATAACTAAGTCGGCGAAGCTGAACAGGTGCATCTCTAAGGTGAATGTCACGCTTGCCAATACCGGGAACAACGGTGTCCT
>CANODU010000071.1 GCA_947565185.1 uncultured Eggerthellaceae bacterium | reverse complement strand
CGGTCTCCAAAACCGAAAGTTGAGGGTTCGAGTCCTTCCTGGCGTGCCATTTTTGATGTGCTTGAGCAGCTTCGATAGAGGCTGCTTGTTTGGTGTAATAAAGAAGTTCTCGGTAAGACACGCTTAAGGATCCACATGGCAAAGAAGTCCAAGACACAGAAGGCCAAGGCTTCCGCCGCTCGGCAGGCTCGCAAGGCAGAGCGCGAGCAGGAGGAAGCTCTAGAGAAGGAGCAGCCCAAAGAGGCTGCTGCTTCAGAGGAGAAGCCTGAGAAGAAGGGCCTCTTCAAGAAGGCTGAGAAGGAAGGCAAGCCTGAGAAGGCCAAGGAATCCGAGGCGCCCAAGAAGGCCAAGAAGACCGAAGAGAAGCCTAAGAAGAAGCGCTTCCAGTTCTTCCGCGACGTCAAGGCAGAGCTGAAGCGGGTCACGTGGCCTACGCGCATCGATGTGATGCGCTGGACGGGCGTCGTCGTGGTTGCGCTCGTGTTCTTCGGCGTCTTCGTTGCCATCTTGGACAATCTGATCATCACACCGCTGCTCATCTTGCTCTCAGGAGCAGACCCCTCCTCCATCGATTGGGGTAGCGTCTTCTCCGGCGGTGATTTCTCGACGGATGGATCATCAGGTGCGGATGCGTCCGGCTCTGATGCATCCAGTGCAAGCTCTTCCGCGGATGCTTCTGCCGGTACTGGCGCTGAAGGTGGCGACGGTAGCGCGGATGCAGGCGCGCAGGGCGACAGCGGTTCGGAGGGTTGACGATGGCAAGGAAGTGGTACGTCCTGCATACCTATTCAGGGTATGAGGACAAGGTGAAGGCCAATCTGCAGACACGCATCGAGACCATGGGCCTTGAGAACAACGTCTTCAAGATAGAGATCCCCAAAGAGATGGTCTCGGAGATCAAGGACGACGGCAAGCGCAAAGAGGTCCAGAAGAAGGTCTTCCCCGGGTATGTCCTGGTGAAGATGGAGATGGACGATAGGAGCTGGGCTGCCGTGCGCAATACGCCCGGCGTCACCGGATTCGTTGGGAGCCAGGGACATCCTTCTCCCTTGACTCGCGACGAATACAACAAGATCATGCGGCGCACCAGCGTCACTGCGCCAAAGAAGACCACCACCAGCATGGAGGTCGGGCAGGCCGTTCATGTCATCTCAGGTCCTCTGAAGGAC
This sequence comes from uncultured Eggerthellaceae bacterium, assembly GCA_947565185.1. Lineage (GTDB taxonomy): Bacteria > Actinomycetota > Coriobacteriia > Coriobacteriales > Eggerthellaceae > MGBC163016. The sequence goes on along the minus strand of CANODU010000071.1, from coordinate 5,133 downwards.
TTCGATGGCATGGTCTCCGAGGTCATGCCGGATGCAGGCAAGGTGAAGGTGATGGTCTCCATCTTCGGTCGTGAGACTCCTGTGGAGCTCACGTTCGAGCAGGTGGAGAAGATATAGCACACAGCGGTGTTCGCGCCTATGCGCCCGAGTGGACCGGGGCTTCTCGCATGAGCATGAGCACCTTGTGGATATACAGAAGAGTACAAGGCTTGAGCGAGGTATAAGGAACATGGCTGACAAGAACGTATCTGGATTCATCAAATTGCAGATACCTGCGGGGCAGGCGAATCCGGCTCCTCCCGTAGGACCTGCGCTGGGCGCCCAGGGCGTCAACATCATGCAGTTCTGCCAAGCGTTCAACGCGCAGACGCAGGATCAGGCTGGCACCATCATCCCGGTGGAGATCACGGTCTATGAGGACAAGACCTTCGACTTCATCTGCAAGACGCCGCCGGCCGCTGTGCTGATCAAGGAGAAGCTGGGCATCGAGCATGGTGCTGGCATCCCGCAGCTGCAGACCGTGGGCACGCTCACCGATGCGCAGCTGACCGAGATCGCTGAGATCAAGATGCCCGACCTGAATGCGAATGACATCGATGCTGCGAAGGAGATCATCGCCGGCACCGCGCGTTCCATGGGTGTGCGCATCGAGGGTCGTGAGCTCAAGAAGAAGTATGAGGTCACGCGCAAGCTGGCTGCGCTCCTCAAGGGCGAATCCATCGATGAAGGCGAAGGGAGCGCTGCCTAGAGCGCACCCATTCCTCTGTAGAGGATCCAAAGAAGTGGGAGAGCGCTCGTGAGGCGCTCGCCATCCACCACGAAAGGAATGAGAAGATGGCAAAGAAGTCGAAGAAGTACCTTGAAGCAGAGAAGCAGGTTCCCGAAGGAGAGGTTGCGCCTCTTGAGGCCATGAAGATCGTGAAGGAGATCTCCACGGCCAACTTCGATGAGACCGTGACAGCGGATTTCCGTCTGGGCATCGACACCCGTCAAGCGGATCAGCAGCTGCGTGGCACCGTGAGCCTCCCCAATGGCTCTGGCAAGAGCGTGCGTGTGGCTGTCTTCGCTGAGGGCGAAGCAGCGAAGGCGGCGCAGGAGGCTGGCGCTGACTTGGTGGGCACCGATGACATCATGGAACAGATCAATGCCGGCAACATCGATTTCGACGCTGCGGTGGCAACGCCGGACCAGATGGGCAAGGTGGGACGTCTGGGCAAGGTGCTCGGCCCGCGCGGCCTCATGCCGAATCCGAAGCTGGGTACGGTCACCAATGACGTTGCGAAGGCCATCTCCGAGCTCAAGGGCGGTCGCGTGGAGTATCGTGCTGACCGCTATGGCATCTGCCATGTCATCATGGGCAAGAAGAGCTTCACTCCTGAGGCGCTGGCTGAGAACTACGGTGCAGTCTACGATGAGATCCTGCGCATGAAGCCTGCCGCTGCGAAGGGCAAGTACGTGAAGTCCATCACCGTCTCTTCCACCATGAGCCCTGGCATCCAGGTGGACCCAACGGTGCAGCGCAACTATGCGGGTGCCGCTGAGGAGTAAGCATCAGCTTCTGTATATCTTTTGGAAACGCCGTACCGTCAAGGTGCGGCGTTTCTTGCATCTTCGGCTAAGATGAGAGGATGCATGACGGTGAAAGGCCCCCTCAGATGAAGATCCTCATCGTGCGAAACAAAGAGCAGCGGGAAGCCACGGAAGCGGCTTTCACGCTCTGCGCGTATCTGGACACGCTCGGATATGAGCATTGCATGGTAGATTCCAGTGACCTATTTGGAGTGGACGCACGCAAGGATTTCGCTCAAAGCCTTACGGGACCAGTACATCTCACGGTGGTCTTAGGGGGAGATGGCACCATCATCCGCACCGCAGCGGCCATACGCTCTGCATCGCCTATCGTGGGCATCAACTTCGGTCACTTGGGCTTTCTGGCCAATGCCAGCGACGAAGGCGTGATCGACCTGGTCACGCGTGCCTTGGCAGGGGAGTTGCACCCCTCCCGCCGCAGCTGCTTGGATGTGATCGCCACCTTCGAAGACAGCGAGGATGAGCTTCAACTGTTCGCGGTGAATGAGGCTTCCGTCACGCGCGGTGCTTCAGGGTCCATTCTGAGATACGGTTTCAGCATCTCAGATGTTCCCATGGCGGATCTCAATGGAGATGGTCTGATCGTGGCCACGGCCACTGGTTCCACAGCGTATGCAATGGCAGCGGGAGGTCCTTTGGTGACACCAGAGTTCTCTGGTATGGTGGTGCAGCCCCTCGCGCCGCACACCCTCGTATCGCGCGCTATCTTAGCGGATGCGAATGATGTGGTTGAGATCACGTTCAATCGCCCGGAGGATCGGAGCGCGGCTACCCTGTTCGTTGACGGCGATGCGGCACAGCTGGAAGGTCCTTTGGCCTCCGTGCGTGTCCAACGTTCAGCGGACAGCATCACCCTTCTGTATGCTCACGCCGATCATTTCCTCCACTACACCTCTGAGAAGTTCTTCCGTCTTTAATAGACAGCATGCCTGTTCAAGTGTGTCGGCATTGCTTTGCAATGCCTCTTTGCATAACGGCCTTATGCGCTTCGCGCAAACGGCCTAAAACAAAGGGCTTTTGCCCTTTGTTTTGAAAGGGCATCAATCCTTGTGGGTGCGGCCAACCGGCCGCACATTTTCAAATAGTGGATCTGTGCCTTAGCACAGATCCATCACATCCTTTTTATATGATGCGGCGCATGAGGATACCTGCTCTGACGGGCTATCTCGCCGCACAAACCAACAGCACGGCGCTTAGCGCCGTGCAAGCGGTTGGATTCGCTTCGCTCATCCAACCAAAGCATTTCCCAGATGTTTGCGGCGCGGCTTATCGCCGCGCTTTCACTCGTGCGGCCGGTTGGCCGCACCCACATCAACCTGTACCTCTACCCAAAACGGGTAACAAGCTCTCGTAGATGCGCATGCGATCTACATGCGCATCCGTCTCGAATCGTGGCAGATCCGTGCAGGAACCTCCATGAAAGGCTGATGAACTGCTGCAAGGCATCTGGCAGATAACTCGCAGATGGGGACATCACCATCTTGTCTAGGCAGGGTTCTTAACGACAAGGAGGTCTCATCTATGAGAGATGGCATGCTGGAGCTCAAAGACGCGCCCATGTTCGGGAGGGTCATGAGGGACGCGGAGATCTGCAAGGAAGTGCTCGAGCGCTTCTTGGGGATGGATATCGACCACATCGAATACCTGACCTCAGAGCACACCCTCGACCCCGCAACAGATGCCAAGGGTGTGAGGTTGGACGTCTTCGCACGCGGCTCAGACAAGGTCTTCGACATCGAGATGCAGATCGCATCCACGGCATCGATGGGACGTCGCATGCGCTACTACCAGGCATCTATCGACCAGGCGACGTTGGACAAGGGAGAGGACTACACGACCCTCTACGAGAGCTACGTGATCTTCGTGTGCGACTTCGATGCCTATCATCGCGGCCTTCCGGCGTATCACCTAGAGCGCACGTGCATGGAAGACGCGACCGTAGATGTGGCCGATGCATCCCACTGGCTCGTGCTCAATGCGAGCGCGTGGGACAAGGATGAGGATGAGAAGAGGTCAGGGCTGCTAAACTATATTCACACGTCCAACACCCAAGATGATGAGCTCGTAAGGAAGATATCCACCGTGGTGGACAAGGTGAACTCGGATGCCCAGTGGAGGGAGCGTGCCATGGGATTCATGACCGTCGAGCACTCGCACAGAGCAGGACTGCATCAAGCCCGCAAGGAGGGCATCGAGCTGGGCCTGGCAGAGGGCCGCAAAGAGGGTTTGGTCGAAGGAGAGACCCGATTCGTCAGGCTTGCTGACACCCTCCTCGATGCCGGTCGCATCGATGACCTCAAGCGCGCATCGAATGACGCTGCCTATCGAGACATGCTCTTTCGGGAACTCGGTCTGTAGCGTATCAGGGGGACGGAGGAGTGAGATGCGCACCCCTGCGCGTCTCACTTCCTCCGTCCCCTCTGATATGCGCTCTGGTGTGGCTTATCGCCCGGTTGGATGCCGCTTACGCGCCATCTACGAAGGGAAAGCTCCAACCCTTGTGGGTGCCGGCAACTGCCGGCACGAAAACTAAACAATGGATCTGTGCAATGCACAGATCCATCACATCCTTTCATATGATGCGGCGCAAGAAGGGAATCTGCTCTGATAGACCTTCTCGCCGCACAAACTAACAGCGCAGTGCAAGCACTGCATGTAAGGGTTGCCGGTTCACGGCAATCCAAACTCAGAAGATGTTTGTGGCGCGGCTTATCGCCACGCATTCAAGCGTGCCGGCAGTTGCCGGCACCCACATCAACCTGAACCTCATCCTTTGTGGATACAAGCAACCGCCAGCACATATAAGGTTCTGCAGCTTCTCTTCGTAGATGCGTATGCTTTTCTTCATGCGCATCTATCTCTAAGGGAGATACCAAGAGATATAGGGAACTCTTGGATAATGCGTCATCAAGCCGTTACCTGTATTGGGTGCGTGATAGAATCCGGCTTACCACAACCATACCCTTGGACACAAGGACAATATCTTTCCCCAATGCACGATCAGGAGAGCATCTGCCCTTCTGGTGCATTGGTACATCTGGTACTTGCGTCCGTATGGTTGTGGTGACCGTGGCGGATGCTCTCCTCATCCAAACAGCACCCCTTCGGTCAACCAACAGACCGAAGGAGGATGTATGAAAATTGATGTAGATGGGATTGTCGAAGATGATGTAACGGCATGGAAGCTTGATGAATATCGATATCTCGTCAAGGCTGTTCATGAAGTCAATGTATGTAAAGATGATAAATTCAAGCATGCATTCAATGATTTCTGGAGAATCCAGACTCGTGAGGCAGGTCTTTCTGATCGAATTTTCGATACGATCGAATGGTTTATACGAACTTGCTTGCTACCATCAATTTGAGGAAGTCCGATTGCTTTTCTTATATTCTCATCCCATGGCGGCAGATCAGAATACAGTGTTGCCAAAACCTTGCTGGCCGCAGATTTATTGACTGCATCATTTGGCGAAAGACGTATAAGAACATCCCCAAATGAAGCGTCATCATGCTGTTTAAAGATCGGAAGAGCGTCGTGTAGGG
>CANODU010000070.1 GCA_947565185.1 uncultured Eggerthellaceae bacterium | reverse complement strand
GCAGCTAAGCGTATCAAAGGGACGGGGGGCGTATCAGGGGGACGGAGGAGTGAGATATCCGCAGGATGTCTCACTCCTCCGTCCCCCTGATACGCCCTCCGTCCCTTTGATACGCTTCCCGGATACACTCGGTATAATCCGACCGACGCATGACCGCCACCGGAAAGGATCCCAGATGCTGCGCCGCGCCATCACCCCAGGTACCTTCGACCCGATCACCAACGGGCACCTCGACATCATCTGTCGCGCCGCATCTATGGCAGACGAGGTCATCGTCGCCGTCGCTGCCTCGGCGGGCAAGCACCCGCTCTTCTCCCTGGAAGAGCGCACAGAGCTCGTTCGCCGCGCCACCGCGCACATCCCCAACGTCACCGTCGAGCCGTTCTCCAACTTGCTCGTGGAATTCGCCCAAGCGCGCCAAGCGCACATGATCGTCAAAGGGCTGCGCGCCATCACGGACTTCGAGTACGAGTTCCAAATGAACGCGCTCAACCATCAGCTGGACTACGATCTGGAGACCACGTTCATCATGAGTCCGCCGGAATTCATGTACCTCTCGTCCTCCATCGTGCGCGAGCTGGCCAGCCTGCATGCGGAGTTCAGCCAGTTCGTGCCCGCCTGCGTGGTCGATGCCTTGAAGGCGAAGTTCGCGAACGCGTGAGCGCGCCCGCAACCTGAGCCGCCACCCCCTCTTTCGCCTGCAGCGCGCTCCGGTTCGACAGCTCTATAATCGCACGCAGTGAATGATTCACGAGCAAGGAGCCGCCATGGTGGAAGCGCTGGAGATCTGGGTGAAGGGCATCGTGCAGGGCGTCGGGTTCCGGCCGTTCGTGTACCGCCTTGCGAAGCGCTATCTGATCAATGGCTGGGTGCTGAATGCGGTGGACGGCGTGCACATCCACGCCGAGGGCGAGCAGCCGCTGCTGGACGAATTCGTGATGGAGCTCTCAGAGAACGCGCCTGCGGCCGCGCAGGTCACAGAGATCGAGCTGCACGAGGTGCCGCTGGAGCCGTTCGACACGTTCGAGATCCGCTTCTCTGATGACGAAACGGCGAACGAGAGCACGTTGGTCTCGCCCGACCTGGCGCTGTGCGCGGATTGCGAACGCGAGCTGTTCGACCCTGCTGACCGGCGGTTTCGCTATCCGTTCATCAATTGCACGAACTGCGGGCCGCGCTTCACCATCACCGGCGCGCTGCCATACGACCGCGCGAACACGTCCATGCGCGTCTTTCCCATGTGCAGCGCGTGCCAGGCCGAATACGAGGATCCGGCCGACCGGCGCTTCCATGCGCAGCCGGATGCGTGTTTCACCTGTGGGCCACATCTCACGTGGCGCGCGGGTGGCGCTGCGAACGGTAGCCCGACGAAGGAGGGCTCTGCGAACGGCGCGGCTGACACTACGGCGGACGCTGTGGAAGTTGCGCGCACGCGCGAACAGTCCGATGAACTGCTCATGCGCGCAGCGAAGCTGTTGCGTGATGGCGGCATTCTGGCGGTCAAGGGCCTGGGCGGCTACCATCTGGCGTGCAACGCGCACGATGCTGAAGCCGTCGCGCGGCTTCGCCAGCGCAAGGGGCGGGATGGCAAAGCCTTCGCCGTCATGATGCGCAGCGTGGCCGATGTGCGTCAGGTCTGCCGCGTCTCCACCGAAGAAGAAGCGCTGCTCACGGGCATGGAGCGCCCCGTTGTGCTGCTGAAGTGGGCGAATGCGGCCGCCATGGCCCCTGGCGTGGCCGGTGCTCTGCCGGAGCTGGGCGTCATGTTGCCCTATACCCCGGTGCAGCACCTGCTCTTACATGACTTCGCCAGCCTCATCTCCGAAAACGGTGGCGAAAGCGTCGGCGCTGGCACTAGCGACCGTGGTGGCGACCGTGGCAACAACCGCGGCAGCAGCCGTGATAGCGCGGCGCAGCCCATCGCGCTCGTGATGACGTCGGGCAACGTGCACGACGAACCCATCGTCACGAACGATGCCGAGGCGTACGAGCAACTGGCGGGGATTGCAGATGCGTTCCTGGGCAACGACCGGGAGATCCTCACGCGCTTCGACGATACGGTGCTGCGCGTGCTCGACCTGGGCGAAGCGGGCAGTGCCGTGCAGTTCATCCGTCGTGCGCGCGGGTACGCGCCCGCACCTATTCGCCTGGGTGAACGCGTGACGATGACGAATGCGGATTCACCTCAGACGGCAGAGGATGCGGCTACGCCCGGCACCGTGTTCGCCACAGGCCCGGAGCAGAAGAACACGTTCACGTTCTTGCGAGACGGAGAAGCGTTCACGTCGCAGCACATCGGCGACGTGGAGAACGCGGAGGTGTTCGACGCATGGCTGGGTACGCAGGCGCGTTACGAGCAGCTGTTCGGGCTGATGGCTGACGCGCTGGCGTGCGACATGCACCCGGAGTACCTGACGACGAAATGGGCGCTGGAACAGGCAACGCTTCGCAAGCTGCCCCTCGCGCGCGTGCAGCATCATCATGCGCATGTGGTGGCGGCCATGGCGGAGAACGACATGCCCGGCCCCGTGTGCGGGATCGCGTTCGATGGCACCGGGTTCGGCGCGGACGGGAACATCTGGGGCGGCGAGGTGTTGCTGGCGAATCTGACGGCGTTCGAACGCTTCGCGAACTTCGCGTATGTCCCCATGCCTGGCGGCGCGGCGGCCATCAAGCATCCGCTGCGCATGGCGTACGGGGTGCTGTGGGAGTTCGACCTGCTTGAGCACGCGGGCGCGGCGCAGGCGCTGGAGCAGCTGGGGACAGAGCAGGCGCGCGTGTGCGAGCAGATGATCGATCAAGGGCTCAACACACCCGTAACGTCATCGGTGGGGCGGCTGTTCGACGCGGCCAGCGCGCTGCTGGGCGTGTGCACGGAGCCAACGTATGAGGGTGAGGCGGCCGTGCTGCTGGAGGCGGCGATGGCGCAGGCGCTGGAGGGCGATTGGCAGGAGGATGAGCGGTACGCGGTGAGCGTCGTGAAGAACACGGCCAGCGAGGGGGATACCGCTGAGACGACGTCAGTGCTGCTGCTGGACGCGGCGCCGGTGTTCGCTGCGTTGTTGGACGATGTGGCTGCTGACGTGCCCGTGCCTGTCATCGCGCGGCGGTTCCATGACGCCATGGTTGGTGCTGTTATTTCGTCTGCGCATATGGTGGATGCGCTCTATGGGATCACGGACGTCGTGCTCACGGGTGGCGTGTTCATGAACCGCTATCTGGTGGAACAGGCATCGCGAAAGTTGGCGAATGCAGGGTTCACCGTGGTGCTGAATCGCGAGTTGCCGCCGAACGACGGCTGCGTTTCCCTGGGCGAAGCCGTGTGCGCATCTCTTCGTAGCTGACGGAGTCTGTATCAGGGGGACGGAGGAGTGAGACATCCTGCGGATGTCTCACTCCTCCGTCCCCCTGATACGCTTCCTGTCCCTTTGATACGCTATCGGTAGCGAAAATGTGCAGCGCAGGCGCCTTCGCTTGACACCATACACGGTCCGATGGGCTGTTCGGGCGTACACACGCGTCCGAACAGCGCGCACTCTTCCGGACTGATCGTGCCACGCAGAACATCTCCGCACCGGCAACCCGCATGCTCCTTGGTCGGCACAACCTCCACATCGAAGCGCTTCGTTGCGTCCATGTTCGCGAATTCCTCGCGCAAGGCGTATCCGCTGCCAGGGATCACGCCCAGCCCGCGCCAGGCAGCATCACACGGGTGAAACACCTCGTCGATAGCCGCGCGCGCCACCGGATTCCCGTCCTCCATGACGCAGCGCGTGTAGGCGGTCTGGATCTGGCAAGTGCCGTCATGCAGCTGCCGCAAGATCATGGCGATGGCCTGCAGGATGTCGTTCGCTTCGAACCCCGCGATGACGCCCGGGATTCCGTGGTCGTCCGCCAAGAAGCGATACATCTCGGTTCCGGTGATCGTGCTGACATGCCCCGGCAGGATGAACGCATCTATCCTGCACTCAGGATCATTCGCGATGGCGTCCAGCGCCCCGGGCATGGATTTATGCATGGAAAGCGCTGACAGATTGGCAAGGCCTTCGGCGCGGGCGCGGCGCAGCGTCGCAGCGGTGATGGGCGTGGTGGTTTCGAAACCGACGGCCAGGAGCACCACTTCGCGATCGGGCTCGTGGCGCGCGATATCCAAAGCGTCAAGCGGCGAATACACAACACGGACGTCGGCGCCGTTCGCCTGCTCAGCCAACAGGCTGGAATCCGATCCGGGCACGCGCACCATGTCGCCGAACGTAGCAATAGTGACGTTGGGCAGCCGCGAAAGCGCGATAGCGCGATCGATGTCCGCGTTCGCGGTCACGCAAACGGGGCAACCCGGCCCAGACGACAGGCGCACGGTGGGCGGCATGAGGTCGCGGATGGCATTCTTCGCGATGGACATCGTGTGCGTCCCGCAGACTTCCATGAGCGTGACCGTGCGGTCGCGCGGTGCCAGCTCGTCGATAGCGCGCACCAGGCCGCGAGCGATCTCAGGGTCGCGCACGTCCGCTAGCAGCTCCTCCATGGGCGCGCTCATGCGCGCGTCCCCGCGTTCGCCGCGTTTGCCGCGTTCGCCGTAGTGTCAGGCGCGCCGGACGCGCCATTCGCAGGTCCGAGGTCATCGGCCACGAGCTCCGGCATCTGGCGCATGAGCTCGATGGTCTCTGTGGCAAAGGCCTCGTCCACGACTTCGATGGCGAAACCGGCGTGCACGAGCACGTAGTCGCCGATGCCAGCGTGCGGCGTGAGGTCAAGCGAAACCGCGCGGCTCACGCCCAGCATGTCCGCAACAGCCAGGCCGTCGTCACCGATCTCCGTGATCTTCGCTGGTATAGCCAGGCACATGTTCCATCCTCCTGCCGTGTGTTAGTAGCGGCTGTCGAAGATGCGCTTGGTCTTCTTCTCGGACCGTGGCAGCTCGCCCAGCGGAACGCCCTTCGCCTCAGGCGTGCACCCGATCTTCGCCTTGAAGATGGCCGCCAGCTGCTCTTCAGCGCGTTTGCGATCTTCCCCCTGCAGGTCCGTTTCGAACAGCACGGTGAGCACGTCGGTGCCGCTGATGTTCTCGATCATCACCTGATATTCGCTGGATGTTCCGTCCGTGATGGCGATGACTTCCTCCACTTGTGCGGGGAAGATGTTGCAGCCCTTGACCTTGAACATGTCGTCGGTGCGGCCGGTGAGCGTGTCGATGCGCGGATGGCGCTCGCCGCAGCTGCACGTGCAGCTGCCCGGCAGGATGCGCGTCAGGTCATGCGTGCGGTAGCGGATCAGCGGCGCGCCCTGCTTGCGCAGCGTGGTGATCACCAGCTCGCCCACCTCGCCGTCAGGCAGCGCCGCGCCCGTGGCCGGGTCCACCACTTCGATGTAGCAGAAGTCCTCCCAGATATGCATGCCGTGGTGCGCGTCGCACGAAATGCCGATGCCCGGGCCGTAGATCTCCGTCAGGCCGTAGATGTCGTAGATCTCAATGCCCAGTTCGTTCGCAATGCGCGCGCGCATCTTGTCGCCCCAACGCTCGGAGCCGATGACACCCTTGCGCAAGCTGAGACGGTCGCGAATGCCGCGGCGGCTGATCTCTTCGGCCAGCAAGAGCGCGTACGACGATGTAGCACAGATAACAGTGGACTGCAGGTCCTCCATCATGCGCAGCTGCTTTTCGGTGTTGCCGGGACCCATGGGGATGGCCATGGCGCCCAGACGTTCGCAGCCGGCCTGGAAGCCGATGCCAGCCGTCCACAGGCCGTAACCTGGCGTGATCTGCACGCGGTCCAGGACGCCCACACCGGCCATTTCGAAGCAGCGCGCGAACTGCACCGCCCAATCCGTGACGTCCTGCGCCGTGTACGGGATGATCACGGGCGTGCCGGTGGTGCCGGAGGACGAATGGATGCGCACGATCTCCGCGTCGGGGACCGCTTGCAGCCCCAGCGGATACGCAGCGCGCAGATCATCCTTTTCCGAGAATGGTAGCTTCTCGAAGTCTGCCTGCGTGGCGACGTCTTCGACGTTGATGTCGGCGAATTTGCGCGCGTAGAACGCGGAACGATCCTTGATGGTGCGGAGCTCTTCGCGAATGAGCTCCATCTGCTCTGGCTTGATCTGCATGGGAGGCCTTTCTGTTGCGTGAGCAGAAGGGTAACACTTTGTTTGCGGTCGCGCGATAGCCCACGCAGGCCAAGCGGCGCTTGGCCTGCGTGGGCGTATCAGGGGGACAGGAAGCGCATCAAAGGGACGGGGGGCGTATCAGGGGGACGGAGGAGTGAGACATCCTGCGGATGTCTCACTCCTCCGTCCCCCTGATACGCCCCCCGTCCCTTTGATACGCTTAGCTGC
>CANODU010000069.1 GCA_947565185.1 uncultured Eggerthellaceae bacterium | reverse complement strand
ATCCGTTGTGCTCAGCGATCGCTATCCGGATAGCGATCGCTGAGCACAACGGATATCGCCCAATCATCATCAACACCAGATTGTGCCTCATTGAACGTCATCAACGACACCATCACGAAGGACACGAGGAACGCTATGAGAAGCCTCATCTCCGTCTTCCCGATCAAGCGCTCCCACCATGCATGACCCCGAGCGAAAGCTCTCTCATCGATGCGAGCAACTCCAGATCCACTCATAAAGGGTCACACTCCAAGAGAATAGATGACGATACCTGCAATGATGAGCACCAGAGCACATATCTTCTTCTTGGTTATGCGCTCCTTGAAGAAGAGCGCGCCGAATGCAACGACATAGATATAGCTGGTCGCTTCCAGGATGGGACCTAAGGACAACGGTATCGCCTTATAGGCGAAGATGGACATGAGCGTTGCTGCAAAGAAGAGCACGTAGGCGAATACGACCGATGGATTCAGATACTCTTTGATGATGCTGTCATGCTCTTTGAGCGCCTCTTGCTTCAAGAGCACTTGCGAAATGGCGGAGATGAAGACACCGAAGAGGTAAACGGCTGCGTAGGCGATCATAGGTCCTCACCTACCAGATCATCTTTCGAATCCGCCGCCAGATCGTCGCTGTCAGCCCGCACGAAGAGGATGACGCCCATGGCGACCACGATGCCACCGATCACCTTCCATGCATTGATGCTCTCTCCAAAGATGAGAAGCCCCCAAAGCATTCCCCACAAAACGGTGATGGCCTTATTGGCAAAAGCGGTAGTAAGCGGAAGATGCTTGATCACCTGCTGCCACGCAAGGGCATAGATGCCCAATAAGGCGATCACACCCGCGTAATAGGCAAGGAACGGAAGGCTCAAGACGTCATATTCTGCGGCGAATTTCCCAAGGATGCCCGTGAAGGAGTACAGGAACAGCACTGCATGGAGCGCAAGGAGCGCTCCTATGCGCTTGCTGAGCTTCTTCGGCTGCTGCATGCGTTGCTTGTCCGTTCCCACTTCGCCGTCCATCATGTTGCGCGCTGCGCATACAGAGCAGCACCGTCCGACTCCCATAGTAACGCAAAGCAATCAGGGAGTTCCGTGCCCTTGGGTGCGTAGACGTATCCCATCTCGGCAAGATCGCTCGAACCGCTTTCGGTATAGCCAACATATCCAAGCGAAGGATCCAAGGCATAGGCGAACCACGCTGGCTCAGGGATCATGAGCACCACTGTGAGATCTTGAGGATCAGCAGGCATATCCCCTCTCTCATGCAGCGGGAACCCGCTTGGCGCTTCTGGGATAGCCCCGTACCGCTCTTCTTCGAAAGCCGCGGTCATCGAGAGCGTTGGAAGCGATGCCACGAAGAGCACGCATATGAGCCCTCCCGAAGACAGGAGAGCTGCCTTCCCTCCCCTCAAAGCGAAGAAGAGGAACTGGCTCCAGAGCACCGGAGCCAGCGTGCGATAATCACGCCAATCGAACACGTCATAGGCGCATATCACGATCGCAAGAGCAAAGAACAGCACAAGAAACGATGCGAGGCACTCTTTCGCTGAAGGCGCGCACAGCGAATCCACGCGCGCGCTCTTCGATCGAACCGTTGCCGTGATGAATCCGATCGCAAGCAGCAACAGAGCGGCAAGATAGACATATCTCTGCGAAGCCTGCTTGATCCCCTCATCGAAAGAGAGCCAATTCACAAGGTTGCCCTTCACGTTCGCGAGCATCATCAGGCACTTCTTCGCCAGCGATCCTTCCTGAGACAAAGATGCCATGAAGCCGTCAGGATATCCGGCGTTGAATGCACCGAAGAACTCCCATGCCACCCCTGAGAGCACGAGCGCCACAAGGGCGGCAACGAAGAAGGTGCGACCGACCCTGAACGAGCTCACGAAGAGCACGACGGGCACGAAGAAGACGATATTGCTCACGCGGATCCCGGCAAAGAGCAAGACCCATGCGAACAGAGCGCAAGCGATGATCCGCTCACGCTTCTCCTGATACCTGAGCAAAAGGCCTGTATAGATGATGACCCCAGCATATTGGGGCATCTCCATCATGGATGTCGGTGCATACGAAAAGATCGGAGGATAGAGAAGCCAGAGGATCGCTATGACGAGAGAGCTTTTTGCTGATGGCTTGACCAATGCGATGAGGACCGCGAATGCGATCATGCAACAAGCTATATTGGCAAGAACGATAGATGCCGTGTTCCAACCGAATAGCATGCCCGGCAACCCATAGACGAGAAGAGGTGCTATGCCATGGCATCCCCACTCCCCGACCTCAGCGGGGTAGCCCAAGAATCCATAGAAGCCGAACGCGTGATCATCTGCTTCGACGAAGGAGAACATCTCACGCCAATAGTCGATCTCGTCGGACCATATCGGCAGACTCGAGAAGCAATCATGCCCTGAGACGAGGGAGAGCGCGGCAAGGGTGAGTGCGGGCGAGATGATGAGCAGGATCCAAGACGCCCATTGCATACCGCGCACCCTGTAGGATGCGCGACTACACCCCTGCTCTGCCACAGTGGCCTGCGATGGTGGCTCTGAGCTGACAAGCGCCATCAGTAGAGCATCTCTCCAGACACGTCCAAAAGGAACTGCGAGCAATACAGGACACCTGACAAGAAATGAGCTGCCACCAACACGCAACCAACGACCACAACCCAACGAGCGAGGCTCCTATCCTTGAGCGAGCGCTTGATGAACAGCGGCAAGATGAATGCCCAATAGAGGAAGACCGCAAGGTAATACCCCCAAGCGAAATTGCCATGATACATGCGCTCGCCATTCTCCATGACAAAGGAGTATTCGCAGAAGCCTATGACGAGCATCAAGAACAGAAAGAGGAACGGTGAGGATACGCTGAAGATATCTCTGCGAAGGACGATGGTCGCAAAGAGAGGAAACGCGAGCAGGAGCACGATGGATACCAGAACGTTCGAATTGAAGGCGCCATACACCTGAAAGAAGCAAAACCCTATGCCTTCTCCTCCCCCCGAAGACGAGAAGAGCATGATCCAAAGGGGCACGCTCATGTAGAGGATGGCAGGGACGAAGCTCAGCGCCACATTACGAACGAAGCGCCAGTCCCTGTTCACGCATGCATCCACCAACAGATACAGGAAGATGCCTGGGGCTTGCACCTGGAAGAATGACGGTTTCAATGCCAGGCATAAGAGCGTAACGAGCGCAAAGGCGATGCAAGGGGCAAGCTCAGCACGTCTATCCTTAACCATGCAGAAGAAGACCGCGCTGGCGATCAAAGCGAACGGCTTGACCGCATCATAGGTCGGGTTGTGCCACACTGTTGGAGATCCCTGCCCCATGTAGATGGAATCGCTATACCACGGCAGATATATGGCTGTCACGAAAAGGAGAATCACCGTGACACCCAACGCCAACCATGCAGCATGGTCGCCCATGATGATCTTCGAGACATACCAGATGACCAAGACCGTCACACAGGCGAAGAAGGCGCACGCAGCGCCTGCCGCCTGCGCCAAAGAGAGTCCTCCGATGAGGAAGATGGCCATGAGAGCATGCCACCCGGGATAAGAGGTCTCAGAGAAGAATTTCCCGAAGCCCCCTTGCGATGGATCGAGCCAGATCTCCGCAACGCTTTTCGCATGCGCATTCATATCTGACATCGGGTTCAAAGCCAAACGGCTGGAGATGCGATAGGTGATATACGCGTACACGGCTACCACGATCGCCAAGAGAGCGTATTGCAAGATGCGCTCGTATGCGCGTTGCTGACCTTCCCCCTTCATGGCCTCATCAAGCTATCGTTCGGCGCTCAAGCAAGCTGCTCAGAGGCTTTATGCAGCGCTCTCACGACCTTCATGCCCTCACGCGTCTTCGCATAGACTGCAGGAGGATGCTCGATGAACATGCTCGGTGTGAAGGAGCAGGAATAGGCACCTGCATAGTTCACCACCACGATATCGCCTTCAACAAGCTCAGGCTCATCCTCCAGCGTGCAGAGTCGGTCGCTATCCATGCATGTGTAGCCACAGAGCGTCTGCGCGGGAATGGTCCTGTCAGAGGCACAATGGAGCGTCAGGTTATAGGACGTCTTCTTCATCTCATGATCAATGTTGATGCGTGAGAGCTCTGAGACCACATACCGCTCATCAAGGATATCCTTGGCATCGAGTATGCGGCCCACATAGTATCCAGGCGTGCAGACGACTGCCCCGCCAGGCTCTACGATCAGCTTCGTCCTTCGCGGGTCACATGTCTTCGAAAGATTGGCAGCAATCACGCGAACATATTCGTCATAGGCGCCGATGTTGTTGCTTCCACCACCGAAGAATCCGCCACCCATGTCAACGTATGTGGGATCGATATCGAATTCTTCGATGATGCGCGCAGCATAGCTGGAAAGGACATCGTAGACCTTGAGCGAACGACTGCGCGTCGTGACGTGCATGTGCAAGCCCACGATCTCCACTCCTGAAGAGCGCAGGTCCCTGATGACATCCCCCAGAGCTCCGCTCTCATAGGAGAAGCCGAAGCGACCATGATGGTCATCGGAGAGGCATTCGCCGGGGCAATATCTCTCCAGCGTGATATTCGCACGGATGCCCAGGCGAACGGGATCACCTTTCCCAGCTAGCTCCTTCGCCCATCGGATCTCACGCTGTGAATCGATGTTCACCAACGAGCCACCGCGCAAGGCGTGCTCGAAGAACGCCTTGCCTTTGACCGGACCATTGAAGACGATCTCATCGCAAGGATATCCGCACTGCAATGCAAGCTCATACTCATCATCGGAGACGACCTCAGCGAAGCACCCGCACTCACGAGCAAGCTTCACCACCCAGGGAAGCGGATTCGTCTTGACGGAGTAAGCCACGCGAGAATCCTGAGACCATCCGTCGCGAAGCGCTCTGGAGAAATCTCGAAAGTTCGCCTTCAACTCCTCCTCATCGAAGACGTAACAGGGCGTTTCAAGATCCTTCACCTCATCGACCGTCAGCATCGTGCGCCCTCCTCAGGAGCCTATTATCGATAAGAAGCTTCTCAACGTATTGTGGGGTGTTGTTCGCGGTCATGAAGAGTCGTCCTAGGTATTCACCCACGAGCCCGATGGATACCATGATGAATCCAGAGCAGAGGAGAACGGTCACCATCAAAGAGCTCCATCCCATCTGCATGGTGCTGTCCAACAGGCGCTGGATGATGAGCACGATGCCCGCGATGAAGCCCGCGCAGCCCACTACGAGTCCGGAGAAGAACACGAACCGAAGCGGGAGGAGCGAGAACCCGAGCACGGTGGACCAGAGCTTGAAGAGCGTCTTGAGCGTATAGCCCGACTGCCCCACCTCGCGATCGAAATGCTTCACTTCCACGTTCTTGATATTCCACGTGGTGCGAAAGATGAGCCCCTGGATATACGTATAGGGCCCATTGTATTTGACCAGCTCATCAGCGACGAAGCGCTTCATGACGAAGAAGCTGCTAGAGACGATCCCCTTGGGCCGTTTGGTGAGCACGCGCATGGACCAGACCGTGAACGCAGACCCGAGCCGTCTCCACGCCGCTGTCTTCTGCTTCGGATACGTCGCGAAGACCACATCGGTCGCTTTGTCAAGCGCATCCAAGAGCGCCATGCATTGCGACGGATGCGTCTGCATATCATCATCCATGACCATGACGACGTCCCCAGACACTTGACGCAACCCTGCCATGATGGCACCGTGCTGCCCTACGTTCTTGGCAAGGTCGATGCCAACGACCCGCTCATTCGCCTGGCAAAGCTTCTCGATCTCCAGAAACGTCCCATCCGTAGAGCCATCATTGACCAAGATGAATTCATAGTCGATGCCACGAGCATCGAACTCTGCTTGGGTCATGGTGACCACTTTCGCTATCGTAGCCTCCGAATAGTAGCAAGGTATGACCGTAGAGACGCGCATCTTGATCATCGTCTCCCTCATGCACCGTATTTCTCAAGGAAGAAGCCAGCGAATCGATCATCGCTCATCTCGCGCTTGTAATCCTCCAAGAAGGAGATGGCATCATAAGCAGGAGCGTAGCCGAGATCCCGCTTAGCTTTATCAACATTCATGAAATATCCTACGCAGTCATGCTTTTCCGGACGATAGACGATATCCGATCTATTATCTTCTGGCGAGAATACTTCGATGATGCCCTTCACGAAGTCTTCCAAAGAGGTCATCACACCGGTTCCCACGTTATACGACCCGCCATGATCATTCTCAGAGAAGAGCGCGCGCTCAGCAAGCTGACAGAAATCCTTGATGTAGATGAGGTCCATGCCCTTGGTAGGATCCCCCCACACCTCCAGAGGCTTTCCCTCACGGGCTAGGTCGATCATGTAGCGATAGGAGCTGCGCGCAGGCTTTCCGTCTGCGTACAAGATCTTGCTATCGTGCATGAAGCAGTAGATATT
>CANODU010000068.1 GCA_947565185.1 uncultured Eggerthellaceae bacterium | reverse complement strand
CCCTACAAGTCGAATTCCGATACGTACTTCATGAAGGAGGAGATGAAGGCCATGCTGAAGAAGAACGACTTGATCTCTGATGAAGGCAGCGTCTTTGACGAGTTGATGTCGGATATGCAGTCTGACCAGGAATCATGAGGCAGACAGGAGCAGAATCACTGAACAAGGACTCCGTGAAGCACCAAGGCACTCAGAAAGGGAGCACGTCATGAGGAAATTCAAGACCGAATCCAAGAAGCTGTTGGATCTGATGATCAACTCCATCTACACCAACCGGGAGATATTCCTCCGCGAATTGATATCCAACTCCTCCGATGCTGTCGACAAGCTGTACTTCCGCAGCTTGGTGGATGAGACCGTCAAGATCAACCGAGCGGATCTGGGCATCACGGTGGCGTTCGATGCCGATGAGCGCACCATCACCGTGTCGGACAATGGCATCGGCATGAGCAAGGATGACCTGGACAAGAATCTGGGCACCATCGCGCATTCGGACAGCTTCGAATTCAAGCAGTCCGGCCTTGACAAAGCGGGGCTGGATGACGTGAGCCCCACGGATGAGATAGCTGCAGATGTGGACATCATCGGCCAGTTCGGCGTCGGGTTCTATTCTGCCTTCATGGTGGGCAAGAAGGTGCGCGTCGTGAGCCGCGCATATGGGTCAGATGAAGCGTGGGCGTGGGAGTCGAACGGCATCGACGGCTACATCATCAGCGAAGCGGAGCGCGCAAGCCACGGCACGGATGTCATCGTGTATCTGAAGGATGACACCGACGAAGAGACCTACTCCTCTTTCGCCACCCAGCAGGGTCTCACGAACCTCATCAAGAAGTACAGCAACTACGTTCGCTATCCCATCCAGATGGAGGTCACGAAGAGCCGCATGAAGGAGCGGCCGGCGGATGCGGGCGATGACTACACCCCTGAGTTCGAGAATTACACTGAGGTGGAGACCGTGAATTCCATGATCCCCATCTGGAAGCGCAAGAAGCAAGACGTGACCGATGAGGAATACAACGAGTTCTACAAGACGGATTTCCATGACTTCGAAGATCCGCTGCGCACCATAAGCCTGCACGCTGAAGGCACGCTCACCTATGACGCGCTCATGTACCTGCCGGCTCATGCGCCCTTCGATATGTGGTCGAAGGATTACAAGCGCGGACTTGCGCTCTATAGCTCCGGCGTGCTCATCATGGACAAGTGCGAAGAGCTGGTGCCGGACTACTT
Source organism: uncultured Eggerthellaceae bacterium (assembly GCA_947565185.1). Classification (GTDB taxonomy): domain Bacteria; phylum Actinomycetota; class Coriobacteriia; order Coriobacteriales; family Eggerthellaceae; genus MGBC163016. Next base: position 5,345 of record CANODU010000068.1, on the reverse strand, counting down.
CAACTTCGTCCGCGGCGTGGTGGATTCCGCCGACCTCACGCTCAACATCTCGCGCGAGACGCTGCAGCACAACAGCCAGCTGCGTGCCATCGCCCGTCGTCTGGAGAAGAAGATCAAGTCGGAGCTGGCAGCGCTGTGCGCAGAGGATCGCGAAGCGTACGCGGGCTTCTTCAAGGAGTTCGGCCGCACGCTGAAATACGGCATCTACTCCTCGTATGGCATGGCGAAGGACACCCTGGCAGATTTGTTGCTGTTCTACTCAGCCAAGGAAGAGCGCATGATCACGTTGGATGAATACGTGGCTGCTGCCCCCGCTGAGGCTGATGCCATCTACTTCGCGGCGGGGGATTCCATCGGGCGCTTGGCGAACATGCCCATCGTGACCACCGTCTTGGCCAAGGGCTATGACGTGCTCCTCTGCGATGAGAACGTGGATGAGTTCTGCATGATGGCGCTCCAGGACTACACGCCCAAGGACGCTACAGAGCCAGATGGGTCCACGAAGGCATGGCCCATCAAGAACGTGGGCGGGGATGACTTAGGTCTCACCACCGAAGAAGAGAAGAAGAAGGCTGAAGAGGCAACGGAGAAGAATGCGGGTCTCTTCGATGCCATGAAGGAAGCCCTCAGCGGCAAGGTAGAGCGGGTGGCTGTCTCCACGCGCATCTCTGACGCACCGGTCATGCTCACCACCGAAGGGGCGGTGTCGCTTCAGATGGCGCACCTGCTGAAGGAACAGCCTGGATCCGATGAGGGCGTACCCGAGGCGAAGATCGTGATGGAGGTCAATGTGGACCATCCGGTGTTCGCTGTGCTGAAGGAAGCGCAAGCCTCAGGGGATGCCCAGAAGGTGGAGGATTACACGACGATCCTCTTCGATCAGGCGCTTTTGGTGGAAGGCCTTCCCATTGAGGATCCGCTGCAGTTCGCTCAGCGCATCTCGGCCCTCATGAAGTAGCACGTCCCGTCGATGACGCGTGAGGGGCATCCCTTTGTTGCTGGCATAGATGCGCATGAAGACCGCATGCGCATCTACGAGGATAGGATCTTCCGTAGATGACGCGTGAGCGGCATCTCCAAGTGGGAGACATTTCGTAGATGACGCGTGAGCGGCATCTCCTGCTCACGCGTCCAGATGGCTGCGCGGATCCATGAGGCCGTTCGGCATGATGCGGATCTCAGCGAACCCAAGCTCTTCAAGAGCTTGAGCGGTGCGATAGGGCTTGGCGCCCAGACCGAAATCTGCGCAATACCCAAGCGCTTCCACCACAGTGGCAGCATGGGCCAGATCTTGCATGGTATCCACGTCGGGCACAGGTGGCAGATACTTCGCGGCCACACCCGCCGCCTTCGCCTTGCGGATATAGGCGGGAAGTACCGTGAGGCCGTCTTCGTTGTAGAACACGCCATCGTGGCTGAAGGTGGTGTTGCGGTTCCACCCGATGATGGACGCGCCCATCTCCTGGTCCGAGGCCAATACGATGCCGGGTTCGCCCGCATCATCAAGCTCATGCAGCGCGCAGAAGCCGCGCACCACATCATCGGTGGTGAGCGCAGGCATATCAGCGCCCATGGACAGGATGCAGTCCGCTCCTGCCTCCCACGCTTTCGCAAAGGCATCGTTGTAATGCTCATCGAAGGATGCGCCCTCATCGAAGATATAGCGAATGGGACGGGGCCAGGTGCCCGCGTCCTCGAAGAGCGCGCGCATGCGGTCTACGTTGTCTTTCGGCGCGGTGGATATCAACAGCTCGTATTCGTCATGGACGTGCTCGTGCTCCGGCATGGCTTCCAGCACATCGAAGGCCGCCATGCAGGTCTCCACCACGTCGAAGAGCATGCAGTGATAGAGCACGCTGGCAGCCTCGGGTGAGAAAATGCCGTCCTTCAAGGTGGTAAGGCGCGTCTTCACGAGCCCTGGCTCTGGCAGCTTGCTGAAGAGCAAGAGCACGTTGGTCCTCGTATCCATGGCTGTCCTCCCTTGATGTTGAGCGCTTGGCTTGTGGTTTGCCGAAGCGAAGAGGATTCTCTCACAACAATGCTATACTCGGTGTGCTTTATCACAGTAGAGTGATGATGTGAACGTCTTGCATGAAGACCAGGGAAGGGAAGACATGAAGAAGACATTGTTGAAGATCGTGGGCGTGGCATGCGCAGCAGCGCTGGGCACCTTCGCCTTGGCTGGCTGCTCATCGGGCGGCTCCTCATCCGCCAGCTCGTCTGCGGCACCGGCGGCCGAGGATGGCAACGCTACCATCTCCAAGCTGGTGGTCGGGTTCGACAACAGCTATCCGCCTTATGGCTATATCGGCGAAGACGGCGAATACACCGGCTTCGACCTTGACCTTGCACAGCAGGTGGCAGACCAGAACGGCTGGGAGCTGGAGCTCATGCCCATCGACTGGGACGCGAAGGATGCGCTTCTGGGCCAGGGCACCATCAACTGCATCTGGAATGGCTTCACCATGGAAGGCCGCGAGGACGACTACACGTTCTCCGAGCCGTATATGCTGAACGAGCAGGTCATCGTGACCAAGGCGGACTCCGGCATCGCCTCTGAGGCTGACCTTGCTGGCAAGGTGGTCATCACCCAGATCGACTCTGCGGCGCTCGATGTGCTGGAGGGCGACAAGAAGGAGCTGGCTGACAGCTTCGGACGCCTGGATACGGTATCCGATTACAACAACGCGTTCCTGCAGCTGGAAAGCGGCACGGTTGACGCGGTAGCATGCGACCTGTCCATCGCAGCCTATCAGATGGCGGCGAACCCGGATGCATACGTGCAGCTGCCGGATGCGCTGTCTTCTGAGCACTATGCGGTGGGCTTCAAGAAGGGCGACGAGGCGCTGGCCCAGACCGTGACCGACACCCTGAAGGCCATGTATGCCGACGGCACCGTCTCTGAGATCTGCGCGAAGTATGCTGACCAGGGGCTGGACGAGAGCAACTGGATCTTGAAGTAGCGAAAGCGCGTTTCTTCACGGGAAGGCTGCGGGCACCAATGCCTGCAGCCTTCTTTTCGCGAGAGGGGTCAGGTCGTGGAATTCTCGGTCATGATGGGGCTTTTGGCAGAAGGGCTTCTGCTGACGACCCAGATATTCTTCGTGACGCTCATAGGGTCATTGCCCTTGGGCGTGGTGGTGGCGCTTTGCCGCATGAGCCGTTTCGCCCCCGTGGCCTGGATAGCGAAGCTCTACATCTCCGTTCTGCGCGGCACGCCGCTCATGCTGCAGCTCATGGCCATCATGTTCGGACCGTATTACCTGTTCGGCCTTCAGCTGGGTCCTGACTGGAAGTTCTGGGCGTGCGACATCGGCTTCATCTTGAACTATGCGGCCTACTTCGGTGAGATCTATCGAAGCGGCATCCAGTCCATTCCGCGTGGCCAGTACGAAGCGGCGGAGGTGTTGGGGTATACCCGTGCGCAGACCTTCATGAAGATCGTGCTGCCGCAGGTGATCAAGCGCATCCTGCCTGCCATGGGCAATGAGATCATCACGTTGGTGAAGGATACATCTCTGGCATTCGTGCTGGGCATCGCCGAGATGTTCAGCCAGGCGAAAGCGCTGGCGGCGCGTGAGGTATCCATGGTCCCCTATGCCATCGCTGCGCTCATCTACTGGGTGTTCTGCCTGTTCATCGAATTCATCTTGAATCGCGTGGAGAAGAGGATGGATTACTATCATGACTGAGCTTGCCGGCGAATCCAGCACCTGTGGCACCCCTGCTGTGGTCACCTTAGAAGGTGCCACGAAGAGCTTCGGGGATACGCAGGTCCTGAAGGGCATTTCCTTGGAGGTATGCAAAGGAGATGTGCTGGCCATCATCGGGCCTTCGGGTGGCGGCAAGTCCACCCTTCTGCGCTGTTTGACGCTCCTTGAGACCATGGATGGGGGAAGCCTTTCCTATGGGGATGTTTCCGTTTGCGCTGATGATGGCTCAGGGCGCGCCATCTATGGGGGCAAGGATGTCATCCGCGAAGCGAAGACGCGCTTCGGTCTGGTCTTCCAGGATTTCAACCTCTTTCCGCACTATACCGTCTTGAAGAATGTGACTGACCCGCTCATCTCAGTGCTCAAGATGGGCAAGCGCGAGGCAGAGGCGCGCGGGCGTTCGCTTCTGGAGAAGATGGGGCTTTCCGGTAAGGAGGACATGGTCCCCTGTGAGCTCTCAGGTGGCCAGCAACAGCGCGTGGCCATCGCACGTGCCTTGGCCATGAACCCTGCGGTGCTCTATTTCGATGAGCCAACTTCCGCCCTCGACCCTGAGCTCACGCGTGAGGTGCTGCGCGTCATCCGGGAGCTGGCTGAGGAGCGCATGACCATGGTGATCGTCACCCATGAGATGTCATTTGCGCGCGATGTGGCCGACAAGCTCATCTTCATGGATGGCGGTCAGGTAGTGGAGCGCGGACGCGCAGCAGAGGTCATCAATGCTCCGAAGCATGAGCGCACGCGCGCCTTCCTCTCCGGCTATCAGCAGTGATCCTGTGGATGCGGCAGTCCTTTCAAAGCGTGTCGGTCCTGCAATATGCGGGACCTCTTTGTATGGGACGGCCTTACGGATGCTTCGCATCCGAACGGCCTAAAACAAAAGGCGTGCGCCTTTTGTTTTGAAAGGGCCTCAACCCTCGTGGGTGCCGGCAACTGCCGGCACATCTTAAAACAATAGGTTTGTGCTTGCACAAACCTATAACATCCTCTGCCTTCATGGGGTGATGGGGGCGCTCGGGTTTGGCTTCGCCCTGCGAAATCCATGATGGTGTATATCATGGATTTCTTGGGCTGCAGAATCACCCTCGACCCCCATCACCCCATTCGGCTCTGTAACAGAAAATGGATAGGCCGCAGATCCTGCGGCAACCCTTTCAGGGCTGCGCACAGGATCTGCGGGGTCCGGCAGGTACCTGCAGCTCTTCCTTGCTTGTTGCTCTTTTGGTTGTCGTGGGTGCCGGCAACTGCCGGCACGAAAACAAAACAATAGGTTTGTGCTTGCACAAACCTATAACACTCATCCTGTTGCTGCCTGGAAAGTGATGCGGCGCAGGAGGTTATCTGATCTGAAAGGCTATTCCGCCGCACAAACCAAAAGCGCAGTGCAAGCACTGCGCATGAGGTTGGATCCGCTTCGCTCGTCCAATCGAAGCTCTCACTGAATGTTTGTTATGTCCTTTGCATGTCCATGCAAAGGACATTGCATTCAAAGGTGCTGGCAGTTGCCAGCACCCACATCAACCTGTATCTGGACCGTAGATGCGCATGCGCTCTTCATGCGCATCTACGGTCCAGATACAGGTTGAGATCGGAAGAGCGTCGTGTAGGGAAAGAGTGTAGATCTCGGTGGTC
>CANODU010000067.1 GCA_947565185.1 uncultured Eggerthellaceae bacterium | reverse complement strand
CGTTGGCAGAGCTTTGGATGGTGACGCTCTCAAGAGCGGTCGCTCCCTTGAAGAGGTATGACAGATCCGCGGACTGTCCCGTAGCAGCGACGGATGTGAGCGAGACCGTTGCCGGCGTCGTCGTCATCGCGTCCTGGAACATGCGCGAGGCGTTCACGCCTGCGCCCCCGAAGAGGTTCTCAAGAGTGACGCTTTGAAGCGCCGCACACCCCTCGAACATCGATGAGGCCGAGGTAACCTTAGATGTGTCCGCGAACCTCGCATCGGCCTTATAGGTGCCGGTGGGGGCATTCACGGATGTGGGCAGGATGATGCCCGTGAGAGCGGATGTATCCTCCTCGGTCGCCTGCGAGACGGATGTCACCTTCTCGCATCCCACGAACATCGATTGTGTGCTCGTGGTGTCGGTCCCGATCTGGAGGTTCGCAAGATCGGCTCTTGTGAGAGAGATGCAGTGCTCGAACATCCCCTCAAGCGATTCGCCTGCCGCGACTCCTGGCTCCACCTGTGCCTCTTGGATGCGCGACCAGAGGTCTCCTCCGGCATTCCTCGTCCACGGAGCGATGGCACCGGTCGAGAATGCGCGCATCTTGCCCCAGATGCCATCGGTCGGGAAGATGTACAAGGTGGTCTTAGCGTTTGCGCCCTCGCCTTCCTCATGCACCGACCACGCGACCGAGCCGCCATCGCCCTCGATCTGCGTGCCGGTGTTCGTGGTATACGGTCCCACGTATCCGATGAGGCCCCAGTCGACGAGGCGTCCCGTACCGGGATCGATCGCGTCGGTCGCGTCACCGAGCGCGATGTTCAGATACCGCTTCTCGAACCAGGCGCCACGGGCAGCTTGGGCTGCGGCATCACGCAGGTGCACGACGGCGTCATATGAGTAGATCTTGCCGTCTGCCCCGAAGACCGGACGCTCCATCAGGTTCGTGGCTGTCTGAGGTCCGCCATAGACATCGACGTCTGCCACCAAGATGTAGGTGGGGGTTGACATGGTGTCTTGTCTGTTCCAGAAGAAGCCGTTCATGACCTTCGTGAAGGCGGGACCGATCTTCACGGTATGCGCACCTATTCTGCTCGCATCCCAGGTTGCATCAGGCACCTGCGCCAATTGCGCGCATCCTTCGAACATCCCGCTCTCACCGGTTGCAGAAGCACCCTCAGCATCCACCGTGCCGACGGTCCTCGTGGTGCGGATGCCCGTGAGGTCGACATCGGTGAGCGCCGCACACCCCTCGAAGAGATACGCCAGGGTGGACACGCTTGCTCCCTCAGCGTCCGTGAGCACACCATTCGCACCCATCCCCGCAAAGGTCGCGCTCGTGAGAGCAGTGTTACCGGCCAGCATGTATGAGATGTCGATGGCCTTCGATGAGGTACCCGCGCAGATGCCGCTCACGTTGAATGAGGTGAGGCGTGGCATGCAGGCAAACGCATGGTCTGCCGCATCGGTCCCTGCGAACGTGAAGTCCCCCCGAAGCTGGAGCTTGCCAGATTCGGTCATGGCATCAGATCTCACGACCTCGGTCGGCCCGACGAGGCCATAGGCGAGGTATGACGCAGAGCCCGTCACACCCGCTAGCCCCGAGAGGTCCACCGTTGGCATGTGCAAGCGCACATTCACGCTGTCGGCATCTGGTCCAGCATAGGCCCCCTCAGCGGCGAGCATGCGCTCGGCTGATGAGAGCGCTTTCGGTGTCACATTCGAGATCTGGCGGATGACGAGGCGGGAAGTGGCAACATCGGTGATGCGCTCATCGGTCATGGCCTTCGTGAAGGCATAGGCCATATTCGCACCACCGCTTCCTAGCCCGCGCATCGTGTAGATGACCTCGCCTTCTCCGGCCGATGCCTTCGGCGCTGTCGGATCATCCAGATAGTTGAAATTGCCCATCGGATGGACCCTGATAGACGCCCCCTGCGCCAGCGCGTCGAAGCCCGCAACCTCGGTCGCGCATCCCTCGAAGAGATACGTCAAGTTAGCGCCCGTCCCTGTGCCCACATCGGTCGCGCGCACGAGCTGGAGCCCCGCGTGATCGCGGAAGGCTCCTGTCAGGTTCGCATTGGCACCTGTGGCCACGCTCTCGAGCTCGATGGCCGCAAGGCCGCCGCCTGTCGTCTCACCCGCCGCCGCGAAGGTGGTGAGGTTCGCATCGACGCCGGTGAGGGCATTGCGCATCTTGAGCACGGCATGCGTCCCCTCTTTGAACGATCCCTCGAACATCGATGACGCATCCACGCCTGCCGCCGGCAGGAACGCATGATCGAGCCCCGTGAGGTCGGCGAGCTCAAGGGAAGCCATGCCTGAGAACATGCCAGATGCATTGGTGACACCTGAGGTGTCCATACCCCGCGGCAACAAGAGGCCCGTACGGGTCCAACCCTCATCGGTCACGTAATCAGGATCGACCGAAAGGCCATTTTTCGTCGCATCGGATACGCGGATGGATGCCACCTTGTCGCACCCCTCGAACATCGATGAGAGCGAAGGTGTCGCATCCGTCACCTCAAGGTTCGTGAGGTCTGCATAGGTGATGTTGGAGCAGCCTAAGAACAGAGACTCCAAGGACCCGTAGGCCTTCACACCTTGCCCTGTGGCATCTCTTTGCACGACCACCTTGTCGAACGATCTCCAAAGGTCTGATACCTGCGGGACCCACGGTGCGAAGGCATCGGCATTCGATCCCGTGGCACGCAAAAGCGCCGGCACCCCATCGGTCGTGGGACGTATCCGAAGCGTTCCCGTGCCCGCCTCAAGCTCGGATGCATCCCCTGTGATCTGCCAGGTGACGCTCGTTCCATCCCAGATGCGCCCGTCGGCCTCGCCCACGTATCCGATCGTGCCGCCGACGATCGCCACATCGGTCATGCCGGCAGGGGTCCAGAGCCCTCCCTCATGGGACGAGTAGAGACGGGTCTCCCACCAGGTCTTGTTCATGAAGGCCTTGTCATCCATGAGGTGCACGCAGGCCCTGTATTGCGCGTCTCCATACGGGTAGACCGTAGACCCGTTCACGATCTCAGGAGCGCCGGGGCATCCCATGAGCCAGGCAAGCCCTGAGGGTCCGCCCCACACATACACATCAGCTGAGAGCACGTAGTCGACGACGACATCTGAGGTGCCGGTCGGCGTCTCGCCCTCTAGAGGCGCATGCGTCTGTGCGAAGAAGCCGTTCACGAAGCGGGTCGTCTGGGACCCTACGAAGATCTTGGCGGTCTCGCCCTCTGGAAGGGCATCGGAAGACTTACCGGTTGCGCTTTGCAGCAAGGGTGCGCCCTGGAAGAGGTTCGAGATGCCGGTTGCGCCATAAGCCACATTCGCCTCATCGGAGACAGAGGTGCGCGCGGTGCCGAGGCCCCGCATGTCCACCTCATAGAGCTTATCGCACCCTGAGAACATGCCAGCACCTGAGACGATCGAGCCTGCTGATCCCGCATCCGTTGTCGCGAAGGCCACATAGGTGAGATTCGAGCAGCCACGGAACATGCTGTCGGTCACGATGGTGGCGCTTGCCGCGTTGAAGATGTCCTTCAGATACGCCGTCTGAAGGCTTGCGCATCCCTCGAACATGGACGCATTGCTCGTGGCAGCAGCCAAGGACCACCCATCAGGCAGCGTGATGCCCGTGCCCGAAAGCTCCACATTGGCAACCGGGATGCCCGTGACCTGGGAGTCATCGAGCGCAGGGACCGACCCCGCATCTGCCAAAGAGGCAGGAGCGACCCAAGAGGTGAGCGCCAAGCCCCGGAAGAAGTGCGCCATGGAGAGGTTGGAGCCGGTGGAGGGCATAGCGGGAAGACCCCTGAGATCGTATTCGGGCATGCCGGATGTCTTGCCTTCACCCGCGTCGAAGGCCCCTGTCATGTTGGCCGCAGCAGAGACGCGCCCGGTGGCCGTCATCCGGAAGTGCGAGCCTTCGGGCAAGGCCCCGCCTGTGAAGGCACCTGCCATCATGTTGGACATGTCAGCACGCCCACCAGCAGCCAAGTCTGTGAGGTCATAGACCACAGGGACATCAACCTGCGCCGTTTGGATGCGCATCGAGTTCGGATGCGCATCTACGGAATCAGGGGTGTTACCGGATTCAATTCCGGTTGCACCCTGGCTTGCGGCCTCGGACCCTTCGTGGGTGCCGGCAACCGCCGGCACGTCTGAATGCGCGTCGTCAGACGCGTCACTGACATCTCCGAAGGTGGAGCACCCGGCAAATGCGTACGTCAGGTCTACGCCCTGACCGGACGCAACATTATTCATACGCACGGTCTGCGCGTTGATGCACCCGTCCATCATGTGTGAGGCGTTAGCCGACGCGCCCATCGCCACATCGGTCATATCAACGCTGGTGAGCGTCGTATTGTTCGTGAGCATATATGACACATTGGCCGCGCCGGTCTTGGCCAATCCGTTGATGGTGACGCTTTCCAGGTTGGGGCAGGCCGACATCATATAGGTGGCATTCGTATTTGCACCTGCACCCACATTCAGGATGTTCACGGATCGCATCCGTGCGCCCGTCATCATGTTGGTGAGCCGTGCTGCGGTCGCGCTCGAAGCCACCGTGTCCAAGAGCACGGTACCATCGTTGGTCATCGCGCTTGAGAGCATGTTCGTCAGGTTTGCGGTGGATTTGTTCGCGAATCCGCGCAAGATGATCTGCGAAAGACTCGTGCATTCCTGGAACATGCTCGTCGCGTTCTCCGGCTGCAGCGTTGCCGGAAGCAGGCAGCCTTCGGGCATATGCAAATCAGCCACATATGCCGGCGTCACCGTTGTGGTCACATTGGTCGCCGTCTGCAGCGCGGTACAACCACGGAACATGAAGGACGCATCCTTTGTGGCGTCAGTGATGGTGAGCCCGCGCAAATCCGCACTCGTAAGGGATGTGCAGCCCTCGAACATGCCAGACAAGCTGCCTGCCGCCTCTACCTGTCCCAACACTACCATTTGAGTGAATTCACCAGAATAGTTGCCGCTGTTGTTCCATGGTGCTTGAGCTAACGTACCCCGATCAAGGCTTCTCATGTAGCCATAGATGTTATCGGCAGCAGCAAGCACCAGCGAACGTGTTCCGTCATCGCCAACGCGGATGGACCAGCGAACCGAATGTCCATTAGCATCGTTGATCGTTTCGCCTGTAACAGGGTTGCGGAACGACCCCACATATCCGATGTAGCCTTCCACCAGAGCATTGCCGAATTCTCCTTCGCGCGAGCGAATTTGTTCTCCCGTGGCAGGATCGTAAGTGGAATAGTTCGTGTATTTCCGCGTGGTCCAGATATCGAGGAGTGCATTAGAAGCTGTATCGCACAAGTCGATGCTGCCCGTGTAATTCGCTCCTTCAAGAGCTGGTCGGATCATCAGCCCATCTATGCTCGTTGGACCACCATAGACATGGATGTCTGCCTGGATGGTGTAGGTGGGCTTCGCGTCTATAGAACCTCTCTGCCAGAAGAAGCCATTGAACAGCCGTGTGCAGCCTGTCCCGATGGTGATGACGGCACGGGGGGAGTCGCCGGTAGGTTCGGACAGGATCGCATCGCATCCAGCGAACAGATTATTCATGCCCGTATCGCCATAGGCGTTTTCGGTCCACGTGGGAGCATGTGCTGTCTGCCCGTTAGCGTTGCTTGTGAGCGTACCGGACGTGTCCATGCTGCGCAGGTCCAGATCCCTCAAGGCCTTGCATCCGTAGAACGCATTGTTGAGATAGGTTGGTTTGAACTGGAACGTTCCCGAACCGAACGTCACGTGCTCAAGGGATGCGCAGCCCTTTGCGAAGTTCGTCATCTGCGGACCCGCGGCAGGATTGGCCGTGTTGGCGAAGGAGAGGTCCTTCAAGCTCAGGCACGATTCGAACATGCCCCATGCAGGCAGGTTGTTGGTTTGGATGATATCTTCCAGTTCCACGGTCTCCAGCCTGTTGCAGTTATAGAACATGTTGCGCATGTCCTTGGTGGATCCCGTATAGAAGTCAGCGGGCAGCATGAGCGTGCCGGCTTCAGGTTCTGTGTCACCCATCCTCACATGCTTCACGGCATCCAGGTTGTCGAACATGTAGCGCATGGAGAAATCCGTACCATCTGCTGCGCTTACCTCAGTGGACTTTGCCATTTGCGGCATGCCACGCAAATCCCAGGTGGGCATATTGACGTATGTAGTATCGGTCCTGGAAACCGTGCTATAGAGATTCGTGTTGGACGTGGTGTTGGTGATTCCTTCAGCGGGGAACTTGCCGCCCTCACCGTCTGTGTAGTCGAACTTCGTGTGATTCTCGTAATCCACGCTCCCCATGGAGTCGTTCTTCGCACGGAATGTCCCCCAGCCGAACATAGAGCCCATGCTGATAGCTGTGCCAGCCGTGCCGGAGTTTCGCCACACGAACTTGGAGGCTTCCTGATCGATGAGGCCCCCACCAAAGCTGTTCTCGACAAAGCAACGCAAGTTCGCCTCGCCGCCGTTTCCCACATCAAGGAGATCGAAGGTCACTGCTGTTTCTTCTTCGAATCCGTAAGCGACACTGCTGATCATGCCGAAGAGATCGTCGTTGGCTCCGTTGCCCACTCTCGTCAAAGCCACAGACGAAAGGCGCGGATGGTTATAAAGCGCGTGCATCAGTTCGTGCCTGTTGGTTGGATTTCTGTGAGCACCAGCTGCATCAGATGCCTTGGAAGCATCTGCACCGACATCAGTCATCTGCACCGAAACCAAGTTTACGCTATACGATACGAGGTATCGCAGGTTCGATCCTTGGCCCATGCCTACACGATCCATAACCAAGGTAGCGGCCTCTCCTTGGAAACAGTTTTGGACCATGGCAGTGAGATAATCCCCGTTGCCATTGAAGCAATTGGT
>CANODU010000066.1 GCA_947565185.1 uncultured Eggerthellaceae bacterium | reverse complement strand
CGTTGGCAGAGCTTTGGATGGTGACGCTCTCAAGAGCGGTCGCTCCCTTGAAGAGATATGACAGATCCGCCGACTGACCCGTAGAGGCAATGCTCGTAAGGCTCACGGTTGCCGGTGTGGCCGTCATCGCATCCTGGAACATGCGCGAGGCATTGACCCCTGCACCACCGAAGAGGTTCTCAAGCGTGACCTTTTGAAGCGCCGCACATCCCTCGAACATCGATGAGGCCGAGGTGACGCGCGAGGTGTCTGCGAACCTCGCATCGGCCTTATAGGTGCCGGTGGGGGCATTGACAGAGGTGGGCAGGATGATGCCACCCGTCGAGCTCGTGTCCTCCTCGGTCGCCTGCGAGACGGAGGTCACCTTCTCGCATCCCACGAACATCGACTGCGTGCTCGTGGTATCCGTCCCGATCTGGAGGTTCGCAAGATCGGCTCTCGTGAGAGCGATGCAGTGCTCGAACATCCCTTCGAGCGATTCTCCAGCAGCAACGCCGGGTTCCACCTGTGCCTCTTGGATGCGCGACCAGAGGTCGCCTCCGGCATTCCTCGTCCACGGAGCGATGGCACCGGTCGAGAATGCGCGCATCTTGCCCCAGATGCCATCGGTCGGGAAGATGTACAAGGTGGTCTTAGCGTTTGCGCCCTCGCCTTCCTCATGCACCGACCACGCGACCGAGCCGCCATCGCCCTCGATCTGCGTGCCGGTGTTCGTGGTATACGGTCCCACGTATCCGATGAGGCCCCAGTCGACGAGGCGTCCCGTACCGGGATCGATCGCGTCGGTCGCGTCACCGAGCGCGATGTTCAGATACCGCTTCTCGAACCAGGCGCCACGGGCAGCTTGGGCTGCGGCATCACGCAGGTGCACGACGGCGTCATATGAGTAGATCTTGCCGTCTGCCCCGAAGACCGGACGCTCCATCAGGTTCGTGGCTGTCTGAGGTCCGCCATAGACATCGACGTCTGCCACCAAGATGTAGGTGGGGGTTGACATGGTGTCTTGTCTGTTCCAGAAGAAGCCGTTCATGACCTTCGTGAAGGCGGGACCGATCTTCACGGTATGCGCACCTATTCTGCTCGCATCCCAGGTTGCATCAGGCACCTGCGCCAATTGCGCGCATCCTTCGAACATCCCGCTCTCACCGGTTGCAGAAGCACCCTCAGCATCCACCGTGCCGACGGTCCTCGTGGTGCGGATGCCCGTGAGGTCGACATCGGTGAGCGCCGCACACCCCTCGAAGAGATACGCCAGGGTGGACACGCTTGCTCCCTCAGCGTCCGTGAGCACACCATTCGCACCCATCCCCGCAAAGGTCGCGCTCGTGAGAGCAGTGTTACCGGCCAGCATGTATGAGATGTCGATGGCCTTGGACGTGCTTCCTGCGCAGATGCCGCTCACATCGAATGAGGTGAGGCGTGGCATGCACGCGAACGCATGGTCTGCCGCATCCGTTCCTGCGAACGTGAAATCCCCCCGGAGCTGGAGCTTGCCAGTCTCTGTCATGGCATCAGATCTCACGACCTCGGTCGGCCCGACGAGGCCATAGGCGAGGTATGACGCAGAGCCCGTCACACCCGCTAGCCCCGAGAGGTCCACCGTTGGCATGTGTAAACGTACATTTACACTATCTCCAGATGCCCCTGCGTAAGCCCCCTCAGCGGCGAGCATGCGCTCAGCGCTCGTAAGCGGCTTCGGGCTGACGCCGCTCGTCTCGCGGATCACGAGGCGAGACGTGTCCACACCGGTGATGCGCTCATCGGTCATGGCCTTCGTGAAGGCATACGCCATGTTGGCGCCACCGCTTCCTAGCCCGCGCATCGTGTAGATGACCTCGCCTTCTCCGGCCGATGCCTTCGGCGCTGTCGGATCATCCAGATAGTTGAAATTGCCCATCGGATGGACCCTGATAGACGCCCCCTGCGCCAGCGCGTCGAAGCCATCAACCTTGGTCGCGCATCCCTCGAAGAGATACGTCAAATTAGCGTCGCTACCCGTACCAACCTCGGTCATTCTTACAAGCTGGAGTCCTGCATGATCGCGGAAGGCTCCCGTGAGGTTGGCGTTGGCACCCGTGGCCACGCTCTCGAGCTCGATGGCCGCAAGTCCGCCACCTGTCGTCTCGCCCTTGGCCGCGAAGGTCGTGAGGTTCGCATCGGCACCGGTGAGAGCGTTGCGCATCTTGAGCACGGCATGCGTCCCTGGCTTGAACGATCCCTCGAACATGCTCGACGCATCCACACCCGCGCCCGGCAGGAATGCATTGTCCAGCCCGGTAAGGTCCGCCAGCTCGAGCGCCGCCATCCCCGAGAACATGCCTGATGCGTTCACCACGCCTGACGTGTCCATACCCCGCGGCAACAAGAGGCCTTCTGTCCTATTGTGCGTTGTATCTACAGCTTCGACGGTGGTGAGCGCCATGCACCGCATGAACATGTCAGACATATCCTTGGTGCGCTCAGTGATCTCCAAATGCGTCAGATCTATGAAAGTCACGTTTTCGCACGCATAGAACATGCCGGCCAGATCTCCGTATGCCTCGATATGCACGCGCGCGCCAGTCTCATCATCGACGCGGTCTTCCACGATCACCTTGTCGAAAAGCCCGTTCAGGGTTGTGCCACCAGCCCACGGCGCTAATTCACCAGCCGCATTGAACGACTTCATGACCGCCCGTCGCGCACCTTCGCCCGGACGGATGGTAAGCGTGCCGTGTCCGTTATCAATGTCGCCTGTGAGCACATATTCCACCGACTGCCCGTTCCAGACGGTACCCTCCCAGGTAACCGACTCTTCAGAGGAGCCCAGCCCGATGAAGCCCGCTGCGCGCTCTTCGCTGGACACACCAGATGCGTTCTTCCAGTCGAAGTAGTGACGTGCGGTCCATACCGTGTTGTGCACCTTCAACGCGTCGGTGTCCATCAGATATACGTCAGCTTGATAGTGTTTCTCGTCATATTCGTATCCGGGCAGCAGATTGTCTGGCGCACCGGGGCAGTACATGAGGTTCGCAGCCACAGATGGGCCACCGAAGACGTAAACGTTTGCTGCCAGGATATAGTCGGGCGCATAGGTCGTGGCACCTGAGCTGTCAGTCCCGGAGGGGAGATACTGTGCGAAGAAACCATTCGTGATCTTGCTGAATGGCATGCCGATGGCCACGCGCGCATCCGCGCCGTCAACGCGCACACCGTCGGAGGACACCATCTTGGTGGCACCCGCGAACATCTCTGCCATGCCGCCGTCGGCGTAAGTCACGTTGTCACCGGTAAGCAGATAGCTCGTGCCTATGCCGCGCAAATTCGCCTTTGTGAGATTCTCGCAACCGTAGAACATGCGCTTCATGGAGAGCACCGAAGACACGAGGCCATAGTCGGCGCCGCCGGTGGAGCTTACCGGTGCCGCAAGGCCTGCGTAGACCAAAGACGTGCAGCCCTCGAACATAGAGTCCATCGTGGAGCGCGCGCCCTGGTTGAGCCCGCGCAGATATGCATTCTCAAGGTTCTCACAGCCAAAGAACATGCCGTTGAAGTTCGTGACCGTGGACACGTCCCACCCGTTCGGCAGCGCTAGGCCGCCACCTTCCAGCGTGATGTCTGCAGCTGCATCAGATGGCGTGTCGGAAACAGGCATGCCGGGAATCGTGCCACTGTTGGCAAAGCTGGAAGCGCATACCCACCGGATCTCCTTCAAGTTGCGGAACATATACGCCATGGAGGGCGCACCCGTCGGCGCATTCGAAAGACCGCTCAGGTCATAGGAGGGCATGTAGCTCGCCGCTCCCTCACCGGCGTCGAACATGCCGGCGATGTCTCCTGCGCGGGTCTTTGGTGTGCTGTCGGCTCGCAAGAAGCTGAACGTCGAATCAGCAGCCAAGGGTTGTGCGAATGCACCAACCAAGAAGTTGTTCAGGCGTGCGCTTTGGCCGGTACCGACGTCTGTCAGGGTGTATGTGACGGTGACATCCCCTGCACGATCGACAAAAAGATTCTTCGACTCCGGCCTTTGGCCTTCGCTCAGAATGACAGAGTTGTTACCGGATTCAGTTCCGGTTGCACCCTGGGTTGCGGCAGTCGCGCCGGTAGAACCGGCGCCCACGGAATCAACCTGTGATTCGTCCTGATTTGCGGCGTCAGACCCCTCGTGGGTGCCGGCAACCGCCGGCACGTCTGAATGCGCGGCGATAGCCGCGTCACCAACATCCCCAAACGTGGAGCACCCGGTGAACATGCCTGTCAGGTTCGCATTCTGTCCCGATGCCACGCGTTCCATGGTCACATTGGTCAGATTCACGCATCCGTTGAACATCTCAGTTGCGTTCGCAACCGGCCCCTTTGCCACATCTGTAAGGTTCACCTCCGTGAGCGTCACGCATGCATCGAACATGTTGGAAACGTTCGCGGCACCCACTGAGAATGCCTCGGATATGGTCACCTTCGGGACGATCGCGCTCGCGAACATGCTCGTTCCCGTCGATCCAGCACCATTGCCCATGAGTTGGATCTTCGCCTCGGCCATAGTGGCACCAGCGAACAGATCGCTTAGGTTCGCAGATGGCGCATTGTTCGCGAAATTGGTCAATGTGAACACGGCGCTCGTTGAGCCCGCACCTTCGAACATGTGCGCTGCATTCGCGTTCGCACCCGTGGCGAAACCAGTCAGCGTAACAGCATCCGCTCCCGTCAGACCCGTACACCCCATGAACATAGAGCCTGCGTTGACGGGCTGGATGTCAAGCGGCAAGAAGGCCTTAGGAGTGGTCATCAAAGGAGCCGTGGCCGTATCGTATGAGATGCTTGCGATCTCATCTTTCGTAGCGCCTGCATACACAGGAGCGGATGCCTCTGTCCAAGTGTTCGTGACGGTGCTCAAAGCCGTGCATCCTTCGAACATCCGACTAGTGTTCGTTGCGCGCGAAAGACCAGTGAACTGGGACATGTCAAGGTAGCGAAGCTGCGTGCAGCCCTTGAACATGGCCTCAAGCGAACCGTAAGCCTTGATGTTGCCCAACACGATGACATGGCTGAATGTGTCAGCATATTGGGTATAGCCGCCCCACGGCGCATAGTAATCCTCTTGGGTATCGGAGAACGCCTGCATGACTCCGCTCTTCTTAGCAGCGTAATCAGACGGATAGATGACCAGCGTCCCTTCCTTTGTCGCCTCATCGCGGCGGATGGCCCATCTGACATCGGTCTTGCGGGACGTGCCTGCGTCTCCACCGCCGAAATCATAGGCGCCCACGTGCCCGATCTCGCCTTGCGCGATCAGAGATCCATACGCAAGGTCAGGCTTCGCAACGCCGTTCTGCAAGATGTCACGGTAATGGCGCGCCTCCCACACTGATGTTGCTGCAGAGATGGCTGCCGCGTCCTTCAGGTCGATCACACCCGAATAGGTAGCGGGGCACTCCATCAATTCATTAGGATCTTGCGGACCACCGTAGACATCCACGTTCGCCTGGATGACGTAAGTCTCTGAGCTCGTCGGCGAGCTCTTATAGGCGAAGAAGCCGTTGCGCAGCCATGTGAAATCAGGACCGACGATGATCTTCGCGCGGTTAGCTGTATCGAACATAGCCGTGCAACTCAAGAACAGATTGTTCATCGAATCATCGCCGCCACCTGCCTGGGTCCATGACGACTTGTATCTCAGCGCATCGTCGCTCAAGCCACGCAGGTCAAGGTAGGACAAAGATGGGCAATCATAGAACAGCGCTTGCATCCACCCAGGTGCGAGAAGATGCCCGTTCTCAGAAGCGAACGTGACGTTCTTCAAACCATGGCACACTGCGAACATGCCAGCGATGAGCGAGCCTTGAGGTTGCTCTTTGCTTGATGTGTAGGTGAAATCCGTGAGGGCGTCACACCCTTCGAAGCAGTTCGTGAAGTAGAAGTTGCTCGCCTGGATGAAGTTCACAAGATGCACGGTCTTCAGATTCTTGCAGTACTGGAACATCATCATGGCGTTATCGGTGGATTGACCGGTCGCTGACCGCCCCACGCCAGAGCTGATATCCCAATCCTGAGACAGGATCAACGCATCGTTGTCCTGATACCCCAGGCTCACGATGTTCTGGCACCCTGCGAACAGGTGATAGTACGTAAGGTCTTCGCCCTGGGTGCTGTCGGCCACATCGCTTGCCTTGATGGACGGCAAACCGCGCATATCCATCTTATAGAAAGCACATCCAGAAGTGGATTTGCTGGGGGCATAACCGGTCTTCGCTGAATAGTCCCAACGCGTTCTTAGCGTACTGTAGTGAGACCCGGTATACGGTGCATTCACATTCGATGGAGTGTAGACATCGTTCACCGCGAACAGCGAGCCCATGCTGATGGAATAGCCTCGACCCTTGTCGTAGTTATAAGCAGCGCCGCTCGAATTGATGGCTGTCAGCTGTCGATCCGTATAAGTCCAGGTGAAGCTGGACGTGCTGCTCATGGCGTTCCTGAAGGAGTGACGGAATGGCGTTCTCAGATTAGCGCCCTGCTTGCCCACGTCCGTGAACGACCACGTGAACGACTGGTCAGCAGATACGTTTCCACCTACTGCAGCGAACATTTCCCACATATCCGCGGTCTTGCCGTTGCAGACATTGTTCAAGGTGACATCTTTGAGCGTGTATGCGGTATAGAACATCCTTGAATACTGTCCGAAATCGCCATTGCAGGAATCCTTCATGTCTAGTTCTTTGATGTAGCTGTAGCCAAAGGCTTCCTTCGCGCAACTGTCATACCCATTGAAGGAGCTTTCGACGGTGACCTTGACGTTTTGTTGGCTGTTCCGATGGTTGTAGCCAGCTCCTTGGAATGTCCTTGCTATGTTGCAGCTCGGCGCGTTTAACGAATTCTTGATAGTCAGATTCATTCGTTGGCACCTATTGGATGGAAAGCACATTCAGTGGGGCGACCG
>CANODU010000065.1 GCA_947565185.1 uncultured Eggerthellaceae bacterium | reverse complement strand
ACTAGGCAAAGAACCCGTTGTTACTCCATTGCCGATAGAGCCAGATATGAATAGCTTCTTTAGCAGTTGTGGAAAGCTCAAATCCGTTGAGTTCAAAGGCAGTTCTTCAATCTCCCCATACTTGTCCTCTATGTTTAGCGGCTGCTCGAATCTTGAGTATTTCTATGTTCGAAATGGCGCTTCTGGCAGCATTCAGAGTTACTCCGAGTTCTTCAGCGGCTGCAACAAGCTCAAGGAGATTGACTTCACAGGAATCAATTCTGGTACAGCAACTGGATCTTTGTATGGCAGCTCAAATGGTCGTATGGGTTCTGTTTTCAATAATTCAAACGTTGCTTGTGTAGGCGGAAATGGAACCGAAACTATAGCCAACCCCGTTACGATCAAAATAGGTCCAAGCTTCTCGAGGATCTGGAATGGCTTCTTCTCTTATCAAAGTTCTGCCACCGAAGCGCCGCGCTATGTCATGTACAAGAACACCATAGTTAATGTGGTTAGTAACGGCACAACGCCTGGTGGGCCCACATCAGTTTCTACTTCAGACGGAAGCGCACGCAACCTGATCCAGCGTCTGAATATTGAAGTCAACGGAGTTCAGTATTCATACAATGGTACCTTGAATTCCACCATCACGTCTTCCGAGAATAGCGTCAAGCTAGACACCAATACGGCTGCGAAAACAGCGTCTGTATGGAAAGCGGCTGGCTACTTTACGGATGGAGCTATTGCGCCATCTGGCTCTATCGGCAATGGAGTAACAACGGGTTCTTTGCCTAGTGGCGTTGCGGCCAAGGACACCGTGAAATACACCATCAGCAACGGAACGCTGAAGATTTCCGCCACAGTGGATAATGCGCGCATGATGGATTTCACGGAAGGCAATGCGCCATGGTTTAAGGATAAGACCATCACAAATGTTACGTTCGGCGTCGTCGGCACGGACAAGCCAGTGTATGCTGGAACCTCTCTTGCCTACATTTTCTACGGCATGACAAATATGACGTCGTGCAATCTTTCAAATCTGCGCTCTACTACAGCGCTTACGAATATGCGTGATATGTTCGGAGCCTCTACAAAGCTGACCACGGTCGATTTCTCTACATTGACCACTTCGAACGTGACGAATATGCAAGAGATATTCAATGGATGTTCGGCTTTGACGAGCTGCGACTTTTCAAAGAACAATCTAGACAAGCTCGAAAACTTGGCTTATGCATTCACAAATTGCACCAAGATAACAGGCAAAGTCACGTTCGATAACACAGGAGGAAGCGTTAAGTTTCCACCTAAGGGTTCAGGAAACCGTTTGCCCGCGCTCACCTCATGCGGGTACGCTTTCTTTGGTAGCACGGGTTTGACAGAAGTCGAATTGAACGATGTTGGGTCAAAGACCAGCGTCCTTGATATGTTCAATACATTCTCATACACGGCCGTTACTAAGATCACAATGAAAAATGTGGGCAGTGGGGGTATTCGTGCCCGCCAAATGGCAGATTATGCAAAGCGGCTGACCACATTCACCATGGAGAATTGCGGAGGATCGCTTGACGCGAGCGGCAATCCCCCCACGCAATCCAATACAGCAGTTGCAAGAACAAGCTGCGGGTTCATGCTCCGTGACTGCGACAATCTCACAAAAGTAACTATCAAAAACAGCATGAATCAGCCAGGTCGTGCCCAAAGTGATGCTGGATACGAAGATCACGAGAATATGATCTACGGTACATCCTCTCCCACCACAGTTGAGATCTTCGATTCATTCAATGGTGCAGATCAAAGTCAGATGTATATGTTCTCAGGTTTTAGTCAGGACCGAGGCAGCTCTCAAAAAATGACTATTTCCAATTGCTTCAACGGAGCACGGAATAGCTTTGGGGCACGCTGGGGTGCAAACTACTACATGTTCCATGGTGCAAGCTATTTAAGAAATGTAACCATGGTCAATTGCCTAAATACTGCGAACATAGAGCTTGCTGATGCGTTCTGGGATTGTCCAAGGCTCGCTGACCTTACTTTGACGAATGTTGCGCGTGGCCAAAAATCCACTCTCACCCGTTTCTTCAATAGTGTAGGTAATGCCTGCAGCGGAACTGTTACGTGGAGATTCACTGACTTTGGAAACAACTCTGCCAACCTACGCGCACTGTTCCGGGAGTCCTTCAAGACCACAAGCTTGAGTAGCAATTCTTCTATCACCTGGGGATATACTCCTACTGGCACAAAATTGGCTTCCGGTCTGAACGCTGATGGAAGCGTCGTTCGGAATGGCGCTGTTTCCACTGGACGGGGCAATACGGTCAGTATGGGCCAGATGTTCTCTAATGGCAGTTATACCAGTAGCGCTCGAACCACCTCACGACAAGATGGCTGGGAAATCTATTCCTATGACTACTCACAGGGATCCTATGATGGCACAGGGCGTGATACAAGCGGCTTCCTTAGCTACAGCCAGCAATCCAATCGCATGATGATGCCGAATATCGACCTGCGCGGCATGCCAGTATTGGGCGATGCTTCTGGAGTTACGGTCACAGCGGCTGAAGGCCGCGACATGTCCACCTACTTTATGTTCAATGATGTGGATGGCATTACCTCTGTGGGACAGGCTGCTGGCGATGCGGGATCTTCGACGAAATACAGTCTCACGCTGCCACTCGATTTCGCAAATACAAGCGTGACGAGCGTGACCGGCATGTTCCGTGGATGCGATCGCCTCAAGACCGTTGAGCTCACCAACTTTGCTACCACCGAGGGAATGGTATTCGAAGAAGCATTTGCTTATTGCAAAGCACTCCAAGATTTCACCTGGAGCGCCACCAAGACGCTTGGGGACAAGATCAACTTCCGTTGCACGTTCGCAGACTGCACTACGCTGCGCAGCGTATCGTTCCCAAGCGAGAATTTTCCGACTAAGCCCAGCAATCTGACCGGTATGTTCAAGCGCTGTCTCGCATTCAAGTACTTTGATACAACAGGTCTTTCTACGGCTAGTTTGACCGCTGGTATGTCCGACATATTCTATGACCATTGTGGCATGCTCAATGCCACGGATCGTGGCGAGATCGTCATTGGCAAGCACTTCACGTCCATCACAGATGGGTTCTTCTACGGCAGTGCGCCTTGGGCGCTTTACACCCTTCAGGCAAACGTGACCGTTAAAGGTGGCCCGAAGTGCGACGCGAATGGCGTAGCGCTTGCTGGCTCCGTGCTTCCGGAGTGCCCACCTGCCTACACTGGCACCGTCAACTTGGTGGAGGATGGTCTCAAGTATGTGGATCTCTGGCGCAATCAGAAGTATCTGAATCTGCTGCAAAATGGCAAGGGATCGCCCGACATCGCCTACGGTAACCTTGTTGCTCGGGGTGACATCGGCGCTCCCTTGCAGAATACGCAGGTTCAGTGGTCCATCCGCACAAGCGATGACGGCGTGGGCACATTGGTCATCTACCCGAACAATTATGGTAGCGCGAACACCGGCGTCATGATGCCCTTCCAGGACAGCACGGATTCCCGCTATTGGGCACCGTGGAATGGGCGCAGCGGCTATGCGAACCGATTCTCACGTGTGGTGATCCTGGGCAACGTCTCTGCATCAGGTTCCCTTGATGCCATGTTCTCCGGCTGCACGAATCTGACGCATCTTGACCTGAGCCAGCTACAGGGTCTTGATGCTGCCACCAGCACCACGCGCATGTTCGAGGGCTGCACCAACCTCGCAAGCGTGCGCAATACCGGGTCGCGACCCACATGGACGGGCGGAGATCCCGCCAATGTGAATGAGGGCGAGGCACCGCAGATGACGCCAGCAGGCGTGTTCTTGCCTGGCACGTTCCAGCCTACGAACGCAACGTCTCTGTTCGCAGGCTGCACGAAGCTGGCTGACGTATCCCTCACGGGCTTCGCCACAGGTGCAAGCGCGAACCTCACGTCAATGTTCGAAAACTGCACGGGCCTTGCGAACGTGACCATGGATGCCATTGCCCCCACGACCGGCACTGCAACCCTCACGAATATGTTCTCAGGGGCAGGTAACGCGAATACCACGTTTGCATTGGGAAGCGCTGAAGGCGGCATCGCTGCGAATTCGCGCAACGCCAACCTGTCCCAGATGCTTCGCAATGCGCGCGCTGGCCAACTCACTCTCAACAATGTGGGCAACGGGCAGGCAGCGAACCTTGCCTCGCTTATGGAGGGCGCAACGGCCAAGACCTATGCCATAAGCAACGTGGGTCAAGGCGCCACCGCCACGCTCACTGACCTCATGAAGGGCGCCACCTCGACCGATTCGCTTTCCCTTGAGCGCGTGGGCTCTGGCGGCGGCGCCAATGCATCAGGGATGTTCACGAATCTGACAGTGCCGTCGCTCTCTTTGGATGACTGCCTGCACGGCGCGAATGCGCAAGGTTTCGCGCGTGGAAGCAAGGTTCCGAACGTGTCGCTCAGCAATGTGGGCACGGGTGCCTCTGCCGTGACGCTCGCTGAGGGATTCGCCGATTCTGCTGTGGAGCAAGTCACGTTCGAAAACACGGCAACAACGGATGGCGCTGATCT
The DNA here is from genome assembly GCA_947565185.1 of uncultured Eggerthellaceae bacterium. GTDB lineage: Bacteria > Actinomycetota > Coriobacteriia > Coriobacteriales > Eggerthellaceae > MGBC163016. The sequence goes on along the minus strand of CANODU010000065.1, from coordinate 2,411 downwards.
CTCCCTCCTGTTCGAGGGGTGCACATCGCTCGCTGATGTGACGATGCATGACACCGCAATGGGTGCGAACGCGAATCTTTCGCACATGTTGGATGGCTGCGCGATTCTCCGCAAGGTTGAGCTCACCAACACCGGATCCGGCTCAGGCGCGAACCTGTCCGGCATGTTCGCCGGGTGCTCCACCTTCGGAGATGTCAGTGACGCGTCTGACGACGCGCATTCAGACGTGCCGGCGGTTGCCGGCACCCACGAAGGATCCGAAGCAGCTTCCGCGGACGGCGCTGTGACCTATGACCTCACAGACCTCGGTGCTGGCGGCCGTGCGGATATGTCCAATATGATGGCGGGTGCCTTCGTTGGAGGCGAGCTTCCTGCAGGATCTCATTTCCGCATGACTGCTACCGGAACACCTGCCGCGGCTGCTAACATGACCGGCGCCTTCGATGCGGGTGAGGGTGCCACATCCGGCATGCCCGAATACGACTTGCGCGGGCTCCCGCCCATGCCCACCACAGGCGCGAATCTCTCCATGGCGAACTTCTTCCGTGGGCTTGTGCTTCCTCAGTGGGTGGCTTTCGCTGCACGGGTTGATGCAGGGGAAGTGCCCGGATTGGACGACTCTCAAGTAACAGGCATCCCTGTTCCGAACGTGACGCTTGAGGGCACAGGCATCACGCTGCCGGATGGATGGTCGTTGACCACCGCCTCTTCAGTAGCGGGCATGTTCTCTGGCTGCACGGGATTGACGGTTGCTTACTTCGATGAGATCTTCAGCACCGCCACTGCGACGGTGGTCTCTGACGGAATGTTCGCTGATTGCGCGAACCTGGAATACGTTGCGTTCGCCACATCCGACCAAGGATCTGCTGGCTCCATCGTATCTGGCACGGGCATGTTCTCAGGATGCGAGAAGCTTTATGAGATCGACATGCGCGGCCTTGGCACTGCACATACCTCTGTGGCAGATGAAGCAGATGTGGGGCATGGCTTTACGGGCATCGAGAACCTCTTCGCAGGTGCACCGCTTCTGCAGTCTGCCACGGGTGAGCCTTCAGAGGCGCTTCCTGAGGGCGAATCTGCAAAGATCTTCGTGGGCACGAACACATCACGCTTCGTAAACGGCTTCTTCAGCCAGACCCATGCGCCAGCTGAGGGCGAGACGCCCACAGGAGAGTCAAACGTTGTGGTGGATTATGTGCTCACGGCCAACGTGTATAGCTGGGGCGGCCCCTCTGCGCTCTCGTGGCTCATGGAATGCCCGAACGCTCCCACAACGGGCCAATCAGGCCTTGAATACCCCTATGGCCCCGACGGTCCGCGCTATCGCGGCACGATACACCTCATGAACGACAAGGCGTTCATGAACAAGTCTTGGTGGAACATCAAGTATTACGGCATGGGTGGCGAAGGTTGGTCGAAGATCTGGACACCTGCGGGCATGACCGACTCTCCTATCGTAGGTGGAACCATCGGGTATGTTGGCGAATACAACGGTCGCGTTTGGGACGGCACGTCTGTCACGTGGGAGATCACCGTGGAGGACGGTGACCTTGAAGCGGGTAACGGCACGCTCCACATCCGCCCGACCACAGACGGCGTTCCTGCCCTCATGCGCGAGATGGCTTCGAATGCGGATGGCTTTGCGCCCTGGGCACCTCAGGTATCTGATCTATGGAAGTCCTTCGATAAGGTGCTCTTCGAAACGGATGCCAACGGGGATGGGGTCACCGCTTTCGGTTCGCTGGAATCCATGTTCTTAAGGTGCACCAATATCACCTATGCGAATCTTGCGAATCTCACGATCACTGAGAACACCACGAGCTTAGCGAGCATGTTCGAGGACTGCCCGAACATCACGAAGATAGAGGTTGGCGATCCAGGTAGCCTCATCAACGACAATATGACGGGGGTCGTCTTGCCCCGCTCTATGGATACCTCCGGCGTCACGAACGCATCCGGTATGTTCTCAGGGATGGCGGCGCTCGAGCTGGCCGATCTCACCGGGCTTGATAATGCGTTCCTGCCGGCGGCAGGGGTGGATGCATCAAGCATGTTCGAGGGATCGTTCAAGCCAGGGACGCATGCCGTGCTCAAGATGCGGAACGCCCTCACTGGTGCCGATGCGAACCTCACCACCTTCGCGGCGGCGGGTGAGACGACAGGCGGTGGCTTGGCGGCCATCGAGCTCGAGAGCGTGGCCACGGGTGCCAACGCCAACCTCACGGGAGCCTTCCGCGATCATGCAGGACTCCAGCTTGTAAGAATGACCGAGGTTGGTACGGGTAGCGACGCTAATTTGACGTATCTCTTCGAGGGATGCGCGACTGAGGCCGATGGGTTCGACGCGCTCGCGCAAGGGGCGTCTATCAGGGTCCATCCGATGGGCAATTTCAACTATCTGGATGATCCGA
>CANODU010000064.1 GCA_947565185.1 uncultured Eggerthellaceae bacterium | reverse complement strand
GGAGGAGTGATACGCCCGGAGGGCGTATCACTCCTCCGTCCCCCTGATACAGACTGCCTCCGTCCCCCTGATACACACCTTCCGTTCGCAGCACGCACAAGATGCTCAGCAAGGACAGCGGTGGTCACGCTCCCCACGCCGCCGGGTACGGGCGTGACAGCTGCAACCACAGGCTCCACCTCTTCGAAAGCCACATCCCCCACCAGCTTCTCCGCATCTTCGTCCCAGTTGATGCCCACATCCACGATGACATGCTCCGGCCGCACAGCTGCAACACCCACAGTTCCCGGGCGTCCCGCTGCCACAACGACGATGTCTGCGCTGCTCACCATATCCGCCACGTTGCGCGTGTGCGTGTGGCACATGGTGACCGTGGCATTCGCTGCTTGCAGCAACATGGCCACCGGTCGCCCGATCACCAGACTGCGCCCCACGACCGCCACGTTCGCCCCGTCCAACTCGTGCCCGTAATGGCGCAGGATGGCCAAACATGCATCGGCCGTGCACGGCGCGAACCCGACGGGTCTACCCGCGAAGACGCCGTAGAGCGATGCTGGGGTCACGCCGTCCAGATCCTTCTCCGGTGCAAGCGCACTGCATGCGGCCACTTCATCCAGGTGCGGTGGCAGCGGCCTGAACAGCAGGATGCCGTGCACCGTTGCATCCTCGTTCGCCGCGCGAATGGCCTCCATCAGCGCCGTTTGCGTGCAATCCTCAGGAAGCACGCATACGCGAACGCCTAGCCCCAGCGCGCCGAAGCGCTTCTGGATGCCGCGCTCATACGAGAGGTCATCCGGCCGTTTTCCTACGCGGATCACAACCAACGTGGGCACGGTGCCCTCATCTGCCAGCCGCTGGACTTCGGGTGCCAACCGCGCGCAAAGCGCATCAGCCACCGGTTTCCCGCGCATGAGCTCAGCCACGGCTGACCTCCTTTCTCTGCACGCTGCCATCGTCTCCGCGCACTTCCACGGCCACAACAGAGAAGAGCGCGTCGGCCCGTGGTGCATTCGCCAACAGCGCGTCGGCCTCAGCTTCCACCTTCTCGGCGAACGCGCGGTCAGTCAATGCCTTCGTGTTCACGAACACGTTGAGCGAAGCAGCCCGCAAAGCCCCCGCTGCCAACGCCGCACCGCACCCGACATCCGAGATCAGCATGCGCGAACCACACGCATGCATCTCTTCCAAGAGCCCGATGACCTGGGATATCTGCCGCATCATCTCCAGCGGCGGAGCGACCGCACCCTTGGTGGCCTCTTCCAGCACCGCCGCACGCGCAGGGTCATCCTTCGGCATCCCGTATGCCTTCGCCAGCGGTTCAAATGCGCTTGCATCCTCATCCACCAGCTGCAGCAAACGGGCACGAAGGCCTTCGCCTTCCTCAAGCAGGCGCTGGATGTCTGCTTCATAGGCGGCGTAACGCTTTTTGCCGCTGGTGAAATTGCCTACCATGCTGCCCAATGCCACGGCCAACGCGCCTGTGTACGCTGCTGCTGCGCCCCCACCCGGCGTGCTCTGCTTCGACGCCAACGCCTGTGCGAATGCCGTACAGGAATCATCTGTCATGAGACCCGATCTTTCCACGTGCGCTCCCATTCGGTTCCGTCAGTTCACGATTCGGTCATCGTAGACCCACCGTGTTCTCAGCATACCGCTTTTGTGCCATACTCGCCGCAAACCGTCAGGAGGAACCATGACTCACGCTGTGCGCACTATCGAATTCGGCTTCCCCTCATGGGACGACCGAAGCACCATCCACGCCATCGTCTGGCTGCCAGCTGATGGCCTGCCCGCACGCCCGCGCGGCATCGTCCAGCTCATCCACGGCATGTCGGAGCACATCGAACGCTATGACACCTTCGCGCGCTTCCTGGTCCAGAACGGCTTCATCGTCTGCGGCCATGATCACATCGGCCACGGTCACAGCGTGTCCACGCGTGCCGAGCTGGGACACATGCCGCCAGAGAACGGCGCGGATGTGCTGGTAGAGGACGTTGACACGCTGCGTTACATCGTGGCGCACGCGTTCGGTCCGGAGCTGCCGTATTTCATCTTCGGCCACTCCATGGGCAGCTTCACGCTGCGCGTCTATCTCACGCGCCATGGCGAAGGGCTGGCCGGCGCCATCCTCTGCGGCACCGGGCAGAAGCCGCAGATCATCTCACTAGCAGGCAATGCACTGGCGAACCTGGGCGCGAAGGTGCGTGGCGACCACGCGAAGAGCGACCTCATCCACACGATGGCTGACGGCGCCTTCACGCGCGCCGTGGACGATCCGCAGACGGAGTTCGACTGGATCTCCACTGACCGTGCGAACATAGAGGAGTACATCCGCGACGACCTGAATGGCTTCCAGTTCACGCTGGGCGGATACGCTGCGCTCACGCGTCTGACGCTGCTGGCGGCGAATCTGGAGCTGGCGAAGAAGATCCCGAATGACCTGCCGCTCTTGTTCATCGCAGGAGCGAAGGATCCAGTGGGTGACAGCGGGGCTGGCGTGAAGGCGGCGGCTGACATGATGGAGAAGGCAGGTGTCGAAGACGTGGAGGTCATCCTCTACGACGGTATGCGCCATGAGGTGCTGAACGAAGCCGATGCCGCCATCGTGTTCGACGACATCCTTGCCTGGCTTGACGCCGTCCTTGCCGCTTGATGTCAAAAGCAGATGATGCGGCCACGATCCTCGTGGGTGCCGGCAACCGCCGGCACATTTCAAAACAATGGGTTTGTGCTTGCACAAACCCATAACATCTATCCTGTTGCTGCTAGCGTATCAGGGGGACGGAGGAGGGCTGTATCAGGGGGACGGAGGAGTGATACGCCCTCCGCGCGTATCACTCCTCCGTCCCCCTGATACAGCCCTCCTCCGTCCCCCTGATACGCGCTATCGCCAGGATTGTTGCTTGAGGCGCTCTTGCGTCTCGCGCAGTTCGCGCGTCAGACTGAGATACGAATCCAGCCGCTGCTGAGAGAGCGCTCCCTCCTGAATGGCCGCCTGCACGGCGCACCCCGGTTCGCTCCCGTGCGCGCAGTCACGGAAACGGCATTCACGCGCCCACTGCTCCACGTCCGCAAAGGCTGCAGCAATACCGCGTTCGGCATCCCACAGCCCCATGCTGCGCACCCCCGGCATATCCACGATGCTGCCGCCGCCGGGCACGCGGATCACCTCACGCGAAACGGTGGTGTGCCGCCCCTTGCCGTCAGCCTGTCGCACGCTGGAGGTCTTGCGCAACGTCTCCCCAGCCATCCGATTGATCAACGTGGATTTTCCAGCGCCGGATTGCCCCATGAGCACAGCCATCTGCCCTTCCGGGATCATGCGCCGCACACGTTCGATGTCTTCATCCACTGTCTTCGTCACAGCCAGCACGGGCACATCCGCACCCACCAGTGCCTGCACGTTCGTCACGGCATCGTCGCGCACATTCGCGTCAACCAGATCTGCTTTCGTGAGCAAGACGGCAACCTGCGCACCCGTTTCGAACGCCAGCACCAATTCGCGCTCAAGCCGTCGGATGTTCAGCCGGTTCAGCGGCTGCACGATGAACACCGTGTCGAAATTCGCTGCCATCACCTGCTCAGCCGTCCGTTCACGGGGGTCGCGCCGCGTGAGCTGCGTGCGTCGCGGCACGATGCGTTCGATCACGCCTACGTCATGCGAATCTGGTGCCAGAACCTGCACCGCATCCCCGATGACCGCCCGTTCGCTCCCGCGTTTCACCAGGTCTGTGGCATGTTCGCAACGAATGCGCGTACCGTCCTCCAGCTCCACGAGCGGCAGCGACCGATCCAGCTTGACCACCATGCCGGCGCACGTCACCGTTGGCGCTCCCGCAGGTGCCGGAAGGAGAAGATGAGCGCAAACCCCACCAGCACCAGCACGATGCCGGGAATCACCTGCGCCATATTGAACGGCGTATTGTTCGCGTGGCCCTTCGCCACCACGGTCACGTTCGTCGCATGCAGATCGGATACGCCCTCGTGATCCGCGCACGCCAGATTGAACGTGCCGCGCACCTGCAACGTCGTGCCGGTGCGGCTGTATGCGCCGTAGGTGTCAATGGTCTCAGCCGCGCGCATGGTCATGTAGACGGCCACCTCAGAATACGTGCCATCCACGGCTTCGAGCGTGATCCAGCAGTACGACGGCGTGCTCTCAGAGATGACGCGGTCACCCACCGCTTCGCCCACCACCTGCACGGTCTGCCCGTCCATGTAAGAATCCGCCTTCTCCAGCGAAGAGATGGTGGCGTCATAGATGAACGAGCTGTCGGGCAGCTGAGACGGGTTCAGGCGATTGTCCACGGGCGTCGATTCGGTGGTGCCCCCTTGCGGACTGCTCTCTGGCAGATCATCGGGCGAACATCCCGTAACGGCAAAGAGCGCCAGCGTGCAGAGAACGGCGAACGCCGCTAACCGGATGAGCGATGACGGCCGCTTCATGAGCGACTCCCTGCCTGCTTGGCGCGCGGGCGCGGCACGAGCGACGCAACCACCTGCGCCACCAACGCCAGCAACGTGATGAACTCAAGACGCCCCACCCACATCTGGAAGATGTAGAACACCTCAAGAGTGGGCGGCATGCCCGGCGTGGCCAATCCGGTGATCAGGCCGCCATTCGATACCATGGCAATGGATTCGAAGATGGCCTGGTTGGCGTCGTAGCCGTGTGCGATGCCCACGAGCGCGCCCACCACATACGTGACCACATACAGGATGAACACCATGGTGGCTTCCTTGACCGTATCCGGCGTCAGGATGCGGCGACCGATGTGATAGTACGATTCCACGACGCGTGCCGAATCGGGCGAGACCGCCTGCTTCACGGTTTGCACGATGGATTTCGCGATGATGCCCACGCGATACATCTTGATGCCGCCCGCGGTGGAGCCCGCCGAACCGCCCACCGCCATGAACAACGCCAGCGTGAGGAACGCGCCGCTGGACAGGACCACGATCAGCTGGTTCGGCGTGATGACGGAGAAGCCCGTGGTGGTGAACGCGGCCACCACCATGTACACGCCGCGGCGGATGAGCGCAGGCAGATCAGAGAACAGCGTGGATGCGGACAGCGACGCCACGAACACGATCAACATGAAGCCCACCCAGATCAAGGTGGTGCGCGTTTCGATATCGCGATAGAACGAGCGGGTCTGGCCTTTCCACACCTCGTAGTAGATCACGAAGCTGATGGAGCCCATGATCATGAGCACCATGGTGACCACCTCGATGATGGTGGAATGGTAGTAGAGGATGGATTGCTGCATGGGCGTGAAGCCGCCCGTGACGAAGGCGGAGATGCTGACCCAGAGCGACTGGAGGATGGCGCGCGCCGGTTCGAAGCCTTTGAGCAGCAACAAGCTGCCCACCAGCACCGTGGCAACCGCGATCACGATGGCGGTCACCTTCGCGATGAACTGCGCCGTTTGGATCACGTTCGGCACCACGTGTTCGCTGCGAGCTTCGGATGAGTACAGTTGGCTGCCTGCGCCTTTGCCGAACATACCCAGCGATAGCGCCACCACGATGAGACCGAGGCCGCCCAGCAGATGCATCATGAAGCGGAACATGTTGTCCGCATAGGAGATGTGGTCAAGGTCGATGATCAGCGACGCACCCGTGGTGGTGATGCCGGACACGCCGTCGAAGAGCGCGTCTAAGAACGTGATGTAGTGGCCCGAAAGGTAGAGCGGGATGGAGCAGAACAGGCCGATGACGATCCACGCCAGACCGACGACAGCCAGTGCTTGCTGGCGATTCAGGCGTCCGGGCTGGATGCGGCAGAAGCGCAGCGTAGCGCCGCTGACCAGAGCGATGCCGATGGAGAAGAGATAGCGGCTGACGGCGTCCCATTCTTGGAAGATCAGTCCGATGAGCAGCGGCACGGCCATGAGCACAGCCGACCACATGATGAGAACGCCCAGGTAGTGGCCGATGACGCGAAGGTCGTAGAACGTGAAGCGCTGCCACATGGTGAGAGGAGCGCGCCGTTAGGCAGCCAAGCCGATGAGCGCGGCCACCATGCGCACCGCGAAGGTGACAGTCCACAAGAGCGCGATGAACGCCAGGATGGTCAACACGACCAGCGACATTCCCGTGAGCGCTGAGCGGAAGCTGGCTTTGGCTTCTGATCTGGGTTTCAACATGGGCTGCATTATAGGTCAACGAACGCCGCCCGAGAGGACGGCGTTCGATAGGTTACTCTGGAGCGGGCGACGGGAATCGAACCCGCGTGGTCAGCTTGGGAAGCTGAAATTCTACCATTGAATCACGCCCGCATTGCAGCACGAGCAAGTATACCGCATCCCTCTTCCAAATGTTGCTGTAGCTGTCCTGTTCAAGAAGTGGCGCGTCTTATCGACGCGCATTCATTCGTGCCGCCAGTTGGCGGCACCCACGGTTTTGACTGTTGCCCTGTTCAAGTGTGTCGGCGCTGCTTTGCAGTGCCTCTTTTATGACGGCCTTACACCTTTTCGCTCCGCTCAAGGTGAACGGCCTAACCGGGCTTACGCCCGGTTGGATGTCGCTTACGCGTCATCTACGAAAGCCGAGTGACGCTAGGACCGTGGATGCTGGCAACTGCCAGCACCTATAAAAACAATGCCCTTTGCATGGATATGCAAAGGGCATCACCAACTCCTACCAAGGCACTCTTAAACCCATTGGAACCCATTGGGGACGGGGATATTGGGTTGGAGTAGACTATCTTTTCGATTTCCATGGCAATCAACATCAAGGAGCAAGATGCATGACAAGACAAGCTCGAAAGATCTCAGAGAGCGGTTGGTATCATGTGACATCACGTGGAGCAGGACGGCGCGCGCTATTCGAGTCAGACGATGACAGAGCTGCTTTCTTAGATGATATGCGATCTTCTTTGGAGCGAAGCGATGGTGCTGTTGAAATTCCCGTATGGTGCTTGATGGATAATCATATTCACCTTATCACGAAAGCCAATGACCTTTCTGGTCTCCAAAAGTGCCTCCACAGGCTTTTCTCTGGCTACGCTATACGATTCAATCGCAAGAATGGACATATTGGACCGGTGTTCCAAGAGCGTTTTGCAAGTTTCCCGATTACGAGTGAGGAGTATTTGATGGAAGCGATTCGATATGTTCATCTGAACTGTCGCGATAAAGGTATAAGCAATACTGAATACTATCCATGGTCGAGCTATCGCACATTTATGGACGACTCACGAACACCGATCATGAACAGGATATTCGATGCATCCCAGATCGAT
>CANODU010000063.1 GCA_947565185.1 uncultured Eggerthellaceae bacterium | reverse complement strand
TCATGGATTTCTTGGGCTGCAGAATCACCCTCGACCCCCATCACCCCATTCGGCTTTGTAACAAACATGGATAGGCCGCAGATCCTGCGGCAACCCAAAAGGGCTGCGCGCATGATCTGCGGGGTCCGGCAGGTACCTGTATCTTGATCTTGTTTGTTGCTCTTTTGGTTGTTGTGGGTGCTGGCGGTTGCCAGCACCCACAAACCCTGAGGGTTCTCATCCCTGGCTGGGTAGAGACCGTAACAGTCATGTGAGTTAGTTCGGGTAGCAACAAGAATGGCGGAGAGGCAGGGATTCGAACCCTGGATACCGCTTAACACGGCATAACGGTTTTCGAGACCGCCGCATTCAACCGCTCTGCCACCTCTCCGCAAAGCCAGCCAATTATGCCACAATATCCCATAACGGGCACTCGCAACCGATTCGCATACAGGTTCCTGCCAGGCGCTCGCAAGTTCTGGGCGCAGTGCGAAGGGCTGCCCCAGAACTTGCGATAAGATCCTCCGCACCTTGGAAAGCGTGTAGGCCATGAGGGGTTGAGCCGAGGTCAAGCTAAAGGAGCCGAGAAATCCACTTCGGCTGGGTTTGCCGAAGTTAGTTCGAGGCGACGACGCGTCGAGGCGAACGCCCCTCTGGCCTCCGCGCGCCAAGCAGGAAAGATGCTCTGGGATAGCAATGAAACAGCGGCGAGACCGTAACAGTCATGTGAGTCAGTTCAGATTGCAACGAATAATGGCGGAGAGGCAGGGATTCGAACCCTGGATACGCTTTTGGCGCATACACGATTTCCAATCGTGCTCCTTCGGCCAGCTCGGACACCTCTCCGTGTTCAGCGGCTGCGATCAGCAACGCAGAAGTATAAACCAAAGCTGCGCCACTCTTCAACAGGTTCTTGAGAATCCACACGCCTAGTGGAAGTAATCATTCATCCACATTGGGGGATTACTGTTTGCACATGAATTAAACTAGGGCGGACCATCGAATCGTGGAAAACCAGTCCAACCCTGTGCAAGGAGGGCCCCATGGCTGATCGTACTGTTGAGAATCCGGGGACAGAAGTCCCTCAGATGCCTGAGATCCTTGAGCGTGTGCTGCTCTATGCCATTGACGAAGGCAAGCAGAAGATGGAAGCCGGGGATGAGATCACCCCGTTCACCTGCCTCGTGGTCCATGAGAGCGTCTTCATCGAAACCCATCCCGGCAAAGAGGCCCAGGAGTGCTTCAACCTGGCCCAGCATACGGTCCAGGGGGCGCGCGGCGCTTCGGCCTATGCCTTCTGCTATGACGGTTACGTTGAGACCAGCGAAGGTGTGAAAGACGCCATTATCTCCGAGGGAGGCATCCCGGGAGATGCTGATGGCTATGCCATCGGCCTGCTCTATACCGTAGGCCCTGATGGAAAGCCGCAATTCAATGAAAGCCCCTCTTACATCGGCAAGGCTCCGAACTTCATGGACAATCTGCGGGATGCTACGGAATACGCCGAAGGAGAGATCGACGCTCGCTATACAGACGTGCTTGCGGATTAGCAGGGGGTTGAACGGTTCCCTCTGAAGGAATCTGACAGATCAAGGATGAAAGGGCGCTGAAAGGCGCCCTTTCTCATGCAAACGCGTGCAGGATCCTTAGGCGAACGCGAACAAGATCGTGGTCAAAATGCATCTACGAAAGGCAACAGGTCTGTCAGACATCTGTTAGATGCGCTGGGTATGGTGTTCTTGTGGCTTCGGGGCGGCCTGCATCCAGAGCAAAACAATCGGCCAAACAGCGGCTCTGCGGATCGGGTGCCCCGAAGCAGCTCATCAGATCAGTGTGGAGAAGATGAGCCGGGTGGTTGCGAAGCAAGGCTGTTCTGCTAAAATGGGCAGGCTGTCCTGCTCCGGGACCACCTGACCGGAGCCGTTTAGACCAGAGGAGGTGAGCTGATGAAGGCTTACGAACTGCTGTATTTCGTCGCTCCGACCACTGACGACGACGTCCGAGCCGCGGTGCAAGCGCGCATCGAGGGCGTCATCGCAGAAGCAAAGGGTCAGATCGACAACGTCGATGACTGGGGAAGGCATAAGCTGGCCTATGAGATCAATGGCCTGACCGACGCCGATTACATCCTCGTCGATTTCCACACCGATCCAACGAACATCGCAGAGCTGGACCGCGTTCTGCGCATCACTGACGCAGTCACGCGTCACATGATCGTTGCACGTACCGACAGGGATTAGTCAGGAATCGAAAAGGAAGAGCATGAGCATCAATCGAGTTGTCATAAGCGGAAACCTCACCCGCGACCCAGAGCTTCGCACCACCGCATCGGGCATGCCCATCATGTCGTTGGGAGTTGCTGTCAACGACCGCCGGAAGAACAATCAGACCGGCGAGTGGGAAGACTATGCGAACTTCATCGACTGCACGATGTTCGGCACGCGTGCGCAGAACATACAGCGCTTCTTGTCCAAAGGGTCGAAGGTGACCATCGAGGGCAAGCTGCGTTGGAGCCAGTGGGAGCGTGACGGTCAGAAGCGCAGCAAGATCGAGGTCATCGTTGATGATATCGACTTCGGCGGCAATCGCAATGGCGGCAATGGCGGTGCAGATTCGTCTTACAGCAACGATGTGTCGGCGTATAGCGCGCCTGCCACATCTGCGGCACCTGTGGTTGATACGTCCTCTTCCGTCTACGACGAAGACATACCATTCTAGAGAACGCAAGAAAGACCGAGGTAAACCATGGCAGATTACGCTAAGCAGCCTCGTCGCAAGCAGTGCCAGTTCTGCAAAGACGATACTGAGTACATCGATTACAAAGATACTCAGATGCTGCGCAAGTACACCACCGATCGCGGCAAGATCAAGCCGCGTCGCGTCACGGGCGCGTGCAACCAGCATCAGCGCGACATTGCTACGGCTATCAAGCGCGCACGCACCATGGCGCTCATGCCCTACTCTGTCCCTGCGGTGAGCGGACGCGGCGACCGTCGTCGCAATCGTTAGGAGGTGCCAGATGGAGGTCATACTTCTCAAAGAGCTCAGGGGGCGCGGAGGCGAAGGTGACGTCATCAACGTCGCGCGTGGCTTCGCGAACAACTACCTCCTGCGTCAGGGCTACGCCGTCAAGGCAACCCCTGGCAACCTGAAGCAGCTGGAGCAGCGCCGCAGCAATATCGCAAAGCGCGAAGAGGTGCGCATCGCTGACGCGAACGCGCTGGTGGAGAAGCTGCAGGATGCATCCGTCACCATCACCGCACAGGTGGGCGAAGAGGGCCAGCTGTTTGGCTCCGTCACCGCTCCCATGATCGCGGACGCCATCGCGGAGCAGTTCGGCCTTGAGATCGACCGTCGTCGCGTCGAGCTGGGCAAGCCCATCAAGGCCATCGGCGAATACGAGGTGCCGGTCGGGTTCTACCGCGACATCAAGGCGAACGTGAAGGTGGTCGTCACCGGCGACACCGTCGAAGATGCTGAGGCGAATGCCGAAGCAGCGGGCGACGCTGTTGTGGAGGCCATCGAGGAAGCTGTTGCAGAGACCGAAGCCGAGGCCATTGCTGCTGAGGTGGAGGAAACGGCTGAGGAGATCGAAGCCGAAGAGGCTGCCGAATAGCTCCTCATCAAGAACTGCATGGTAAGAGGGCTGGAAGCAAAGCTTCCAGCCCTCTTGGTTTCCGTAGATGACGCGTAAGCGGCATCTACCGCAGGCTCTTCAGGCTGACGTGGGTGCCGGCAACTGCCGGCATGAATGAAAGCGCGTCGCCAGACGCGCCACTGCCTTCGCCCCTTCTTTCCGTAGCGAAGCGTTGCACATGTGCTCTTCATGCGCATTCGTCCATCCCATCGCAGCAGAAGCACTATGTGCTATCCCACAGGGTATAATCGCACTCCCAAAACAATAAAGCGAAGGACGCTCATGCCCACCGACTTCAACGAAAGACCTGCCCGTTCAACGGATATCCCTGCGGAGAAGCGCGCACAGCTTCCCGCTGATGTAGAGGCTGAGAAATCGGTCCTTGCTGCCTGCATGCTGAGCCCTGACGTCTGCGACGAAGCCATCGTTTCCCTCAAACCAGAGAACTTCTTCCGTCCGGGACATCGCACCATATTCGAAGCCATCGTGGAGATGGTGCGTGAAGGTCTGAACCCTGATGTCATCTCGCTGGCAGACAAGCTTTCCGCCAAGGGGGACTTGGAGCTCGCCGGCGGCCGCATCTACCTCACCGACCTCAATGCGAACACGTTCGCGCTCACGAACTGGCGCAAGCACACTGAGATCGTGAAGCGCACCGCCATCCAGCGAGAGCTCATCAAGGCGGCTGCGCAGATCAACGCGCTGGCCTACGACGCGCCGGAAGACCTGAACGAAGTGGTGGACGAAGCGGAGCAGACGCTCTTCAACGTGACGGAGAAGCGCGTGTCCAGCTCGTTTCAGTCCATGGATACGTTGGTGACAGAGGCGTTCCAAGAACTGGAGAAGATCTCCCAGCAGCGCGACAAGATGATCGGCGTCCCCACCGGCTTCAAGGATGTAGACGACCTGTTCCACGGCTTCCGCCCGGGAGATCTGGTCATCTTGGCAGCGCGTCCAGGTGTCGGCAAGACGGCCTTCGCGCTGAATCTGGCTGTGAATGCGGCGAAGCGCGGCACGGCTGTGGCATTCTTCTCGCTTGAGATGAGCGCCAGCCAGCTCACCCAGCGCATCCTCTGCGCTGACGCCTTGGTCTCGCTCAACAAGGTGCGCTCTGGCAGTGTGCAGCCGGGCGACTGGACCGCCATCGTGGATGCGTCGAACCGTCTTTCGCAAGTAGAGATGTACATCGACGACACGCCGGGCCTCTCCATCATGGAGGCACGGGCGAAGGCGCGCCGCGAACTGCGCCACATCGTCGGTACGGAGAAGAAGGGTCTCATCGTCATCGACTACCTGCAGCTCATGCAGCCGCCCACGGTGCGCCGCGACGGCAACCGCGCCGTGGAAGTGGGCGAGATATCCCGTGGCCTCAAGGTGCTGGCCAAGGAGATGGGCATGCCCGTCATCGCCCTTTCGCAGCTGAACCGCTCCGTGGAGATGCGCGGTAAGAAGCGCCCCATGCTGGCCGACTTGCGCGAATCGGGCTCCATCGAACAGGACGCGGATATCGTCATGTTCATCGACCGCTCCATGAGCGAGGAAGAGGCCGAAGAGAGCAGCCGCCCCGATCTGGGTCAGGCGGAGCTCCAGGTGGCGAAGCACCGCAATGGCCCCACGCGTGACATCACGCTTTCGTTCAGCCCCGAATTCACCAAGTTCGGCGATTGGGTGGACAACTCCTACGCTGGGGACTTCTGATGACCGAATCCCAAGCGGCTGAGCTTCGCACGGCTGAGCAGAAAGGCGCTGAAGACGATCCCAAGGATCCCGCCATGGATGGCGTGGGTCTCTCGGAGCGCGACGAGCACATCGTGATGGCGCTCGCGAAGCGCATGATGGAGGACTCCCACGTGCGCACGCACTACTACGTCAAGGTGGGCGTGTCTGCGTTCCTCTGCGCGCTGCTCCTGGTCATCGGCGTTCCCGTATTCATGGAGAGCCGCGTGACAGGCAGCCTCGCCTACACCGCGCTCGGCGTCGTGCTTGTGGGCTTCGGCCTGGTACTGGCGGTGGCAGTGCTCGTGCTCCTCTTTCGCCCTCCCTTCGAAAAGAAGTGATGTGCGTTCGCGGGTCAGCAGGGACGCGTCTCACTCCTCCGTTCCCTTGAGACACCGTGCTCGTATAATGGCGTGTACGAAAACTCATCTGGAAAGGTGGAACCATGCCATCAACGGTGCTCGTCGGAACGCAGTGGGGCGATGAGGGCAAAGGCAAGATCACGGATCTGATCGCTTCGGATTACGACTACGTCGTGCGATTCCAGGGCGGCAACAACGCTGGACACACGGTCATCCACGGCGACACGAAGCTGGCGCTGCACCTGATGCCATCTGGCGTGATGTATGAAGGCGCCACGCCGGTCATCGGCAACGGCGTGGTGGTGGATCCGGGCGTGCTGGTGAAGGAGATGGCGCTCCTGGAAGCCGAGGGCATCTCATGCCAGCGCCTGCGCATCTCATGCGACGCGCATGTCATCATGCCGTACCACAAGGTGCTCGACGGCGCCGAAGAGAAGCGCCTGGGCGATAATCAGATCGGCACGACGAAGCGCGGCATCGGCCCGTGCTACCAGGACAAGGCTGCGCGCCGCGGCATTCGCATCCAAGACCTGATGGACGAGAAGATCTTCCGCCTCAAGGTGAAGACGGCGCTGGCGCAGAAGAACCCCGTGCTCAGCAAGATCTACGGACTGCAGACGTTCACCGTCGAAGAGATCTGCGACGAATACCTGCCCTATGCGCGCATCCTGAAGCCCTTCATGGACGAAACGGCGCATCTGCTGAACGAGGCGCTGCGGGATGGCAAGAGCATCCTGTTCGAGGGTGCACAGGGGACCATGCTGGATATAGACCACGGAACGTATCCGTATGTGACATCGTCCAGCTGCTGCGCAGGCGGCGCATGCACCGGTGCTGGCGTGGGGCCGGCCGCCATCGACAAGGTGCTCGGCATCTCGAAGGCCTACGTCACGCGTGTGGGTGAAGGGCCGTTCCCTACGGAGCTCAAGTTCGCCGAAGACGGGGGAACGGGGCAGGACGCTGAGGATGGCGCGTTGCTCTGCGAAGCGGGGCACGAGTTCGGCGTGACCACAGGCCGCCGTCGTCGTTGCGGATGGTTCGATGCGGTCATCGCGCGCTATGCGGCTGAGGTGAACGGGCTCACGGACATCGCCATCACGAAGCTGGATGTGCTCTCCGAATTCGACACCATCAAGGTGTGCGTCGCCTATGAATGCGACGGCAAGCGCTATGACTATTTCCCCATGCAGCAGTCCGTGCTGTTCCATGCGAAGCCGGTCTACGAAGAGCTGCCCGGTTGGAAGGGGCAGGACATCACCGGATGCCGCACCTATGAGGAGCTTCCGGCGAATACGCGCGCTTACATCGAGCACCTGGAGGATCTGACGGGCGTGCCCATGTCCATCGTCTCGGTCGGTCCTGACCGCGACCAGACCATCATGCACGGCTGGTCCTAACCGATCAAAGCGTGTCGGTGCTGCTTCGCAGCACCTCTTTGTAAGGAACGGCCTTACGGGCCGAAGATCACGGCCCGAACGGCCTAACCGGGCTTCGCCCGGTTGAAAGACCTCGTGGGTGCGGCCAACTGGCCGCGTATCAGGGGGACGGAGGAGTGAGACGTCCGTAGGACGTCTCACTCCTCCGTCCCCCTGATACGCCAAAGCAGCAAGCAAGATCATGCAACGGGTTCCTGCTAGGCGCCCGCAGATCCTGTGCGCGGCCCTTGTAGGTGCCGGCAACTGCCGGCACT
>CANODU010000062.1 GCA_947565185.1 uncultured Eggerthellaceae bacterium | reverse complement strand
CGCCGAGGCCGTAGCCGACGACCTTCAGTGCAGCGAGTACCATTGTAATTTCCACGATTTCCTCCTTAAGTTTGCTTTTGAGCCTGTTTTCTCAAAAACCTTGTCCTATGGCAACCGGGCGTGGAACCCGGATAAGCCCAATGCTGGGTGCGGCCTTGGGTGAGGCGGCCGCGAACCTCCTAGTGAGATGCCGTGGCCAGTTGGATGTACACAGAGCTCAGCACGGTGAACACGAACGCCTGCAAGAACGCCACCAGCGTCTCCAGCGCATACATGACCACCAAGAGCAAGAACCACGGGATGGTGAGCACGCCGGAGACCACATCCACCGATTGGATGCAGGTGAGCAGGAACACGCTGGATGCCAGCGCGAAGATGCCCAAGACCATGTGGCCGGCGAACATGTTGCCGTAGAGTCGGACTGCCAACGTGAGCAAGCGGATGATGGTGGAGAGCAGCTCCAAGAACCAGATGATGGGAACCATCACCACGGGCAGGCCAGAGGGTGCCAAAGACTTCAGATACCCCAAGCCGCCATGGGCCTTCACGCCCCAGAACACGAAGTAGACGAAAGAGATGAGCGCAAGCGCCCAGGTGACGGATATGGTGCCCGTCGGCGTCTTGCAACCCGGGATCAACCCAACGAAGTTGCTGATCAAGATGAAGAAGAACAGCGTTGCCAGAAACGGCACATGCTTCTTGTAGCCGTGCCCGATGACGCTCTCGCCCATGTCATTGCGGACGAACTGATAGCCGTACTCTACCGTGTTGATGAACTTGTTCTTCGGGATCAACGTCAGCTTCCGAGCTGTGATGAGGATCACAGCGCACGTGATGATCCAGCAGATGATCATCCAGAAGATATAGCTGGTGATGCCGAATTCGGCATTCCCGATCACGACCACGGAGTCGAAAGATGCCTGAAGGTGAGGCACTTCCTCAGATAGCCAGTCAAGAGCTCCCACGCGTTACTCCTTCTCTTTCTTTCCTCCAAGGGTTCGTCTGACCCCGAAGACTATCGCTGTGACAGAGAGCGCAACCGCTTCTGCCAGTACGAACGGCATGGCCCCATCGCGCGCAACATTGACGCAGAGGATGGCGAAGGCGAACATCAGCGCGAAGGAGATGACCAGGCTTATGAGCAAGATGGACATGTGCCCGAAATTGCTCGTTGCCGTAACCTTTCGCGTTTGGCGAAGCCCCACGAGCAGCGGCAAGAAGCCGACGAATCCCGCAATGACTCCGCAAATGATGGCCGCTACCATAACCTGCTTTCAGTCGCTTGGGCGCGCGGTGTGCGCAAACCATTCCGTATGATAGCCAACATGCATTTGCCCGGTTACAAAGCGGCAACAAAAAGGGGTGAGCGGTGCCACCCCATCACGCTTGATGCCTATGCGCGTGTATCAGGGGGACGGAGGAGTGATACGCCCTCCGGACGTATCACTCCTCCGTCCCCCTGATACGCTCTGACCAGAAACTGCGTAGTGCAGCACTTCAGTGCTGCCCCGAATGATTTCCTGCTGAAAAGGCAGAACTAAAGTTCTGCGCTACGAGAGCGTCTTATCTGACAGATATTCCCGGCAGAGGATGCCGGATTCGGCTAACATCTGCTGAGAGAGCTCATCCGGATAGGGATTCTGATAGACGATCTCCTTGATGCCGGCATTGATGAGCATCTTCGCGCACACAACGCACGGCTGCGTATTCACATAGATGCTGGCACCATCGATATCCGGTCCGAAGCGCGCTGCCTGGATGATGGCGTTCTGTTCGGCATGCAGCCCCCGACAGATCTCATGGCGCTGCCCTGAGGGTACCCCCAGTTGTTCGCGCAGGCATCCCACCTCAGCGCAATGCCGGATGCCCGACGGCACGCCGTTGTATCCCGTAGCCAAGATGCGCCGGTCCTTCACGATGACCGCTCCCACCGCGCGCCGCAAGCAGGTGGTGCGCGTGGCAACCTGATTTGCCAGCGCCATGAAGTATTCGTCCCAGCTGGGACGTTCGTCAACGTGTGCCATGGCTAGTACTCCAGTCCCGGATACAGCTCATGGGCAGCCAGAAGCGATGCGACATCCTGAGCCACAGCAGCCAAGATGGCAGCGTCATCGTGACCGAAGATGGCCTTGGATATGAGCTGGCCGATCTCATAGAAATCGTCAGCGTTGAAGCCACGGGTGGTACCCGCTGCAGATCCCACGCGGATGCCGCTGGTCACGAAGGGTGAGCGCTGCTCATTGGGAATGGTGTTCTTGTTGACAGTGAGCCCCACATCTTCCAACAGACGCTCGGCATCCTTGCCCGTCACATCCGCCGGCGTGAGATCCACCAGGCACAGATGGTTATCCGTGCCGCCAGATACCAGGCGCAGGCCGCCATCAGCGATGCCATTGCCCAACGTCTTCGCATTCGTCACCACATCATGCGCATAAGCCGAGAACTCCGGCTTCAGCGCTTCGCCAAAGGCCACAGCCTTGCCTGCTATCACGTGCATGAGCGGGCCGCCTTGCGAACCGGGGAAGAGCGCCTTGTCGATGGCCTTCGCCAGCTCTTCGGAATTGGTGAGGATGAAGCCGCCGCGTGGGCCACGGAGCGTCTTATGGCTGGTAGAAGTGACCACGTCCGCGAAGGGAACGGGAGAGGGGTGAACGCCCCCGGCTACCAAGCCCGCGATGTGGGCCATGTCGATCATGAGGTATGCGCCCACGCTGTGCGCGATGTCAGCCATGCGCTCGAAATCTATCACGCGCGGATACGCGCTGGCGCCGCCCACGATGAGCTTCGGACGCACCTCGTTCGCTTGTCGTTCCAGGGCATCGTAGTCGATGGTCTCCGTTTCCGCATCCACCCCATAGGGGACGAAATCGTAGAGCAGCCCTGAGAAGTTCACCGGGGAGCCGTGCGTGAGATGACCGCCATTGTCCAGGCTCATGCCCAAGACGGTATCGCCCGGCTTGATGAGCGCCATGTATGCTGCGAAGTTCGCCTGTGCGCCCGAATGCGGCTGCACGTTCGCGAAGCCCGCGCCGAAGAGCTGACATGCACGGCTGCGTGCCAGATCTTCCGCCTTGTCCACCTTTTCGCAACCGCCGTAATAGCGCTTGCCGGGATACCCTTCGGCGTACTTGTTCGTGAGCACGCTGCCCACGGCCTCCATGACCGCACGCGACGTGAAGTTCTCGCTGGCGATGAGCTCGATCGTGCCGCGTTCGCGCGTGAGCTCCTCTTCGAGGATGTCAGCGATCGCCGGATCGTGCGCACGAAGGATATCGTTGGACATGGGAGCTCCTTATATAAGTGGTCTGAAGGTCAGCGCCTATGGTAGCGCAAGACGCGCACGTCAGCCCTCAAGGGCCATGATCTTGGCGACGCGGCCTGCATGACGGCCGCCACCGAAGGGCGTGGAGAGGAACGCGTCCACGATGCGGCAGTTCTCTTCGAAGGACACGAACCGGCCTGAGAGCGTGAGCACGTTCGCATCGTTGTGTTCGCGCGCCAGCGCAGCAAAGTCTGCACGTGTGATGTTCGCAGCACGGATGCCACGCACCTTGTTCGCAGCGATAGCCATGCCGATGCCCGTCCCGCAGACGAGGACGCCGAAGTCTGCCTCATGACCGGTGACATCCTGGGCCACGAGCGCAGCGAAGTCCGGATAGTCCACGCGCCCGTCCGTTTCCGGTCCGCGGTCGATCACGCCGAAGCCTTGGCTCTCCAGATAGCCGATGAGCATCTCCTTCTGTTCGAATCCCGCATGATCGCTTCCGATGCTCACGCGCATGGGATCCTCCTTCTCCCTTGGTGCTTGCCGCATCCATTCTATCCGTTCGAGGCCATCAGCCGCGCAAGGCGACTGGCTCAGGGCCTGTGCAATCCACCACGCGGGAGGCCCTGCCGCTCCCTTTGACAGGGAAGTCCAGGATGGCTACTCCTGCCGCTTTCGCCTGCGCCAGGAATGCAGGAGATACCTCAGCCATGGCGCGCGGCGCAGGTTCGCCAGCCAGGTTCGCAGAGGTGGTGGCCAAAGGAGAACCTGCAAGCTCTATCAGGCGCAGCGCTTCGGGTGAAGACGGCATGCGCAACCCGATGGTCCCCTCAGCGCTCTGGAATGCCCGCGGCACAGCGTCCGTCGCCTGCACGATGAGCGTGAGCGCACCCGGCCAACCTTCTTGCGCCAACGCGCGTGCATAATCGGGCACATTCGCGCCGTAGATGTCCAGCGCATCCAGAGAATCAACCAGCCATGCCACGGGCTTGTCCGCGTCACGTCCCTTGATGCGTGCGAGCAGGCTGGCATCCGTTGCCGCGCGCACGGCAACGCCGATGCCCGCCACCGTATCCGTAGGAAAGACAGCTGGCAGCCCGCGCTTGAGCGCGTCCGCCGCTGCGTCAAGCTGCGCTGCTTCCATGACGGCGCATGCCACGCGAAGGCCGTCGCACGCAGCGCTCATGATGCCACCCGCATAGCCTGCGCCTTCACCTGCTGGATACACGCACGGATGAGACACGGAGCGAAGCGTCTTCGCATCGCGCACGATGCGCACAGGGCTGGAGCTGCGTGCCTCCACCGCCGTCATGACCGCACTGGGTGCGTCGAAGCCACGCAGCTTGCGGCCCATGACAACAAGCGCCTCTTCCAATGCATCCGTCACGAAAGACGGGAGCACGTCGTGCAGATCGGTCTCTCTCACGCCGCGCGGATAGGTGGGATGCACGGGAACAAAGCAGTCAGAAGAGTCAGAGCGCACAGAGCCGCTCTCTCCGCTCAGGAAGCTGCCTACCGTCTGCGCCGGCGCAGCATAGCCCATGTTCCCCATCTGGAATGCCACCTGCTCTAGCGCCTGCTGGAAGCGCACGCCTGCCAGCACGCCCTCCTCCGGCGCGAAGTCATCGGTTGCGACCTCCACCAACAGCGCGCTGTTCGCATTCTTGCCGTCGCGCGCATGGTTGCTCATGCCATTCACGCAGACGCCCCCCGCTTCGCTGGCTGCAGCCACGACGCTCCCGCCTGGGCACATGCAGAACGTGTAGACGCCACGACCTTCCCTGGTGTGCACCGCCAGCTTGTAGTCAGCGGGAGGCAGAGCGGGATGCCCCGCAGATGGCCCGTACTGGGCTTCGTTGATGACGCTCTGCTCATGTTCGATGCGCACGCCCACAGCGAAGGGCTTGCGCGTCATGGTCACGCCCGCTTCGTGGAGCATGGCGAAGGTGTCGCGCGCCGAATGGCCTATCCCCAAGATGAGAGCGCTGGTCGTCATGGTGTGCTCGTCACCGGTGGAGAGATCCCGAAGGCGTACGCTGATGGTGGGAGTGCCATCAGGTGTGACCCTTTGGCATTCTTGCAAGTCCATCAATTGCGTGGAGAAGCGGACCTCCCCGCCCGCCTTCAGGATCTGCATGCGCAGGTTCTGCACTACGCGTGGCAGATAGTCTGTCCCGATGTGCGGCTTCGCATCCGTGAGGATGTCAGGGGGCGCTCCAGCGGCGACGAACGATTCCAACACGAAGCGCGCGTAGGGGCTCTTCGTGCCCGTGTTCAGCTTCCCATCTGAGAAGGTACCGGCCCCACCTTCGCCGAATTGGATATTGGACTGCGCATCCAGAGGGCCTCCTTCTGCGAAGGTGCGCACATCGCAGGCGCGCTCTTCCACGGCACGCCCCCGTTCTATGAGGAGCGGCCTGAGCCCCGCACGGGCCAACGCCAACGCGCAAAAGAGGCCTGCAGGCCCTGCGCCTACGATGAGAGGACGCGCGAAGCTGGGTGCTTCGGCAAGCGCCGAGAGGTCCGGGAATGCCACCTTCGCCGGCACCTTCGGGAGCATCACCTGCACGCCCTTCTTCGGATGGAGCTCGGCAAGATCATGTAATCCGTCGATCTCAGCGTGAACGTTCAACACGAAATGGACATCGGCGCGCTTGCGTGCATCCACCGCCTGACGGACGATGTGCATCTCCGTCAGCCGCGCCGGCTTCACGCCCAGCGAATGGGCGATCTCCTGTTGCCGCTGCTGCTCCCGACCAGGGAGCATCGCGTCCAGCGAGACGCATACGTTATTCGCCTGCACCTCCATGGCTAACCCGCGTGCACTGCCTGTTCGGCGCGCCATCCTGCCAGCATGCCCGTGGCGAACGCCCAATGCAGGTTGAAGCCACCACAGCGCGCATCCACATCCAGTGCCTCGCCGATGACGAAGAGCTCAGGGTGCTCACGCGCCTGCATGCTGTCTGCCTGGAACGCCTGAAGGGCGAAGCCACCGCGATGCACTTGGCAAAGCCCCTCATCTCCGATGCCCTTCACGGGCAGGCAGAACGCGTGCAATGCGTCCTCTATCTGGCGAGCGCTCTCATCCGTGGCTTCCAATGCACCTTCCAGCACGCAACGCTTCAAGATCTGATCGGCCACGAGCGGCAAGACGATGCCCTGGAGGAGCTCGAAGTTCGAAGGCGGCTTCGCCAGCGCCTCTCTCAGCATCAAGCGACGCACCTCCATGGAATGACGAGGCACATCAGGAGCAAGGTCAAGCTGGAGCACATCTCCCGGGCGCGCCAAGCGGGACAGGTTGAAGATGGCTATTCCCGAAACGCCATATGCGCGGAATTGCACCTCGCCACGCTCCTCAGCGCAGAGCGCACCGTTGCGCAGAAGGCGCACCACGCAGCGCACGCGGATGTTGTCCAAAGGCCGCGTGAAGCAGTCATCGGTAGCCAGCGGTCCAAGCGTGGGTTGAGGCGGCTCATGCGGGATGACCTCTTCCAAGCCGAACGCGCCCGCTGCCCCACCGGCAGCGATGACCACGGTGCGCCCGCGCACGAGCCTGCCGTCCTCTGCGTGCACCGTGACGTGACCGCCAACAGCCTGCGGGAGCACCACCTTCTGAGCACGCATGCCGCACTGGACCTCCACCCCGAAGCGCAGCAGATACGAGCGCAGGACATCCAACACGACGCTGGCCTTGTTCGCCAGAGGGTAGAGCCTTCCCTCTGATTCCCGCCGCCAGATGAGACCAAGGCGCTCGAAGAACGCCACGACCGGATTCGGTGCCTCTGCGCGCAAGGGCATCTGCGCCGCCTGCGCCTGCAGGCAGGAAAGCACCGCCTCTACGGCAGCCGGATCGTTGTAGGCGTCAGGCATCACGTCCGCATTGGAGAAGTTGCAGCGACCATTGCCCGACCGCAGAATGGAGCGGCCGACCTTGTCAGAGGATTCCAAGATGATGATCTTCGGAGCAGAGCGCTCAGCACGCAGCGCCGCTTCACAGGCGGCAACGGCACACGCAAGCCCGGATGCTCCTCCTCCTATGATCACGATGTCGAACATGAGGGGATTATACCGAAGCCCTCATCAGGTAGCGTATCAGGGGGACGGCACCCACAGGGCAGTGTCAGGTTGATGTGGGTGCTGGCAACTGCCAGCACCTTTGAAAACAGTGTCCTTTGCAT
>CANODU010000061.1 GCA_947565185.1 uncultured Eggerthellaceae bacterium | reverse complement strand
TCGGGATGGTATACATGGGCTGGTGCTCGATGCGGTCCTCCCGGCGCTCACCGAAAGCATCTCGGATGGATAGATGGATGTGCCGTCTCTCGCCCGGCTGCATGGTGGCCACGGCTTCGTCGAACCCGTGGATCACCATCCCGTTGCCCACTTCGTATTCCAGCGGCTCCTTGCCCTCCGTGCTGTCGAAGACAGTGCCGTCATCCAGCATGCCCACATACTTGACCACTGCACGCTTGCCGTAGTTCTTCTTGCTCATGATGTTCCTCTCTTGCGGACGCTATCCCAGCTCAGGGGATTCCGTGGCATCGCCTTCGCCCAGCGTGTCGCCTTCGCCATCCATGTTCCCGTAGGGGAAATCCGCCTGCTTGCGCGTGACCAGCAGGTAGATCAGCACCGCGGCGAACAGAATGACGAACGTGACCGACATCACTTCGAAGAGCGCTGCCGTTGAAGGCCCGATGATGCTCTCCACCACGCCCACGTACACCGAAGACGCGGCTTGGCCTGCGAACATGGCCGTGGACAGGATGGAGAGCGCGTAAGTGCGCCGGTACGGATGCACCACGCCGGACACCGCCGTCTGCAGATACGGGATGATGGTGCCCAGATACACGCCGTACACGATGGCCCCCGCGAACACGCCCGCCGGGCCCGCAGACAGCGCCAACAACGTGAAGGAGAGCGCTACGGCCGCCATGGACACCAGCACGGTATAGCGCTTGAACACGCCGAACAGCTTCGCGAACAGCAGCGATATCACCAACGCCGTGCAGGTGGTGGACGACGATGCCAAGCCGGCCATCACCGAATCCCCTATGCCCGTCTCCTGGATGAAGATGGCCATCTTCAGCAGATACACCATGGCGATCGTCATCGTCACAAACATCAGCACGGCGCACATCCACGCGCGCGGACCGATGCGCCGCTCTTCAGGAGAGAGCTGTTGCACGTGCTGCGCGAACTTCGTGTCCTTCTCCGGGGGCACCTTCGGCAGGAACAGGCACTGCATCACGAACACGAAGATGAAGAAGATGTTCACCAGGAACGGCACGCGCCAGCCCACCACGGCCAGCGTGCCAGAGAGCGTGGAGAACACCATGGCGATGATGCTGCCCATGGCGTTCGCGCCGCCCATCATGCCGACGCGTTCCTTGCCCGCGTACAAATGGGATATGAGCGTGGGCACGATGGGATACACCAACCCGCAGCCCAGTCCGAAGAACACGCGCGTGACCAGGAGGAATTCGAAGTTCGGAGCGATGGCGCCTCCCAAGCCGCCGATGATGAACAGAAGCTGCCCTACGCCCAGAATGGTCTTGCGGCTCACGTGATACGAAAGCTTCGCTGCGATGAGCGATGCCGGGATGATGCACAGCGGCGGCAACGACACCAACCAGCTGACGTTCTCGCCGGGGAACGCCAGCGCGATGACCGCCAGGATGGGCGTCATCTCGCTGCCGAGCGCGTTGCTGTCGCACGCACAGAGCAAAAGCGTTGCCTTCGTGCCCAGTTTCGAGGTTCTCTTGCCAGAAGCCATTTCGTTCTCCTTACCCTCACCGGCGCCTGTGGCAGAAAGCCCGGCACCCCTCGCAAAAGCGACCAATGGGAAAACTGTGGCGTTCGACCTGGATGGACCCCCTGGACCCCGGAGGGCCGCTTGATCCATGCAGGCCGAACGTCGCGCCTGCGGACAGACGCCATGGCCTAAGGGCTGCCCCCACGGGGGCGGAGCTTCAAGCGAAGCATCCGCCCCCAGTCCGTTTCAACGAAAGCGGCCGTCATGGGGTATCCCGCTATTCTTTCACGGTTCCCGCGTTCGGAACGAAGATGGCGAAGCGCGTCTTCCCATTGAAGTTCGCCACCAGTTCATCCACCGGACCGTACTGCATGCACGCGCCCTGGCAGTGCTGGACGCAGAGGGGCAGCTTGTCCTTCGCTGTGCGTTCAGCGCAGAGGTTGCACTGGTCCGTGGGCACGGGCACGAAGTCGTACTGGTACTGGTCCCCTTCTATCTGCCACGGGCCGATCTTCTGGATCTTGATGCCCCAGCGGTCGTACGGCAGGTCGTTCTGCATCTGGCAGGATGTCTCGCACGAATGGCATCCCGTGCAGAACTCATAATTGATCAAAAGTCCGATGGGCTTGTTATTCGCCATTTACACCAGCTCCTCTTTGGGCGCGAATTTCTGCCAGATCTCACGCATGTCCGTTTCGCCGTAGATTTCGTCATCGGCGCACTTGTACACACGGCACAGCTGCGACTTGCAGTTGTTGCCGAAGCCGCTCTCTCCGCAGCCGGCCTGCACCAGCACATTGGCGTTGGACGCGTAGGTGTCGTAGGAGCCCATGCGCTTGCCATCCTTGTCGAAGCGGTCCTCGCCTTGACGCTCCGGGAACCACCACGCATGGTCCAGCGCCACCGTGGACGGATCCAAGATGGGAGAGACGTTCGCCTTGAACTGGGCACGGCCCAGGTGGTTCTCCACCCAGCACCAATCCCCCTGTTCGATCCCGTACTTCTCCGCTGTTTCGGGCGCGATCTCGAATTCGGGGTTGGGATGCAGTGCACGCAGATGCGGGAACTGACGGTGCTCCGAATGGAAGGACGCCCACTGGCGCGCACCGGTGGTCATGATCAGCGGGTAGGTCTCCAGGTACTCTTCCTTGTTGAAGTTCTCCGGCACCTGGTACGGGCTGAACGGCGGCTCAGCGTAGTGCGGGACCGGCTTCTGGCCCCACTGCGCGAACAGCGTGGAGTACAGTTCGATGCGGCCGGTGGGGGTGTTGAAGCCCAGCTGGCCGTCGGGGCGCTGTTCGCCCTTCGCGTACTTGTAATAGTGGTATTCCGGATAGATCCAGTTCTCTTCGCGGGACTCTTCAAAGGTCATGCCCGTCTCTTTGAGCGTGTAGCTGAAGAAGTCCTCCAGCGTCTCGCCCGGCCACATCTCCTTGCGCCACTTGCTGCCCAGCTCGAAGCAGATCTCCATGTCAGATTTGGCTTCGCCGGGGGCTTGGCAGGCCTTGTTCGTGTTCTGGATGTGGTAGTAGATGGCGCGGATGCCGTTGCGTTCCGGATACATGCAGATGGGCAGGAACAGGTCCGCGCAGGCCTGGGCCGTGGGCACCATGAACGGATCCAGGAAGACGTTGAATTCCGCGTTCTTGTAGGCCGCTTCCATGCGGGTGTCCGGCTGCTGGGCCGTGCAGGACAGCGGGTTGGATGCCATGATGAAGTTGGCGCGAATCTTGTATGGACGGTCCGTCAGCATCTGATCGATGGTCATGTCCGCCTGCGTGAGCACCACGCCGGAGTACTTGAGCGCCGGGAAGTCGTTGCCGCCGATGCGGTCGTTCTGCTCCTGGGGCGTGAGCCACTCCGCCGGATCGGGCGGGTTCCACGTCTGGCAGTTGAAGGGCTGGTGCACCGTCACCATGCCGCCCGGGATGTCCACCTGACCGGTGATGGACCACAGATCCACCACGGCAGCGGAACCGGCCAAGCACTCCATGGTCATGTCCAGCGCCAGGCCCCACTGCACGGCGGAGGGCTTCTCCGCCATCAGCTCAGCGGCACGCGCGATCTTCTCTTCCGGGATCCACGTGACCTCGGAGGTCTTCTCCAGCGTCCATTCCTTGGTGGCTTCGTAGTACTCATCGAATCCGTAGCACCATTTGTCCACGAAGTCCTTGTCGTACAGGTCGTGTTCGATGATGTACTTGCCCATGCCCAGCGCCAGCGCCGCATCCGTGCCGCACCGGATCTGCAACCAAAGCTCAGCGTGGGCGGCCATCCACGTCAGCTTCGGATCGATGACCACCAATTTGCTGCCACGCTGCATGCAGTCGATCAGCCAATGGCCCTGGTTGCCGTCTGCGTTGGAGATGATGGGGTTGTTGCCCCAGACGAAGATGTTCTTCGGCGCCACCCATTCCGGGTTCTCATAGCGATCGATGTGGTTCTGGGAACAATCCGGCACGGTGTAGGTGCCCATGAGCACGGTGCACGCCGCCACGCGAGGCACATAGCAGCTGTTGCCGGACAACATGTAAGCATACTGCGCCGTGCCGTAGGCATACATGAGGCGGCAGATGTACGGTGCGCCGCCGCGGCCGGTGCCCAGATGGAACACCACGCTTTTGGTGCCGTACTTCTCCTTGTATTCGGCGAACTTGGTGAGGATCATGTCATTGGCCTCATCCCACGTGATGCGCTCCCAGGCGTCCGGATTGCCGCGCTCTTCACGGGCGCGCTTCATGGGATAGAGGACGCGGTCCGGGTGGAACATGGCGTCTTTCAGCGTGATGCACCGAGCACAGAGACGGCCCTGGTAATACGGGCTTTCCGGATCGCCCTCCACCTTGATGAACTTGCCCGTCTCTTTGTCCGTGTAGATGATCACGCCGCAGCCATCGTGGCAGCCGGGCGCCGCCCACGCGCCGGAACGCGTGCAGACCATCCCGTCCTCTTCCCACTGCCAAGGCAGGTCTCCACCTGTGTACTTCACAGGTGGCTCGCGGAAGAAGTCAGGACGGATCTCGTTCCGGCCGCCCTGCTCGACTTCCAGCTCGATGCGTTTGGTCATTGCAGCTCCTCTCTCAAGCACTGCCAACCAACAAGACGCCCTGCCCCCGCGCATCCATAGAGAGTCTTGCGGTCTTCGAAGGACAGAAGCCAAGCTCAGATCAACCGCTGCGGAACGTGCATCCCCAACGTGCGAGGTCACTTGGCATGTCTGTTGATTCGGGATTCTGAACGCAAAAAAGTAAGTTTTTAAGAGCTGAACGGAGGAGTATCAGCGGCCTTTCTGAGCGTCGTTCCGAACGCATATATATGTAAGGGCAAGTATCCCTTCACTTACTTTTTCTGCCCAGTTCGCCGCAAGGATTTCTGCACAGAAGCGCTTCAGAACTTACTTTTTAGCCCCTATGATGCGCGCCAAGCTCCTGACCCCACAACAGGGCTTCATCCGACGCCGTGCCATGCGGGATCAGAAGAGTTGGAAGAGGCAAGGATCAAGAGGGAGGAGAACCATGGCTTTTCATTACAAAGACAACCCGGCTCCCAAGACGGAGGTGTTGGATGACGGCACCATCGTCACCCGGACCTGCGCATGGTCACCGCCGGGCTGCCATGCAGTGGGCTGTGGCATCAAGCTGTTCGTCAAAGACGGCGAACTGGTCAAGGTGGAAGGCGACCCTGACCACCAGCTGACGCAGGGCAGGCTCTGCCCCCGGTGCTTGGCGCTGAAGGAAGCGGTGTACCATCCCGACCGCATCCTGTACCCCATGAAGCGCGCCCGCGAAGACCGCGGCAAAGACAAGTGGGAGCGCATCAGCTGGGACGAAGCCACTGACCTCATCGTCAGCGAAACAGAGCGCATTCGCGAACAGTACGGCTCAGAAGCCATCTGTGTCTACATGGGCACCGGCCGTGAAGCCGTGCGCTACGGCTTCACCCTGTCTTCGAAGGTGCTCCGCACGCCGAACAACTGCTATGCGCAGTCCGGCTGGTCCTGCATGGGGCCGCGCCAGACGGCCATGACCATGATGCTGGGCAGCGCCTACATTGAGCTGGACTACAACGGCGGTTCGCTGGAGGTGTGGAACGATCCGAACTGGAAGCGTCCGGATTACGTCTTCTGCCTGGGCAAAGAGCCGCTGGAGTCCAACCCGGACGGCCTTTGGGGCCACGCGCTCATCGAACTGATGAAGCAGGGCAGCAAGCTGATCATGGTGGACCCGCGCCTCTGCTGGCTGGCCACCCGCGCTGATCAGGTGTTGCAGATCATCCCCGGCACGGATGCCGCGCTCTGCTTGGCCATCCTGCACGTGCTGATCGACGAAGACCTGGTGGACCACGAGTTCGTTGATAAGTGGTGCTACGGCTACGATGAACTGTGCGAACGCGTCAAGGAGTACACGCCGGAATTCGCCGCGCAAGAATGCGGCATCGAAGCCGACGCCATTCGCGAATGCGCGCGCAAGCTGGGCTACGACGGCGGCCAGCATCACTGGAGCTTGCTCATGGGCGTGGCCGTTGACCAGAACCCGAACGGCTGTCAGGTCACACAGTGCCTGATCGCCATGGCGGCCATCACCGGCAACCTGGACGTCCCCGGCGGCACCGTGGTGGGCGTGCAGATGCAGTTCGAAATGACCGGCGCCACTGACTTCATGAGCGAAGAACTGAAGAACAAGTGCATCGGCTGGGACGTGTACCCCATCGTGAAGGTGCTGCTGAACACCACGCATCCGGACATCACGCTGGAAGCGCTGGAGACCGGCCGCCCCTACGAACTGAAGATGGCGTGGCTGGATTCCACCAACCTGTTGTCCCCCACCTGCTCCGCCCAGCCCAAGCGCTGGCATGACGCGCTCATGAAGATGGAGTTCACGGTGGCCAAGGACATGTTCATGAACCCCACCATCATGGCGCTGGCCGATGTGGTGCTCCCGCTTGCCACGTGGGCGGAGCACGACGGCATCGTCATGACCAACCAAGGCTGCCAGATGGGCATCGCCGGCGCCATCAACAAGGCGCTGCAGGTGGGCGAATGCAAGTCAGACCTGGAGATGCTGATCCACTTCGGCAACGCGTTCTACGAAAAGGCCTACGGCGAAGAATACCCGTTCAAGACGGTTGAGGAATACCTGGTGGACGACCTCAACAAGATGGGCCACTCTTGGGAAGAGCTGTCTGAGAAAGTGGTAGCTTCGAACGACATCGGCGGCTACCACAAGCACGAGCGCGGCCTCATCCGTCCGGATGGCCAGCCCGGTTTCCAGACCACCACGGGCCGCGTGGAGCTGTGGTCCACCGGCTACGATTCGCTGGGCGATGACCCGCTGCCCTACTACTTCCCGCCGAAGCTGCTCTCCGAAGAGCGTCCTGATCTGGCGAAGGAGTACCCGCTGGTCATGACCACGGGCCGCCGTTACTTCGCGTCCTTCCACTCCGAGCACCGCCAAATCCCGTCCCTGCGCGACCTCACGCCTGAGCCGTACCTGGAGATCCATCCCGAGACGGCCGCAGAGCTGGGCATCAAGGACGGCGATGAAGTGACCATCGAGAACCCCTGGGGCACCGCGCACGAGCGCGCGCACCTCACGCCCATCATGCGCAAGGACGTGGTGAGCGCCGCCCACGGCTGGTGGTACCCCGAAGAGGATGGCGAAGAGCCGCATCTGTTCGGCGTTTGGAAATCCAACGTCAACAGCCTGGTGCCGCATCGCGTGCTGGGCAAGATGGGCTTCGGCGCCCCCTACAAGCAACTGCCCGTGAAGGTGTACAAGACACCCGTTGAAGAATGCGTTCTGTAAGGAGGCGTCCCTATGAGCAACATCGGACTGCTGTTCAATTATGAGTGGTGCTCTGGATGCCAGAGCTGTGAGATCGCATGCCGCAACGAGCATGGCTGGCCGCTGGGCACCTGGGGCATCAAAGTGGAAGACTTAGGCCCGATGGAGATGGAAGGCGGGGTCATGGAGTTCGACCATGTCCCCATCCCCACCAGCTTCTGCGACCTGTGCGAAGACCGCGTGGCTGCCGGCAACGTTCCGTCCTGCGCGCTGCACTGCCTGTCGAACATCATCGAATGGGGACCGGTGGAGGAGCTGGCGAAGCGCCTGCCTGAGCTGGGACCGAAGACCACCATCTTCCTTCCGAAGAACAACCTCTGATCACCGGGTATCTGACCGGGGCGTGACCCCTAGCCGCCACCGATCACCCGAGCGAACGAAAAGCCCTGGCTTGCCATACGGTCAGGGCTTTTTTCATTGACCTATATAAGCTAGACCATCGCCAACGCGCTGGTCAAAGAAGAACGCACGAGAGAATAGGCATCCGGTAAGGAAATGCCCACCATGATGGCAACGGCCTGGGCCTGTGAGTCCGATGTCAAGAGAAGGGCAACATCACCGTTCACGATGATGCCCTGAGAAAGATCAGTAAGGGAGGCGTTTACGGTGGTGGAGCCCCTGGTTGCCAACGCCTTCATATGACCGATGAACGCTCCCGCCCCGTCAAGCGCCTCAGCCGCAGAGACAAGCGCATCTACAAGAGCAGAAAAGGGGACTTCACAACTTGCCTTCAGCTGCAGGGCACAGGAGACAGCAACGGCCCCTTCGTGTTCATGGGCTTCGAAGACCAGATCCAGGGGTCCTAGCTGCTCAACGCAGGAGAGCGCTTCGTGATGATGCTCATGGTGGCTCA
>CANODU010000060.1 GCA_947565185.1 uncultured Eggerthellaceae bacterium | reverse complement strand
TAGACGGGTTTTCCAGACGTCAGCGGTCTGTTACCGGATTGTATAATCACTCGCAGTATGATTTTCAATATGCCTTGCAAATGCTATGCTAATGACAGGGTAACGAAAGGGGATCATCGTGGATGATGCGCAACTCGAGGTCCAGTTGGATCAGTGGGGCCCTGAGGGTCTTGCTTTGGTGTGCGGCATTGCGAATGCTGGTGGAGGCAGTCTGATCATTAACGCCGCAGCAGGCACAAGAGCAAAGAAGATGCGCAAGATGAAGAGGACCTTCGAAGGCATCCCCCAACAAGTGCGGCAACATCTTGGACTCTCTTGCATCGCAGAGCCCATCATGGAAGGAACCGACCTCTGCCTTGAGATTCGCATTCCTAGCGTCGTCTCTCCCGTTGCCTTCGACGGGCGCTACTACTTCTATGGCGCCAACGGCAATGAGGTTCTCGCTCAAGCTGAGATAGAGCAGCTCCTTCATCCTGCAAGCGATGAACCAGCTTCAAGGACAGCCCAGTCGGTGCCGAACAGGAAGCGCTCCAAGGAGCTTCCTCGATTCGAAGAGCGCTCTATCGCAGCATCACAAGGCGTGTACCTGACCAGTACTGATGAATACGTGCTGAAGGTCTTGGGCACGAACGGACGCGCCACAGCCCCGCGCATCGCACAGGTCTTAGGTGTCAGCGAAAGCACGGTGCGCCGCTCCTTTCGCCGCCTGAGAGAGCACGGCATGATAGAGCGCATCGGCTCCGACAAGGCAGGGTACTGGAAGGTGAAGGTGGAGATGTAAGCTATGCCGCCAGGATGGCGGTCAGCTCTTCGCGATCATTGAAGGGGATGGGGTCGTCAGGATACTGCACGCGAACGACTTCGCCTGTCCACTTGTCTCCCTCATCCGCGAACTTATCCGTGCGCACGATGTACTTGAAGCGAACGCGTGATTGATTCGGCTCATCCGGTCGTTCGAAGTTGTATTTCAGCGAATCCAGGATGTCCTGCAGCTGCTGCACATAGGTCACAGGCGGCTGAAAGCGCACGATGCCTGCTTCGCTGTTGTAGATGAGCCCGGGCGCCAAGAACGAGGTGCGGATGTTCTTCTGACGCAGCTTCTCTGCGAAGTGGATGCCCACGCACGCGATGATGACGACCAGCCACCAGATGATGGACAGGACCAGGTCGCGAGGGTGATCGACGAAGTTCAAACCGAGGAAATACCAGAGCCAGAGGAAGAAGATAGAAGCAATAACCAAGATCAGCATGATGATGATATTGCTCTTCTTCATGGTTGTGGTGCCCTCTCAAAGCGAATACGCATATGCTTGAAGCGTGTCTCTATAAGACTGCGTCTGTCTTTTGCATATTCTGTTATCCGTTGGTGTAGAGGATAACATGCTTTCTTCTTTATGCATGAGTGGGAGACTTGCGCACGCTATTTGAACACGAGCCCTCCATGAGTGTGATAGACCTGTGCAAGCACAGGTCTATTGTTTTGTTCTCGTGCGGCCAGTTGGCCGCACCCACGATCATCCTGCATCTGGTCTTCGTGGGTGCTGGCAACTGCCAGCACGTTCGGGTGTATCACGGGGACGGAGGAGTGAGACGCGCTACGCGCATCTCACTCCTCCGTCCCCGTGATACACCTGAGGGTTGATGCTCTGCCTTGGTAGATGACGCGTGAACGGAATGAAAGGTGTAAGGCCGTTCCATACAAAGAGGCTCTGCCATAGGCAGAGCCGACACATATGAAGGCAGTTGCTGTGTTACTCTCCCAGAAGGCCGGCGGCGCTCAGGCGCTTCTCCAGCGCCTCCTGATGCAAGCTGCGCTGCAACGCAACTTCAGGAAGCACCTTGCCCGATGCCACCAGGTCGTACAGGCTCTGGTCCATCGTGCGCATGCCTTCGGCACCACTGGATGCGATCACGCTGTCCATCTGGTGCGTCTTCTCCTCGCGGATCAGGTTCCGAATGGCCGTGTTCGCGATCATCACCTCGAAGGCAGGCAGCTGACCGCCGTCAACGGTGGGCACCAGCTGCTGGCTGACCACAGCCTGCAGCACCATGGACAGCTGGAAGCGGATCTGGCGCTGCTGGTTCGCCGGGAACGCATCGATGATGCGATCGATGGTGTTCGCCGCTCCGGTGGTGTGCAGCGTAGAGAACAGAAGCTGCGCCATCTCGGCTGCCGTGACCGCGGTGGCGATGGTCTCCTGGTCGCGCATCTCGCCCAGAAGCATGATGTTGGGCGATTCGCGCAGAGCGGAGCGAAGCGCTTCGGCGTACGTGGCCACATCCGTGGGGATCTCGCGCTGCGTGACGATGCTGCTCTCGTGGCGGTGCACGTATTCGATAGGATCT
Organism: uncultured Eggerthellaceae bacterium; assembly: GCA_947565185.1. Classification (GTDB taxonomy): domain Bacteria; phylum Actinomycetota; class Coriobacteriia; order Coriobacteriales; family Eggerthellaceae; genus MGBC163016. The sequence continues at coordinate 6,034 of CANODU010000060.1, read as the reverse complement.
TCCATGGTGATGATGTGTCCCACGCGGTCCTTGTTCAGCTTGTCGATGATGCAGGCCAGCGTGGACGATTTACCGGCACCAGCCGGACCCGTCACCAGCACGAGGCCCTTCTGGAAGTCTGCCACGCGCATGACCTCGGGCGGGATGTGAAACTCCTCCGGAGTGGGCAGCGTGAACGGGATCACGCGGATGATGGCGCCCACCGAGCCGCGCTGGCGGAACACGTTGACGCGGAAGCGACCGGTGCCTGGCACGGCGAAGGAGAAATCGTCGTCGTGATTGTGCGATGTCTCGAACGGCTCCATGTCGCGATGCGCCAGTTCGTAGATCTGTCGCACGCAAGCGTACGTGTCGTCGGGCATGAGCGCGTTTCCGCTGTCGCGGTATTGGTGCCCATCCGCCTGGTAGGTCAGAGGCAGTCCCGCTACGATGAAGATGTCGGACGCATTGATGTCCACCATTTGCTTCAGTAGCTTCTCCATTTTCATTGACACTCCTAACGTATGCGTTCTACTGACCGGACCACAGCGTTTCGCTGGGCATCTGTTCGTTCAACACCGCCGACGCCTTCCATGAGATCACCTGATAGTTCCCTTCGGGAAGCTCCCCGACGATGACATCCAACAGCTTTCCGGAGCTGTTCGTGAATGACGCTTTCACTGCCATGAGGTAGCCGCGCGGATTGACGTCCTGCTCGAACCCCAAGGACTCGAAAGCGGTGCGCACGTTGATGGCCTCAGAAACGGCCGTGACCATATCCGAAGCCTGCGCAGCCGCATCATCAGCCTGCGCCAGCGTCTTATCGTTGTTCAACGCGGCAAGCCACGCCTGCGCCGCCTTCTCCGTTTCATAGATGGCCGTGGTGGACTGCGCGTATCGGCCCGACATCTGCGAAGACGCTTGCGCGGTGGCAACGCAGAGCACGCACAGCGTAGCCATGCACAAGATGACCACCAAGGCGAACAGGCTGATGGGGCCCATGCGGACCGAACCCTGGTTCTTAGCCATTCGCCTCACCCCCACTCACGCGCTGCCCGCGACGGTCGTCCAGATACTTGGATGTATCCAGCTCATAGATGGTGGCGGATTCCTCGTCAGTCACTACGATGTGCGCATGGTAGAGCGTGCCGTGATCCATGGCTTCCTCCGTGACGTCCGACGTCACGGTGAGGCCCGCGTGCGAACCCTCGCCTTCGCTGCTCACGGGATCAGCCGCGAACTGCTCGGCCGCATTCACAGCGTACTGCACGGCACGGTCCAGCTTCGTCGCGTCTTCGGACAGGTGGCCCGCGCTACCCAACAGCTGCATGAACACAGCGATGCATGCCACCAAGAACGCCAGCAAGATGAGCGCCTCCACGATGAAGGCCATCCCATGGCGTCCGGTCGTGTCAGCGCTGCGCCGCGCAGCGCGCAGGCTCATGCGGTCTGTGAGGTTCGTCGTGGACACAAGCCTCACGCTCCCCTCACGCTGCGCAACGCCACCTTCGACGTGCCCTCATCGGTGATCAGGCTCAAGAGCCCGTCGGCATATTCGAAGGAGAAGGTACGCGAAGAGACGATGGGCGTTGCCTCGGCCGGGCGATACGCATCGCCCGCGCGCCGGTATTCTTGCACGATCTGCTCCTGATACAGGTAGATGCGCGTCTCATACGATTCGCCGTTCACGCGCTCCACCAGCACGAGCGACGGCCCTTCGGGCCCCGTGCCCGAAGCGATGGAGTCCCATGAATCGCTCGCACGCACGTCATTGACCAGCAAGCTGGTAGCCAAACGCTCCGCGCTGTCGTCCACTTGGTCAGAGGACACCACGCCATAGATGTGCACGCCCACCACGATCACCAACAAGAGCACGATGACGAACAGACAGAACAGCAGCCCCATGAAGACGCGGTTGTAATCCGCTTGACGCGCTTCGCGCATCTGAGCGGACAGGACACCCGCTTCCACCGCTTCGATGAACGACGAATTCTGAGCGGAGAGCCGCGCGTTCCTGGTCTGATTCGCCGCGCTCATCGAGGCACCACCGTGACCGTGGGAAGCACATTGCTCGCAAATGCTTCGTAGGTGATCAGGAAATCCTCGTCATTCACGCGCAAGCCATAGTTCTCTTCCATGTAGCTGAGCGTCATGGGGTATGACCCTTCCACGGCGCAGCATTGCATGGCGGTATTCAGGATGGATGCGCGAATGGACTCCGCGGCGCGCTCTTCCAGGGAATCTTGCACGAGCGAATAGAAGAAGAGGCCGAACATGATGAGCGCGAACAGCAGCATGGCGGCGAAGATGATGCCCACCTTGCGCAGGAGCCTGTCCTCATATGAACGCTCGTGATACATGCGCGCTCCCTTGCCGCCTTCCTATTCTGCCGTCTACCCGATGGAACCCATGATGCCCACCAGCGGCAACATGACAGAGATCAGCGTCACGCCGATGATTACCGTGATGAACGCCGCCAGCGCTGGTTCGATGCCGTCCACAGCGCGGTCCACTTGACCAATGGCGTCGTCGAAGAATGTGTCAGAGAGCCGCTCCAGCACCGCATCCAAGCTACCCGCGCGACTGCCCACCAAGAGCATGCGCGCGTAGACCGGTTCGAACACGCCGAAATCCGCGATAGCCTGCGCCATGGACCTGGCAGTAGTGGGATCGGTCATGGCCTCGTACGCGTTCTGCACCTTCGCGCGCAGCTTCCCGTGTTCCACGGTGGCCAGCGCGTCCTTCATGGCATCGTCGGTGTTGATGCCAGACGCGGTGTAGATGGCAACGGCAGAGGTGAATCGCGAAAGCGCCAGCTGATACATGGCCTGGCGCGTGGCGGGCACATGCGCCAACCAGCGCAGGACCCGTTCGCGCCCGCGCTCAGAACCCGTGGAGGACCACGCGATGAGCGCCGCCACAGCCAAGATGACAGTCACGACCAGGGCAACAGAGCCGATGGTGGTGGACACGGACATCATGTCGAAAGCGCCTCCAGCGGCACCTCCCCCCGCAAAGCTTCGGTACATGTTCCCGAACACGGGAAGGATGGCGAACACCGTGAACGCCAAGATGATGACCATCACCCACAGAAGCGCTGCTGGATGCCCGATGGAGGTGCGGATCTTCCGAAAGAGACGATCCTCTTCGTCGTAGTAGGAACCTAGAGCGCGCAGCACCGCTTCCAGTCGGCCTGCCTTTTCGCCCACCGCAATGGTCTCAACGGCGTACGCGGGGAACGCACTGGATACCTCCATGGCAGTGGCCAACGGTTCGCCCTTCGACAGCCCCACGAAGACATCGTCGCAGGCACGCTTGAACGGAGTGTCCTTCATGTTCTCCGCCAGCATGGACACCGCTTCGTCCATCTGGATGCCCGCGGACAACATGAGAGCCATGCTCTCACAGAAGGCCGACAGCGCACTGCTTTCCAACAGCTTCTTAGCCATGGTGCTTCCCCGTTCCTTGCTGCTCTGCATGCGTGAAGCTCATCACTGATCCATCTTCCTGTCCCCCGAGCATCCGCATCAGTACACGTACCGTTCAGTGTACGTTGTTCCGTCTCCAATATACCCCGCATCAGCCCCACCAGCGGCGAAAGTCACGTCGATTCGCGTCCACTGATCGGCATCCACCGTGACGTGGGCGCTAACCCAGCTGCCGTTGATGTAGATCATGTTCCACGCATGGTAGATGTTATCAGGCGAAACATACCCGGTCACTATCTGGCAGGGGATATCAAGGCTGCGGAACATGGCGGCAGCCAGGGATGCGTAGTCGAAGCAGATGCCAGATTTCGCACTGAGCGTGCCGTCGGGATCGGGAATGTAGCCCGTGGTATCTGCTAGCTGCTTCGCCTTCGCGGAGTCATAGGTGATGTTGTTGACCATCCAGTCATAGATGGCCTCCACCACATCCCCTTCGTTCTCCGCACCCGCAGCCAATGTGCGCGCCTGCGCCACGCACGCGCTGGAATCCGTGAACTGGCAGAAGACGTTCGGGCGCAAGAACGGTTCGAATTCGTTCTCTAGCGTCACCGGCACCGACGTGCCCGAAAGCTGCACATAGTTGTTGCCGCTCGTGTTCTGCATGATGCGCAGCTCATACGTGCCGTCACCCATGTTGAGCGGGCAGATCAGGGGCGTGCCATCGCCCTGCATGTCGTAGTTGTAGCTGGTGCCGTCTTTGATCACCTGGAACTTGAGGCGCGATGAGCTGACAGCCGAAGCGCCCACGTACCCCAGCGACGCATTGGAAGCGTCGATCAAACAATCGCCCGATGAGGTGGCGGGTTCCGCATCAAAGACAGACGGATTGATGGCCGTAGGCTCTTCGTAGGGAGGTCCACTGGTCTGACCCCCATCAGCCGGGGCGCCTGATGCCGAAGCTGATCCACCGGATCCGCCGCACCCGAAGAGCACGGCAGCAGCGCAGAGGAGCGCCGCCATGCATACGGGGAGCATCTTGCGCTTCAGCACGTCGTCGGCCTTTCATGATCGGTTCCCTGAAGGGACATCCTACCATGCGAAAGCGTATCAGGGGGACGAAGGAGTGAGACACGCTGCGCGCATCTCACTCCTTCGTCCCCCTGATACACGAGATCCGCAACCGCCCTTCTGTAGATGCGCATGCGATTTTCATGCGCATCCTTCAAAACAAGGGGCGGATGCCCCTTGTTTTAGGCCGTTTGCGCGAAGCGCATAAGGCCGTTATGCATAGAGGCATTGCGGAAGCAATGCCGACACATATGAACAGGCAAAGACTTTGGGTGATGTGGGTGCTGGCAGTTGCCAGCACCCACGAGGCGGCTTTAGATAGCCTGGTGGCTAGTGCGGAACGATGCTTCCTTCTGCGCTTCGTCCGTGCCCAGGATGCTGTTCTCGAAGTCATCGATATCCTTCGCGAAGCCAAGGCGACGGCGCACTACCACGAAGCCGTAGATCAACGTGATCAGGATGCCCAGCAGCATGAACCAGTGAACCCAGCACTGCGGCGCATCGAACGCGCTCATGGGCGTCTCGTCGTCCTCAATGACAGCTTCAGCCGCATTGTCAGCATCCTCAGCGGTGGCCGTGGGAGCAGCCGCCAACGGGGTAGCCGCATCCGGAATGGTCACTGCAGCCGGAGCTGCTGCCACCGCAGCTGCAACAGCAGGGGCCGCTGCTGCAACCGGTGCTCCTGCTGCACCAGGCGCAGGGGCCGGAACGGGTGCGGGCGTAGGCTCAGGAGTTGGGGTGGGAATCGGTTCAGGCTCAGGCGTGGGTTCGGGAGTCGGCACCGGGGCGGGAGCCTCGATGGTGAAGGTGCCCCGCACAACCGTGACGTTGTAATTGGCATTCGGCACGTAGGTGGCAGTCAGTACGTCTTCATAGGCACCTACTGCCTCGTCAGCATTCGTGCGCTCGAAGGCGAACGTGAGCTCGTCGTTGTAGACCTGTCCCTCGGTCACTTCACCGGTGAACTCAGGATCATCAGCACCCTGCACCTTGCTTGCATCGGCAACCGTCACGGTCACATCAGCAGGCGTAATGGCGAGCGAGCCATCCGTGATGACGAACGTGACGTCATAGTTCGGAATGACCGCACCCTGAGGTTGATAATGCTCGCCCTCGATCTTGAATGCGCCTTGCAGCCCGAATCCATACGTTCCGACATTCTTACCGCTTGCGATGCCTGTAGCGCTGCCATTGTAGGTATCGAGCAGGTTATTGCCATGCAGCAGTTCGGTGATCTCAGGAGCACCCATCTGCATGAACTCAGAATTGCCAACGCGCACGGTATATCCACGGTGCTGCTGAATCTCACCGTTGTAGGGAAGTTCCACGTTGTCGCCCTGGATGGTCACGTTCAATGCAACCGGGAAGATGCTGATGGAGGTTTCAATCTCCTTGATGACCACACTGTCGCGAGTGACCACCGCAGTGATAGGCACTACACCCTGTGTGGCGTTCATCTGGTGGTTGCTGAACTCTGCGCCACTGTTCGTGTACTTGTAGGTGATTTGACCCTTTTATGGTTTTTAAGTTTAACTTATTTGATTGTTTCTCATCAAGGA
>CANODU010000059.1 GCA_947565185.1 uncultured Eggerthellaceae bacterium | reverse complement strand
TCCTTCATGAAGTACGTATCGGAATTCGACTTGTAGGGCAGATCGGAGCCCATCTTGGAATAGAAGACATCGCTGCGCAGGAGGAAATCGCGAACATAGTTCGAGAACGCCTGCGTATCGCTGATGGCCTTCACCTCTTGGGTGACGCTGCTGACGATGTCAGGATCCACTTGATCCAGCGATTCCGCGTCGGCGTATTCGGGATATCCTTGCTTGATGTAGCTGAGCACGGTCTCTTGGAATTCAGGGTTCTCGGTGATGCCCTCGTTGTACTTCTCCCCTATCAAGCGCTTCTTGGTGAGGGTCACGATGTCCGTTTCATAGTCTTCCAGAGTGCGCCCCTCTTGGGCCAGCTGCTCCTTGGCCATCTCTATGGCCTCAGGAGAGGAGTAGATCTGATCGCGCGTGACCTGGAGGTCCTCTTCGGTAGGCTCCACCCCCAGCTCCTCGGCCATCTGATCCACCAACACTGCATTCACGTTGTACAAGATGAAGCGATTGCGAAGGGTCTCAGTGGTGTTGTTGGTCTCTATCATCCACTCATCCCACGCCTCTTGATCATCAAGGCCTACGTTGTGGCGCAGGGACATGATCATGTCCGTGATGGTGCTCTCAGGGATCTCCACGCCGTTGACCTCCGCGGCGATGCCTTCGGGAAGCCGGTGCAAGATGGGGTACTCCACCGGCTTCAGGTTCTCTTTGCCCTTGATCTCTTCGGGCGCATACTTGTCCTCGATCATGTTCGTGACCACTTGGACGCCTGCGCAGGCGAACGCCACCAGCAAGATGAAGATCATCACCGCCACGGTGGTTCCCGGGATGCGACGATTCGCCTCTGCTTCGCTGGATGCGTTGGATGCGCTAGACGTGTCAGATGCGCCGGATGCGGCAGGCGCCTCTGGCGACGCGGTTCTCTCTTGTTCGGACATCTTCTCTTCTGACATCGTGACCCTCCGAATCATGAGCCTTTTCCTTATAGGATCTTTGAGCCCATACGATATAACATCGTGCGCGCCTCCGGGGCCTTCAAATCCCCTGACGCGCGCAAAGCAGACCATAATCCAGAAATGCTCCAAACAGCAGAGCAAAGGCGTGCTGTCATTGCGCCGTCAGGTGAGCATCTCTTGTATGCTAATGATGTAGCACTACGCGAAGCAAGACGGTCGAAGCGACTCAGAGGAGGTGTCCATGTCATCGGTTGATCCCAGCGTATACCGGTCTGTGATACGAGTGCGCCAAGCGTACGCCTTCGACATAGCTGGCCTGCTCATGCGCTTCTACTCCTACATGATGAGCATCGGCACCGTGACCATGCTCTCGCTTTCGGGCTATTCCTTCATGATATCGGGCATCGTGGCCTCGGTCATATCGCTTTCCATCTTCCTGCTCTCCCCGCGCGTGTCCAAGCTGGTGGACGAATACGGGCAGTCGCGCGTGCTGCCGAAGGCCGCCCTCATCGTCTTGGTGGGCCTGGCCATCACCTTGGGCAATGTGGCCTTCAAGGGACCTGAATGGATCTTTCTTCCCGCAGCGCTCCTCATGGGTTGCGTTCCGAATGCCCAAGCGCTCGTTCGCGCACGTTGGACCTATCTCATCCGCACCGGGAAGATAGAGAAGGACGTACCCTCCATCCGCACCGTCTTCTCCTTCGAAGGCATCTTGGATGATGTGGGCTTCATGCTAAGCCCGCCCATCTCCATCGCGCTCGCATCGGCCATCACGCCCATCGCGGGGCTTTTGACTGGCGGCGTGGTCTTCATCGTAGGCGTTGTCATGATGTGCTTGGCGAAGGGAAGCGAACCGGAGGTCGGATGGACGCCTGTCGAAGAGACTGGAGCGGATGAGAATGCGCGCGAAGGCGAGAGCACATCTGCGCTCACGCACGCGAAGAGCATCATCCGCACGTCGACGGTGGTGCGCATCCTCTTCGTGCTCATGTTCCTGACCGGCGCCTTCTACGGCGTCTTCGACACAGCCGGCGTCGCCTTCGCAGAGGATCTGGGAAACCCCAACATCGCCGGCACGGGTCTTGTCATAGGTGCTGTGCTCTCTGCCATCATGGGCTTCATCTTCGGCATGGTGCGCGTGACGCTGCCTCTGTACAAGCAAGTCATCATCTGCGCCATCCTCATAGGGCTTGCCTATGGCACGCAGATCCTGATCAGCACCGAAGCGGCGTTCTATGCCGTCTCTGCCGCCGCTGCCCTCACCTACGCTCCCTTCCTCATCGTGCTGAACAGCGCCGTTGAGCGCGCGGTGCCCGGCAAGCGCCTGACCGAAGCCATCACGTGGGTGAACTCGGGCATGACCTGCGGCGTTGCCTTAGGCCCCACCATCGCCGGCTTCGTGATCGACCTGGCCGGAGCCACCGTCGGCTTCGATGTGGGTGGGCTCGTAGCGCTCATGATCCCCATCATCACCCTTGCCTGCGCACGCCTCATCAAGCGCAGCATCCGCGACGAATCCTATGAGGTGATCGCCACCAGCCCCTCTTCCGCCCCGAACCCTCCTACCCCGAAAGGGGATTGAGAGCGTGTTCGGCATCGCGGTGGCACGGCTAGACCAAGTGAGCGAAGCGGCGAAAGCGCGCTATCAGAGCCTGTATTGCGGGCTCTGCCACACGCTCAAGGAGCGCTATGGGCAAGCACCACGCGTCACCTTGAGCTATGATTTGACCTTTCTGGCCATGCTCCAAGGATCGCTCTTCGAGGGAGACGAAGAACAAGGCCATGAGCGCTGCGCCAGTCACCCAGCCAAGGGCATCGCGTACACGGTGAACCCGCAGATGCCCTATGCCGCTGACCTGTCCGTGGCGCTGGCATACCATAAATGCCTGGATGACATCCACGATGAGGGGTCCGTCGCCGCACGCGGCACAGAGGCGCTTCTGCATCGTCACTATGAGCACGCCTACACGCGCATCCCAGCGGAATGTGCGGCCATCGAAAGGTGCATGGATGAGATCCGCCTCATCGAAGAGGATCCCACATCCGCCCCCGATGATGCCGCTTTGGCGTTCGGAGGTCTCATGGCTGAGCTCTTCGCGCACGACGCAGGCTTCTGGGAACCACATATGCGCGCACTTGGGTTCGCCATCGGGCGCGTGGTATACCTGATGGATGCCGCGGTCGACCTGCAAGAAGACGAGAAGAGTGGCTCGTACAATCCGTTCGCGCACAAAGGCATGACGGATGAGGAGCTGCGCGAGATGCTGGGAGCGCTTGCCTTGGATGCAGCAGAGGCCTTCGACGCGCTCCCCTTAGAGCGGGACTTGGATCTTCTCCAAAGCGTCATCTATTCAGGCATCTGGCAGAAGTTCAATGCTCTATACTCAAAGGCTTGAAACGAGCAAAGGAAACATACTGACGCCCGTAAGCCATGACTGAGAATCCCTACGACATACTGGGTCTGCCCCACGACGCCCCGCTGGATGAGGTCAAGCGCGCCTACCGCAAGAAGGCGCGGGAGAACCATCCTGACCTGAACCCGGATGACCCGGCCGCTGAAGAGCGGATGAACAAGATCAACGAGGCCTACGACCGCATCACCAATCCGGACAAATACGCTGCCTCCGACGCGCGCAAGCGAGGATATGGCGCACCATACACGCCCGGCTACAACGGCTACGGCTCACCCGGTGGTGGCTCATCTGCGGGCGGTCCTTCACACGGGGGAAGCCAAGGGCCTTACGGCAACCCCGGCGCTGACCAATACACGTGGACCACCATCAACTTCGACGACTTGTTCGGCGGAGGCTGGGGAACCGCCTCTGGCCCCATCCATCCCGAAGCAGCTGCAGCTGACTCTCCGGAGGTGCGTCAGGCCATCTACCAGATCAATACGAGCAACTACGCTGACGCCATCAACATCTTGCAGCGCATCCCCTCCACCGGGCGCGATGCGCGCTGGAACTACCTCTTCGCGCTGGCGAACAACGGCGCTAGCAAGACCGTGGCAGCCCATGACCACATTAAGCGCGCCCGCCAGATGGACCCGCAGAACCCTGACTACATCCGCGCAGAGCAATCCTTCTCACGCCGCGCGCAAACCTATGCTCAGCAAGGCGCCGAGCGCGGCTTCACCACCGTGGGGCTGGATCCGAATTGGATCTGCTGTTGCGTGTGCTTGGGCCCGGCGTGCTGCTCGTATATGTCGCGCTTGCTCATGTATTCGGGAGCTTGCTTCTAGTGCTCTCCGTGCGCGCGAAGAGAACGTCTCCAACCACCCTGCAAAGCAGAAGATGACAACGGATGGGAAAGGATAGCGTATGTCAGCCATAGGGATAGATCTGGGCACCACCAACAGCTGTGTGGCCTGCGTCGAAGGCGGCAACCCTGAGGTGATCGTCAATGCCGAAGGAGAGCGCACCACCCCTTCAGTGGTGGCCTTCACCAAGGATGGCGAGCGTCTGGTGGGCACCGTGGCTCAGCGCCAAACGGCTATGAACCCTGCGCGTACCATCAGTTCGGTGAAGCGTCAGATGGGCACGGACTGGCGCAAAGACATCGATGGCAAGAGCTATTCGCCCCAGGAGATCTCCGCCATGATCTTGCGGAAGCTGCGCCGGGACGCAGAGCGCTTCCAAGGCCAGGATGTGAAAGATGCCGTCATCACCGTGCCGGCTTATTTCAACGACATGCAGCGCAATGCCACCAAGGATGCGGGCACCATCGCGGGGCTCAACGTGCTCCGCATCATCAACGAGCCCACAGCAGCGGCGCTGGCCTACGGCCTTGACCACGGGGACCCGCAGATGGTCATGGTCTATGACCTCGGTGGCGGCACCTTCGACGTCTCAATCATAGAGATCGGAGACGGCGTCATCGAAGTGCTCTCCACCGCGGGGAACAACCATTTGGGCGGAGATGATTTCGATGAGCGGCTGGCGAAGCACCTGATAGATGCCTTCCAGCGCACATCGGGCATAGACATCGCCCATGACGCCATGGCGCGCGAGCGCATCTTGGAAGCAGCAGAGGCGGCGAAGCGCGAGCTGTCATCAGCCGAATCCACCGTGGTGAGCCTCCCCTACCTGGCCCAGGGACCAGCTGGTCCCGTCCACCTGGAGCAGACGGTCACGCGCGCAGAGTTCGACCGGCTGACCCATGACCTGGTAGACTCTACCACCGACGCCGTCAACCAAGCGCTCAACGACGCTGGCATCGCCGCCAGCGAATTGGGTGCGGTGCTCTTGGTGGGCGGCTCCACCCGCATCCCCGCTGTGCAGGAACATGTGCAGCGTCTGACGGGCAAGCGGCCTTCCAGCTCCATCAACCCCGACGAATGCGTGGCGCAGGGCGCTGCCATCCAAGCGGCCACCCTGGCAGGAGCACGCTCAGGCTGCACGGACCTCATGCCGCGCGGCGGAGAGCTCTTGCTCTTGGACGTGATCCCCATCAGCTTCGCCATTGAAACGGTGGGCGGTGTGGCCACGCGCGTGATCGAACGCAACACTACGCTTCCTGTGCACTACGAGCAGATATTCACCACGGCTGCCCCCTTCCAGACGAAGGTGGAGATCAACGTCATGCAAGGCGAGCGCCCCATGGCTGCTGATAACAAGACCATCGGCAAGTTCACCTTGAAGGGCATCAAGCGCGCCCCTGCGGGCACGCCGCAGATCAACGTCAGCTTCGACATCGACGCGAACGGCATCCTCACGGTGCGCGCACAGGACCTGGGAACCGGCAATGAACAGTCCATCACCATCACGGACTCCGAGCGCATGACCGACTCAGAGATCCAAGACGCCATCCGCGACGCTGAGCGCTATGAGGAAGAGGACAACGCGCGGCGCGCTTCCATGGAAGAGCGCAATGACGCCGAACGGTTGGTGGCCGAGGCGCAGGAGAAGCTCAAGGCTCACGGCAAGGAGATGGAAAAGGACGACAAGCGGCGCCTCAAGGCATCCGTTGCCAACGTGCAGCGCTATCTGGCGAAGCGTCCTGAGAAGATGAAGGATGCGGAGCGCGCGAACTTCTCAAACGCCATAACAGAGCTGAAGTCTCTCCTCTGACCGGTGACGGGAGCCGTCCGCGAAGCGGCGGCTTACGGGGACGCAAGGAATACCAGGGCGCAGCAGCCGCAAGCTCATGTGCATGCGCGCATGAGCTTGCGCTTCGGGTCAGCGCAACATATGCTCCAAGGCCGCGAAGAGCTCCGGCACTTGGATGGGCTTTGCCAGATGTCCGTTCATCCCGCACTCCAAGGCCTTCTGACGATCCTCTTCGAACGCGTCAGCGGTGATCGCCAGAATAGGGACCTCGGCCAGCGCCTGGTCTTCAAGCGAACGGATGGCGCGTGCAGCCTCATAGCCGTTCATGACCGGCATCTGGATGTCCATCAGGACAAGCTGGTAATCACCGGATGCAGAAGCTGCCACCTTCTCGACCGCATCTTGCCCATCCACGGCATAGTCGACGACGAATCCGGCATCTTCCAAAAGCGTGATGGCGATCTCCCTGTTCAGAAGATTGTCATCCACCAAGAGCACATGACACCCTTCAAACGCATCCATCGATGGAGCACCGCTCGCATCTCCGCACTCTTCCTGCACATCTGCCTCATCGCAGATGCGCAGGGTCAGCGTGATGGTGAATTCGCTGCCCACGCCTTTCTTGCTCTTGACTTCGATGACGCCATCCATCATGTCCACCAATCGCTTGGAGATGGTCATCCCAAGCCCTGTTCCCTGTATGCCGCTCACGGTGGACGTGCGCTCGCGTTCGAACGGATCGAAGATGTGCTGGATGAACTCCTCGGTCATCCCGATGCCGCTATCCTGGACCACGATCCGGTATCGCATGCTGCCACAAGGCGCACCCGCCACCTCTGCAGCCGCAAGGCGCACCGTGCCGCCTCCGCTCGTGAACTTGACGGAATTGCCCAGAAGGTTCAGGAGTATCTGATCGATCTTGAGCTTATCGGCGAACACCTTCACATCTGAGAGATCATCCACATCCAATGCAAGGGAAAGCTCGCGCGCATCTGCCTCAGGCCCCATGATCATAGCCAGATCGCGCAGGATGTCCTTCATCGAACACGGATGCTCCTCCAAGGAGACCTTGCCTGATTCGATGCGGCTCATATCCAAGATGTCATTGATGAGGCTCAGCAGATGGGAGCTAGACGAATGGATCTTATCCAGGTACTCGCCCACCTTCTCCGTGTCCTCTAGATGATTGCTGGCCAAGGTGGCGAATCCGACGATGGCATTCATGGGCGTGCGGATGTCATGGCTCATGTTGGAAAGGAATGCGCTCTTGGCCTGATTCGCTCGCTCCGCCTGCGCAAGGGCCTCTTCCAACAGCTCGCGCTGCTTCAGCTTCTCGCGCGTCTGAGCGTCTACGTTGCGCAAGCCGATGACGACCAAGCGATCCGAATCCTGCCATGCGCCTGCCTTTACGACGGTCACTTGGCAATACTGGAGCTCATCACCTTCCTGGATCCGATACAAGAGGCTGAAGCGATTGCGCTCGCCCAGCTCATGCAGGACGCTCTCGCATGAGAGCAGCGGGTCGAAGAGATGCTCGTCTTCCTTGTAGATGAGCGTGCGCGCATACTGGCCGAATACGCTCTCCAAGGTGATGGGCTCCTTGAAGAGCCCTCCCAGGCGATTGCCCACATCGGCAAGGCGCAGAAGCTCCCCCTCCCCGCTATCAAGGTCGAAGGCGCACACTGCCGTGTAGTCTTCGCTCAGAGCGCGTACCAGACCCTGCTGACGGCGATCCCTGAGCTCCTCTGCCTGCTTGCGTTCGGAATTGTCGAGCAAGAACCGCTGATAGAGCAGCTCGCCATCCTTCTCTATCAGCTTGATGTTGCCCATGACATGGATGATGGCGCCATCCTCATGGCGGACGCGGTATTCGGTGCTGATGGAGTCCCCCACGTTCACAAGGGACTTCAGGCGTTCGCGCATCTTGTCCGCATCCTCTGCCTCCACCGATGCTGCGAACATGTCGAATCCATGATCCAACATATCCTCGACCGAGTCATACCCCAAGATGCTGAGCGCCGCTTGGTTGATCCCCAGCACGCGCGTGCCATCCAGGCTATGCGTGAGAACGCCGCACTCCATGGAGGTGAAGATGGTCTCTAGCGTTTGATTCTTCTCTATGAGGTTGCGCTCATAGGCACGCTCTTGGGTCACGTCGATGGCAACGCCCACGGTGCCCATGACAGATCCGTCGGGATTGTAGAGCGGAGACTTGTACGTGGTGAGCAGGCGCGTATCATCGCCGCTTTGCACCACTTCCTCAGAGACGCAGGTCTGACGCGTGGACATGACCTTCGCTTCGGATTCTATGCAGGCCGGGTCGTCCTGCTCCACATCCCAGATGTAGGCATGCCCTCTGCCTTCCACATCATCCTTCGTCTTGTTGACCGTCTTGCAAAAGCTGTCATTGACCTTCTCATGGATCCCATCCATGGTCTTGTACCACACCAAACACGGGATGGAATTGATGGTCATATCCAAGAATTGTGCCGTTTCCCAGGCATCCATGCGCGCCTTGTAGCGCTCCTGCCAACGGGCGAACCGAAATCCCGCTTCAACGCTATCCATGCCGCAAGGCCAGATGTCAGCAAGGTATTCTGCCAGGCCAGCCACCATATCGAACCGCTCTGACGGCACCAAGGCGATGACCTCAGGCGTCCCCTCCGCTCGACTGAGGATACGTCGCAAGGCGGATAGGTCCTCTTCATCTGAGAGCGCCGCGAAGATGACATCTGCATCCTCAAGGGATGCGTCTTCGAATCCTTCGCAGATGATGCGATGCTCGAACGGCTCAAGCGGAGCCGATCCGCGGATAGCATCGAACGCGTCGTCCGATCCGATGAGCTTGATGGTGACCGTTGCTCTATACATATGCAGCTCCCAAGGATGCAAGCGATACGATGCGTAGGCGCATCATGTCGCATTATAACGATTCGGTAACGCATGCGTCTTGCCGCGCTGGCGCGCACCATTGCATTCCTCTCTCAGAATGCGCTGATGATCCTTTCGTTCTCTGTGCCATCGCGTCTCATCTGCGCTACGATTCAACTGACGTTCGCTTTTGCACCCTGCATTGAAGGAGGATCATGGAACTGACCTATCATGGCGCAACGCTCACGTGCGCAACGGACATCCCCGAGGAAGAAGCGAAGGCATACATCGAATACCTCCAGGATAAGCACGGATCCGTCACCCAGGTGAATGTCGTCGTTGACGGCGACTATGTTGATCTTGACTACAAGACCGCCTCAGAGCCCTTCGAGCGCATCCGCCGCATCACGGGATATCTGGTGGGCACGCTGGATCGATTCAACGACGCTAAGCGCGCTGAGGAGAGCGACCGCGTCAAGCACAGCCTCTGATCCTGGCAGGGAGAACAGGGGACAGAGAACAGGGGACGTAGCAGCGTTCGCGGATGGACTTTTTGGATGACTGGTGCTGCGATGTCCGCGAACACTGCTACGTCCCCTGTTCTCTCCGTCCCCTGTTCTCTCTCAAGCTACAAAAAAGGTCAGGGCGGATAACGCCCTGACCTTGTAGTTTCTGGTAGCTCCGACCGGATTCGAACCGGCGACCTCCGCCTTGAG
>CANODU010000058.1 GCA_947565185.1 uncultured Eggerthellaceae bacterium | reverse complement strand
TACGAAACGATGACCGTGTCAGAGATCGAATCGAATCGATCTCTCAGTGCTGGCCCTTATGACCTTTCTGATGACGAAATCTTGCAGAAGTTGAACAAGGGTGTTGTGGATGAGATAAGGAAGATGCCATTCGACATCGACAAGATCCATCGGTTTCAAATTCATGGGGCGCAACGCGTATACGCTCTAAGCTTCGACAGAGGAGTGTATGACTTGATCTGGTGGGATCCTGAGCACCAAATCTATCCTGTCGAGAAGAAGCACACATGAGTAGTTAAATAGCCTCCGGTATATCACTCCCTTCTATTTCGCTTTCCATCCACTCCTCGCATGATCTCAGCGCCGCCACGACTGCCCAAAGCACGGGTTGCTCGTCGGCGCACTCCTCTACGATCTTCGCGCATGCGCTGATGGTCTCGGTTGTCTCTGCGATGTTGTTGAGCATGGTCAATTTATCCTTACATGAGTATTACTGTCCATGAAAATCCTGTCCATAAGTCATGGCATTTTCTGTCCATATCTGTCCATTAGCAAAAAACCTTAGAGGTCGTTATGGTACGAAAGCGCAGGTCAGAGGACTATACGGGACGATACGGAACGTAAGAGTCCGCAGGAAATTCAATTTGGGAGCAGGATGTCGCAGGTTCGAATCCTGTCGTCCCGACCATCTTTCTGATCAAGCCCAGCGGCTGCGCATCATCTCCCACCGCTCATCGCGGGCGCGTTCGATGGCTTCGATATCCGCCGCATCATCAGCGCTGAATCGCTTCTGACGTTGCAAGTATCCTGCTATAGGCGCGAAAGCGCGCGGGTTGCGGTTCAGCTTGAACCGACCGCCAGGAACGCCGCTCACAGTTGGTCCCTCGTATTCAGCCAGATACCAAAGCCCGGTGTCCACAGCTTCCTTCGCAACGCTCATGAGGTCCTTCGAGGGGAATCCCCATCCTACAGGGCAGGGAGCCATGATGTGCAAGAAGCGGGTGCCAGCGATGTTGCGCGCCGTCTCCACCTTGCGCAGCAGATCGTTCATGTATCCGATGCTGGCAGTGGCGGCATAGGGCAGCTCATGGGCACAGACGATGTCGAACAGGCTCTTCTTATGCGTGATGGAGCCGTGCTCGCGCTTGCTCGCGGGCGTGGTGGTCGTCGATGCCCCATAGGGCGTGAGGCTGGAGCGTTGGATGCCCGTATTCATGTAGGCTTCATTGTCATAGCAGATATAGAGGATGTCGTCGTTGCGGTCGATGGCGCCAGAGAGCGCCTGTAGTCCGATATCCGCCGTGCCGCCATCGCCTGCGAAGCCCACCACCGTGCAGTCTTCAGGCTTTGCGCCCTGCGCCCTGAGTCCAGCCTCTATGCCCGAGAGCACCGCTGCGGTAGAGGCGAACGGTGTGATCATGGCGTTGTTGCCGAAGGCCAGCTGCGGGAAGTTGAAGCCGGTAGCGCTCATGCATCCAGCAGGCAGCGCGGCTATGGCATGGGGACCCAGCACCTTCAGCGCCTGTCTCACGACCAAAGCGCCGCCGCAACCAGGACATGCCTTATGCCCGTAGAAGAGCTCTTCATCAGTGATGGTGCGCGCGTTCAGAGGCATGCTGCATCTCCTCCCAGATCATCCATCCCCAAGAACCTGACCGGGTCTTGGCGCGCTTCGCTCTCGGATGCGCTGCTCGTCGCACAAGCGATGAGGGCGTCGAACGCGTCTCGTATCTGTGCATGGGTGATGTCGTCTCCGCCCAAGCCGCCGATGAGGTCAAGGGCAGGCGGGATGCGTCCGGTGCGGCTGAGCGCGGACATGACGTTCGTGAATACGGTCCCCTCAGCACCGAAGGATATGTCCTTTTCCAGCACGCCGATGGCTGAGGCGGCAGAGAGCGCGTCGATCAGAGGCTTAATGGGCAGCGGGCGCAGATAGCGGATGCGCACAAGACCGGCTGCGATGCCCTCTGCACGCAGCTCATCCACCACATCGCGCACCAATCCGGAAACGGATCCCAGCGTGACCATCACGACGTCAGCATCGCGGGTCTCATACGCCTCCACCATGCCGGGATAGCTTCGTCCCATCACCTGCGCGAATAGTGCTTCCACCTCAGGGATGATGCGTGCGCAAGCCATCATGTCATCATGGTGCGCGCGAGCGTAGAAGCGGTTGTACTCAGGGCCTGCCGAATAGCCCATGTTCACAGGATGCTCGAAGCTGAATCGGTTCTTCGTCACGTAGGGCGGCAAGAAGGCATCGGCTTGCTCTTGAGTGGGCACATCGACGGATTCGTAGGTATGCGTGAGCGCGAATCCATCCATGTTCACCATGACCGGAAGCGACACCGCCGGATCCTCCCCTAAGGCATAGGCCATGAGCGCGAGGTCGAGCGCTTCCTGATTCGAATCCGCATAGACCTGGATCCAGCCATGATCCAAGAGCGAGAGCGAATCGCGCTGATCTCCGTAGATGTTCCACGGCAGCGCCAGTGCGCGGTTCGCATTCATCATGACGATGGGAAAGCGGCCACCGGAGGCATAGGTCAAGCACTCCGCCATGTAGAGAAGCCCTTGAGAAGAGGTTGCCGTGAAGGTGCGCGCGCCGGTAGCCGAAGCGCCGATGGCGGCAGAGAGCGCCGTGTGCTCGCTTTCCACATGCATGTATTCCGCTTGGAGCGTCCCCGCTCCCACCATCTCCGCCAGTGCTTCCACGACGGTGGTCTGCGGCGTGATGGGGTAGGCGCTGATCACCTGCGGGCGCGCCAAGCGCACGCCTTCAGCCAGCGCTTCGTTGCCTGAGAGGAACTGCTTCATGCGCGCACCTCCGCGTCCTCTTCGGGGATCATGGCGATGCAATGGGCGGGGCAGACCTCAGCGCAGACGCCGCAGCCCTTGCAGAAGCCGTAGTCGATGCCAAGCGCAGTGGCAGCACCAGCGTCATTGCACATCTTGTAGATGGTGCCGTCTGGGCAGCTCATATAGCAGGAGAGGCACATCGTGCATGCATCGGGGTCCAACACCGGCTTCACGCTGCGCCAACCAGCATTCTCTGAGACCAAGTGCCCTGCTGTGAAGCAGGTCGATCGGGCGAACTGAGAAGGGTCAGCGGAGAAGGTGCTGTGCAGCTGCGGGGTGAAGCGTCCTTCTGGCCGTGCTTTCGCATGAGAGAGAGCCTGTGCGAAAGCTTCGGATGCAGCGTTGTTGCCCTCGCGCGCGTTGGCCTTGCGTTCTCCGGTTGTTCTCCCGTTACAGGATGTCAGGGCTTCGTAAGCTGCCGAGGCGATCTTCAGGTTCTTCTCCTGCAGGCGCTCCGACATGGTCGCCTTGATGCCCGCATGGATATCCTCCAGCGCGACGGCATCTGAGACAGCGGCGATAGCGCCCAAGAAGGCGGTGTTGGGGATAGGTCGGCCTAAGATGTTCGCTGAGATGGCATCGGCATCCAGTCCGATGATGCGCGCATCATCGGTTGCGTGCGACGTATTCAAGAGCATGATGCCACCGGGCGCCAGCTCGGATTCCCATCCGTCGTGCAAGAGCGTCTCGTCCAGATAGACGACGATGTCCGCCCGCTGCACTGCGCTCCTGTCTCCGATGGGTGCGTGGGAGATCTTCGTGTAAGCGCACATGGGAGCGCCGCGGCGCTCAGGACCGAATGTGGGAAAGGCGAGCGCATGTGCGCCCGCCGAAAGCGTTGCTGCGGCCCCTAGGCAGCGTGCAGCTGTGAACGCGCCTTGTCCTCCGCGCGCGTGCCAGATCACCTCGGTCATGCAGACCTCTCCCTTTCGCGAAGCTCTATGGCTGAGTCCCGTTTACCCCTGAAGGGATAGGAAGGCTCATCGGTTCGCATAGTAGTCCAGGCTGCGCTCAAGATGCGCGGCGAAGCGCTCAGCCATGGGCGAGAGCGCCTCTCCCTTGCGTGCAAGGTAGCCCAGATGCAGCACCACATCCGTTTCCAGCGGGATGGTGGTGAGCGAAGAGCCGTCAGTGATGCCCACTAAGATGCCGCTCGTCACCGTGTAGCCATTGATGGCCATGATGAGCTCGGTCAAGGACGCGCGGTCCGTGCATGCGACGGATTTCGCGCGCTCCACATTGGAGAGCGCTTCCTCGTAGAAGGCGAGCGGTGCGTCGGGCCCTTGAGAGAAGTACACATAGGGGTAGTCTGCCAATTGTTCCAGCTCCAGTCGCTTCGCGTTCACCAGAGGATGGCTGGAGGGGAGCGCCACGCGCGGCGCGGATGCGGCGAGCTCCTTGAATTCCAAGCCCGCATCGGCGAAGGCGGCAGAGAGCACCGGTTCCTTTGCCGATGTCACGACGACTACGCCCAGCTCAGAGCGCCCTGAGGACACATCGTCTATCACGCCTTGCGTCGTGCGATCCAAAAGGGCGTAATGGAAATGATCGCCGCCCTGCGCCAAGATGGTGTGCGCGAAGGACTGCACGTCGAACAGGTAGTGCTGGCCGGAGATGGCGAAATCTACTGGTTTCATGGGAGAGCCTCCTTACGGGCGTTGCTAGGACCGGACGCGCTCATCAACGAAGCGTGATGCCTTGTGCTCAGAGGATGTTCCCAGCTTACCTGCATCATACACGATGACCTTCGCTGGTCGGACACCCGTGTGCGCCTTGAGCGCGGCAGTGACGCGGGCGCCCACGGCGTCGAAGGGTTCGTCAGAGCCCTGAGCGCGCTCGACGGATACCTCATAGCGCGTCGTGTAGTTCTCGTCATAGACGCGGATGGAGTATTCGCCAGTGAGTCCCTTTTCGGCGCGCACGACGTATTCGATATCCGTTGGGAACACGTTCACGGCGCCCACGATGAACATCTCATCCTTGCGACCGGTGATGTGGATGCGTGCCAGCGTGCGTCCACAGCTGCATGGCTCCGTGGAGACGTATCCGATGTCTCCCGTGCGGAAGCGGATCATGGGACGCGCCTTCTTCATGAGCGTCGTATAGACCAGCTCGCCCTGCTCGCCGGGCTCTAGGACCTCTCCGGTGTTCGGGTCCACCGTCTCCACCAGGATCTGATCCTCCACGATGTGCAGCCCATCCTTCGCTTCGCACATAGCGGCGCATGCGCCGTAGATATCTGACAGGCCGAAGAAATCCACCACCTTCGCGTCCCACAGCTCTTCGATGGCCTCGCGGGTAGAGGTGATGGAGCCGCCCGGCTCGCCTGCCACGATGATGGTGTGGATGGAGAAGTCGGTGCGCGGGTCCAGCCCCTTCTCCTTGATCTTCTCGCCCAGCGTCCAAGCGTAGGAGGGAGAGGTCCAGATGATGGTGGGTTGGTACTGCTTCAGCACGAAGATCAAGCGGTCGGAAGGCACAGCGCCTACCCAGATGGCCAGCGCGCCCAGTCGTTGCGCGCCGATGACGTCAGGGCCGCCCACGTACAGCGCGAAGTTCAGGCCGTGCACGTAGCGGTCGTTCGGGCGCATGCCGGCTTGCCAGAAGAGCCGCGCTTCGGTGTCTTGCCAAAGGTCGAAGTCCTCCTGCGTGAAGGGGCTCACGGTGGGGACGCCGGTGGAGCCGGAGGAGGTGGCCATGAAGATCACCTCGTCTTCGGGGACCGAGCACATCTCTCCGAAGAAGCTGCCCACATGTTGCGTCTCCCGTTCGGTCTTCTTATCCACGAAGGGGAAGCGCTGGATGTCCTCAAGCGTTTTGATGTCGTCGGGAGAGACGCCCGCTTCGTCGAAGGAGCGCTTGTACCAGACGGTGTTCTCGTAGGCGTAGCGAACCATCTCTTGCAAGCGGCGCAGCTGCATCTGCTTCAGCTCTGGGCGAGGCATGCACTCTATCTCAGGGTCGTAGTACTTCTGATCGTAGGGTATGTCCTTCTTCGCCATCGCTTCTCCTTCATCGTGGTCCGTTGCGCGAGGTGACATGAAATCAGATTGATCCATGCCGAACAAGGCAGAATGCCATTCATAATGCGCAATGCGTGTCATCGGATAGCGCGAAAGACCGCCGTGAACGGCTGCTTTTGCAGGAGCGCGAGCGACGTGGGCGGATGTGCGCACCCTTGCTGGCCATCGGGGAACGGTCGTGAGATTTGTGGATTCTTTGTAGGCTTTCGCCAAGAGTCCCATGCTCCATTGCTTCTCCATCGGCAAGCGTTACCATTTCGTTTTCTTTCTGACTGCCCATGAAACGCACGACCAAACGGAGTTGGATGCACGCGAACGCACTACAGAAGATGCCGGAGAGGGTAGGCCGCGCAGCGGCTGCCGTCTTGCTTTCGCTCTCCCTTGCGCTTCCTGGTGCCTTCCTGTTCTCTTCGCCGGCGTTCGCCGAAGAAGGAGAGGGCGAAGGAGGATCATCGGCTGCGGAGCAGCTCGAAGCGCTCCGAGCGCGGGCGAATTCCATCAAGTCCTCCATCGACACGCTGCAGACCGAGCTCAATCAGGTGACCGATGAATACAACGCCGCGCTCGATGCGCGCCATGTGGCCGCGAAGGCCATGCGCGAGGCGAAGGTCAAGATAGACAGGTCCCAAGCGAAGATGGAGCAGCTGCAAGAGCAGATAGAGGCGCTCGCGCAGACCATGTACAAGAACGACAAGTCCGGGGCCAGCTCCAACTATATGAATGTGCTCTTGGGCTCTACCAGCTTCACGGATTTCATGACGGGCTTGGACATGATGCAGCGCGTGAATGAGAGCCATGCCGAGCTAGTGGAGGAGTGCCGCGTGGTGAAGGCTGAGGCTGAAGCGGCGCACGCGGAATTCGATGCGCAGAAGGCTGAGGCGGATGCTCGCTTGGCCGAAGCGCGCGAGAAGAAGCTCCAGATCTCTGAGAAGCAGGCGCTGCTCTCCGCCGAGGCGGCATCAGTTGCAAGCGATATCGTCGCCACGGAGGAGCAGGCGGAGCTGGAAGAGGAAGAGGCGCGCCGAGCAGAAGCAGCTGCACAAGCCGCTGCGCAGGCATTCGCTGCTTCGCTTTCTGCCGGTGAGGGCAGGAATGTGGGCAACGGCTTCTTCGCCAACCCGTGCCCGGACGCCTGGGAGTCCAGCGGCTATGGGTGGCGCGAATTCGACCAGAAGTTCCATCTGGGAACGGATATGGCCGCTCCCATGGGTGCGCCCATCTATGCAGCGGAATCCGGCACCGTGGTGGCAGCCACCTATGACGGCGGTTACAACGGCAGCTGCGGCAACTGGGTGGTCATCGCGCATGGCAATGGGCTGGTCACGAAATACATGCATTGCTCGGCTGTGTTCGTGGATATCGGGCAGCATGTCGAGCGCGGCGAGAACATAGCGGCCGTAGGCTCTACGGGGCGCTCCACCGGTCCGCACCTCCATTTCCAAGTGGAAGTGAACGGCGTTGCGGTCTGTCCCTATGACTATCTCTAACGGCTTTGGCGCTGCGTGCGCATTGCCCTTAAAAAGCCTGCATGCAAGGTCTATAATGCTCTGAACTCATCGGCTAGGTTTCGCGCGCCCATGGCTCAACGGATAGAGCATCGGACTTCTAATCCGGCGGTTGCAGGTTCGAGTCCTGCTGGGCGCACGAAGTCTAGCTGACTGATGAATAGTGCACGATGTACGATCACCCTATGGAAGGAATGCAGATGGATATCCGCGGCTCTCTCCAGGAAATCATAGATGAGGCCATAGCGCAGGCTATCGCCGACGGTTCGCTTCCCCTTGATGAAGCACCAGCCAGCGCCCTAGAGCGTCCGCGCGACGAAGCGAATGGGGATTGGGCTTCCACCGTTGCCATGAGGTCCGCAAAGGCCGCGAAGATGGCTCCGCGCGATGTGGCGCAGATCATCGTGGACCACATACCTGAGAACACCATGATCGAATCGGTTGAGATCGCCGGACCTGGCTTCATCAACATCCGTCTGACGGATAGCCAGCTGCAGGAAGTCATCCGCGTGGTGCGCACCGAAGGGGATGCGTACGGGCGTGGCACCATCCCTGAGGGTGAGCGCAACGTGAATCTGGAGTACGTCTCTGCCAACCCCACCGGTCCGCTTCATGTGGGGCACGGCCGCTGGGCGGCGCTGGGTGACGCCATGGCGCGCGTCATGCGCCATGCGGGCTATGACGTCTATGAAGAGTTCTACGTGAATGACCATGGCACCCAGATGGACGTGTTCGGCAACTCCGTCGGCGTGCGTTACATGCAGCTTCTGGGCCACGATGTGGAGATGCCGGAGCAGTGCTATGGCGGCAGCTATGTGGCTGACATCGCGCAGTCCATCATAGACGCAGAGGGCAACAAGTATGAATCCATGACGGACGAGGAGCGCATGGAGGCCTTCCGCGAGATCGCCTACAAGCAGATGCTGGAAGACCAAGAGGACATCTTGCGTCAGATGGGCACCACGTTCGACCGCTGGTTCTCTGAGCGCAGCCTCTATGTGGAAGACGGCAATGGCGAAAGCCCCGTCTCGCGCTCCCTCAAGGCCATGGAGGACAAGGGTTACGTCAAGGAGGAAGATGGCGCCATTTGGTTCCGCTCATCGGCATTGGGAGATGAGAAGGACCGCGTCATGATCAAGGCCAATGGCGAGATGACCTATTTCATGTCGGATGTGGCGTATCACTATGACAAGAAGATGCGTGGCTTCGACCACCTGATCAACATCTGGGGTGCGGACCATCATGGATATGTGAAGCGCTGCGAATGCATGCTGGAGGCTTGGGGTTGGCCGGGGGATCTTGAGATCGTGCTCGGGCAGCTCGTGAACCTGTATCGCGATGGCGAAGCGGTGCGCATGTCGAAGCGCACGGGTGAGATGGTCACTCTGCGCGAGCTCGTGGAAGAGGTGGGCGTGGATGCCACGCGCTACCTCATGCTGTCTCGTTCCTCTGACCAGCCGATCGACTTCGACATCGAACAGGCCAAGAAGAAGGATGCTTCGAATCCGGTCTATTACGTGCAGTATGCCCATGCGCGCATCTGCTCCATCCTGCGTAAGGCAGCTCCTGAAGCCTTGGCGAAGGAGGAAGCGGATGGGAAGGTGACCATTGGCCGCTTGGCTGAGGAGGTCGTGCCGGAGGATGTGGATCTGTCTCCTCTCACGCATCCCTCAGAGCTTGCGCTCATGCGCAAGATCGCGGACTTCGGTGATTTCGTCGCCTTGGCCGCGCGCGATCGTGCGCCGTTCCGCATGACGCATTATGCGCAGGATCTGGCCAGCTTGTTCCACGCGTTCTACACCGATTGCCGCGTTCTGACCGATGATGACAACGAGCCGCGCTCTGCCGATGATCCCATCCGCCAGGCACGCTTGGCGCTCTGCGACGCCACGCGCATCATGCTGGCGCTCGTGTTGGGGCTTCTGGGCGTGAGCGCGCCCGAAAAGATGTAGCCGTCAGCTTGCGTGGCAGGGGTGCTACCTCTATAATTCCCCATTGCGCCTTGTGCGGCGCATATCATGGTGGCTGTAGTTCAGTCGGCTAGAATGCCAGATTGTGGCTCTGGAGGTCGTGGGTTCAAGTCCCATCAGCCACCCCATCAACAGCTTCATCGGGCGGATGTCTCCGCCCGATCTTTTTTTGGGGAAACGCGTCTTGCGGATGCGCGTATCATCGCCTACAATAGCTTGCGCTGCTTTTCGCAGACGACATGCGCCATTAGCTTAGTTGGTAGAGCAGGGGACTCTTAATCCCAAGGTCGA
>CANODU010000057.1 GCA_947565185.1 uncultured Eggerthellaceae bacterium | reverse complement strand
GGATTTCGCAGGGCGAAGCCAAACCCGAGCGCCCCCATCACCCCATGAAGGCAAAGAGATGTTATAGGTTTGTGCAAGCACAAACCTATTGTTTTGGAAATGTGCCGCCAGTTGGCGGCACCCACGAGATCTTTCAACCAGGCAAAGCAATGCCGGCACGCTTGATCATCCTAATCTTGCAGGGCGGCAAGAGCGGCGGCATAGCCGCCTGAGCCATAGGTGAGGCACTTCGAAACGCGTGCGATGGTGGTGGCTGACGCGCCCGTAGCCTGTTCGATGGAAGCATACGACTTTCCCTCCGCAAGCAAGCGCGCTACAGCCAAGCGTTGAGAGGTCTCTCGGATCTCCCGGATGGTGAAGAGGTCTTCCAAGAGCGCAAAGATGGTGTCCTCATCATCAAGGGATGCGAGCACGTGCAAGAGGTCATCCACTTCGGGCTTGCGGATATCGGCACGCGCGCTTGCAGCTTTGACAGCATCAGGCATCGCACACCTCCGTTCCCGCTTTGGACTTGCGAATGAGCCCATATTCGATGGATTCCACAAGCGCGTTCCACGACGCCTCGATGACGTTCTCAGAAACACCTACCGTGCCGAACGAGCCAAAGCCGTCAGCGGTGGTGATGGTCACACGCGTAAGAGCTCCTGGGCCTTGGCTTTCATCAGGAAGGCGCACGTTGTAGTCCACCAATTCGAATCCCGCCACTTCGGGATAGGATTCCGTGATAGCCATGCGCAGCGCCGCATCCAACGCGCCCACCGGACCAGTGCCTTCACCTGTGGCTACGAAGCGCTCATCGCCCACATGGATCTTGATGACCGCCTCTGACGCGGCGTCCTTCGCCAAAGCGCCGGTATCCTCCCGATCATCCACGATGACGCGAAAGGACTCCAACGTGAACGCCGGATGGTAGATGCCCAGATGGCGCATGATCAAGAGTGCCAGCGAACCGTCCGCCATCTCATAGGTGTAGCCCGCAGCCTCGCGCTCCTTGATGCTGTCCAGCATGGCTTGGATGTCTGCTCCGGCAGCCTCAAGGTCGAACCCGAGCAGCTTCGCCTTCTGCAAGAGCGACGCTTTGCCTGCCAGCTCGCTCACCACCATGCGCGCGCTGTTGCCCACGTTCGCCGGAGACGTGTGCTCATAGGCTTGCGGGAAGCGCGCGATGGCGCTGGCGTGTAGGCCACCCTTATGCGCGAAAGCAGATGCACCCGTGTAAGGATGATGCGGCGAAAGCGCTACACCGGTGACCTCTGCGATGTAGTGAGACACATCCGTAAGCTCGGTCAGCTTATGCGAGCCTACGGCATCCATCCCCATCTTGAGCTCAACGTCAGCGATCACCGTGAGCAGGTCTGTGTTGCCCACACGCTCGCCGATGCCGTTGCAGGTGCCCTGCACCTGCGTTACTCCGGCGCGCACGGCAGCCAGCGTGTTCGCCACAGCGCATCCGGAATCATTGTGGCAGTGAATACCGAATACCTGTCCAGGATAGGATTCAACCACACGCTGTACCACCTCTTCCACCTGGAAGGGCAGCCAGCCGCCATTCGTCTCGCACAGATCGATGGAATCCGCGCCAGCCTCATGAGCCACGCGGATGCATTCCAAGGCATACGCGCTGTTCGCCGCGAATCCATCGAAGAAATGTTCGGCGTCGAATACTACCTCACGCCCCGCCGCCTTCAAGTGCGTCACCGAATCCCGGATCATGCGCAGATTCTCTTCCAGCGTGGTCTGCAATGCGCGCGTCACCTGCGCATCCCACGTCTTCCCCACGATGGTGACAACAGGTGCGCCGCTCTCCAGCAGGTCACGCAAGCCCGCGTCCCGCTCAGCCGAAACGCCTTTCTTGCAGGTGTTGCCGAATGCGGCGATCTTCGCATGCTTCAAGTCCATCTCAGCCATGCGCTTGAAGAACGCGATGTCCTTCGGATTCGATGCAGGAAACCCGCCTTCGATGACATCGATGCCGAAGTCATCCAGGCGGGCTACCACCTTCAGCTTGTCTTCCAGCGACAGGCTGACGCCTTCGCACTGCTCCCCATCCCGGAGGGTGGAATCATAGGTGCGTATCTTGGCGATACTGGGCATGAACGGCTTAGACCTCGGTCAGCCAGTCGAGGTATTCCTCATCATGTCCATAGGCAACCTGGAAGAACTTCTCCTGCAGGCGCTTCGTGATCTCACCGGGCTTGCCGATGCGGCGGTCATCCACGCTGCCGATGGGCGTGAGCTCAGCGGCGCTGCCGGTCATGAAGACCTCATCAGCCACGTAGAGATCGCTCCGAGTCAGGCTCTCCTCCATGCACGGGATCTCAAGATCATCGGCCAGCACCATCACGCTGTCGCGCGTGATGCCCTCCAGCACGCCGTCCGAAAGAGGCGGCGTGGAAAGGATGCCGTCGCGCACGACGAACAGGTTCTCGCCCGTGCCTTCGCAGACGAGGCCCTGTTCGTTCAGCATGACAGCCTCCGCATAGCCATGGGCCTTCGCCTCCAGCTTCGCCATGAGCGAATTGAAGTAGGCAGCCGTGGCCTTGACCGCCGGCGGGATGGCGTTGATGGAGCGCTGGCGCCAGGACGAGATGCCCACATTGACGCCATTCTCCAGAGCCTCCGGCCCCAGATAGGCATCCCACGGCCAGCATGCGATGATGACATCGGTGGGAGCACCGGTGGGATCCACGCCCATGACGCCGTAGCCGCGGTAGACCAGCGGGCGGATATAGCAGCTGGGGAGCTTATTTGCGCGGATGGTCTCCACCGTGGCGTCGCAGAGCTCGTCCACGGTGTAGGGCAGCTCGATGGCTGCGATCTTCGCTGAGCGATGCAGACGCTCCATGTGATCGCGCAGGCGGAACACGAAGCTCTTGTCAGACTCCGGATCCTTGTAGCAGCGGATGCCCTCGAAGACGCCTGATCCGTAATGCAGCGAGTGGGAAAGCACATGGGTGGTAGCGTCCGCCCAAGGAAGGAGCTCCCCGTTTTTCCATATGAAATCGACTTCGGTGATGTCTGCCATATCTGCCTCCAGCGTATCGTTGATGCAAGGGTGATCGAACGAACGACATTCTACTCCAACGAGCCTGGTGCATCCGGCGTATCAGGGGGACGGAGGAAGTCTGTATCAGGGGGACGGAGGAGTGAGACGCGCAACGCGCATCTCACTCCTCCGTCCCCCTGATACGCTCGTCCCCCTGATAAGCGAACAGGCACCCATGAGGGTGCCTGTTCGTTGCGTTCTCTTGTGAGGCAAAGATTACTTGTTGAGCTTCGCCTTCGTCTTCTCTGCTGTCTGATCCAGACCCTTCTTGGCCGTCTCCGCAGCACCCTGAGCGTTCTTCGCTACCTCTTGCGCAGCATCCTTAGCCTGCCCTGCAGCCTCATGGAGCTTGTCGCCCACGTTCTCAGCGCCTTCCTTCGCGGCATCTGCCACATGACCCGCTGCGTCCTTCATATTGTCGGCAGCTTCCTTCAGGTCTTCCTTCATCTCGTTCAGCTTATCTTTGACAGTCATGATGACCTCCTTTGCCAGGTTCTCATTGGGGTCATCCTAAGCGCTGCCAAAAAGACCGTTGCGCTGAGACGAGCTTCGTCACGGGCGCGTTACTGCTTCGATAATCTCCTGCCTGCTTTGCCGCGGATCTCGTCGAATTCGATGCACCATGCCGCTGTCGTGTCTATCTCGCGTCCGATAGCCGGTCCGATCTCTTCCTTGTACTGCGGCAGATACTTCATGCAGAGGTCCACGAGCACGCGGCGGACCATGGCCGAATCCTCCACCTTCGCGATGCGCCCCGATGCGATGACCGAAGCGAAGCGCGTCGTGAAGAACGTGTCCTCGAAACAGGGGTCCACTTCAGTGGCCACCGCTACGCTCACGCGCGCATCGTGTAAGAAGTCATCGACCTTGTGCCCACCGCGCTCTCCCGTATGGATGTAGAGCTTGCCGTCGATGATGACGTAGGAGAGCGGTATGCCATACGGCGTTCCATCAGGGTCCACGGTGGAGACGACGGCATATTCGCCCGCCTCAAGGATCTCCCAGGCCTCGGCCTCCGTGAGCTCGCGCTCCGCCATCTGCATCGCATACCGCTTCGTCATGCCACTGCCCTTTTCTCTCTTCGACGCTCGTGAGGATCAGGCATAGAACAGGATCTCATTGTAGGTAGGCACAGGCCAATGCTTGCGCTCCACGATGATCTCCATATTGTCCACAGCGTCGCGCAGCGCGTCCATGACCGGAACGATCTCATGGGCATTCATGTTCGCGCGCTCCTGCTGATCCTCTATCTCAAGGGAAGCATAATGCAGCTCATGCAGCTTGCCCAGGTGACGATTGATCTCCGCCGCGCCATCCAAGAGCGCCTTGAGCTTGCTCTCCTGGTTGACCAGGTCAGCATCGGGCATGACAGCGCGCACTTCCGTGATATGACGCGCGATCTCTGCCGCGAAGTCATTGATGGCTGGCAGATAATCACGACGCACGAGCCGCTTCATCGTGCGGATCTCTATGTTCATGGTCTTGTTGTACTTCTCCAGCTTGACCTCATAGCGGCTGCGCACCTCAGCCTCATCCAGAACGTTGAACTCGGCGAACAGATCCAGCGACTTCTGATCCACCAAACACGGCAGCGCATCTGCCGTGGTCTTGTTGTTCGCCAGCCCACGCCGCTCTGCCTCCTCCGGCCATTCATCAGAATATCCATCGCCATTGAAGATGATGCGCTGATGGTCGCGCAGCGTGCGCTTCACGTAATCCAGCGCCTCGTCGCGGAAGCGCTCCTCGGGCACGCCCTCTAGCTGGTCGGCGAATTCCTTCAGCGACTTCGCCATGGCCGTGTTCAGGATCATGTTCGCGTCTGAGAGGTTCTGTTCAGAACCAGGCATGCGGAACTCGAACTTGTTTCCCGTGAAGGCGAAGGGGCTGGTGCGGTTGCGATCCGTGTTGTCCTGCAGGAAGTTCGGCAGCTCTGCCACGCCGAGGTCCATCTCAGTGCGCTCGTGGGAGGTGTAGTCGCGTCCTTCGATCAACGCATCCACCACACGGCCCAGCTCATCGCCCAGGAACATGGAGACGATGGCCGGCGGTGCCTCATTCGCGCCCAGGCGATGATCGTTGCCCGCCGATGCTGCAGACATGCGCAGAAGCTCCTGATAATCATCCACGGCCTGGATGACACCGGCTAAGAAGACCAGGAAGCGCAGGTTCGACATGGGATTCTCGCCCGGCTCCAGCAGATTCTTCCCGTTGGCGGACATGGACCAGTTGTTATGCTTGCCGCTTCCGTTGATGTGCTCGAAGGGCTTCTCATGCTCAAGGCAGACCAAGCCATAGTGGCTGGCCAAGAGGCGCATCTCCTCCATGGTGAGCAGATTCTGGTCGATAGCGCGATTCGCATTGGCGAACAGCGGCGCCAGCTCGTGCTGGCATGGTGCCACTTCATTGTGCTTGGTCTTCGCTGGGATGCCCAGCTTCCAGAGCTCCTCATCCAGCTCCTTCATGAAGTTGTTCACCGTGGGGCGAATGGCGCCGAAGTAATGGTCTTCCAGCTCTTGGCCCTTGCACGGCGAATAGCCGAACAGCGTGCGCCCGGTGAGCACCAGGTCAAGGCGCCGCTCGTAGTCCTTTTCGGAGACCAGGAAGTACTCTTGCTCAGCGCCTACCGTGGTGACGACGCGCTGATGCGGTTCGCCGAAGAGAGCCAACACGCGATTCGCCTGCTCATCTACGGCGCGCATGGAGCGCAGAAGCGGCGTCTTCTTGTCCAGCGCTTCGCCATTGTAGGAGCAGAAGGCCGTGGGAATGCAGAGCACCTCATCCTTGATGAACGCGAACGACGTGGGATCCCACGCGGTGTAGCCGCGCGCTTCGAACGTGGCGCGCAGACCGCCCGACGGGAAGCTAGATGCATCCGGTTCGCCCTGGATGAGCTCTTTGCCGGAGAATGACATGATGGCGTGGCCGTCATCGATCGGGTCGATGAAGCTGTCGTGCTTCTCGGACGTGATGCCAGAGAGCGGCTGGAACCAATGCGTGTAGTGCGTAGCCCCCATCTCGATGGCCCATTCCTTCATGGCGTGAGCCACGACGTTCGCCACTTCGAGGTTCAGCGGTTCGCCGTCTTTGATGGTGCGCATCAATTGCTTGTACGTTGCCGATGGGAGGCGCTCCTGCATCGTATGCTCATCGAACACCATCTCACCGTAGATGTCTTGGACCTTCGCCATGTCCCGCTCCTCATTCGCCGGGCGCGCCCGCATGGCAGGCAGCGTCAATGGGTTTGTCACATTCTACGGTAGACAACGCGTGTTTCAAGGAGTTTACAAGCAGCGAAAGCCATTATTTCGCATGTATCAGGGGGACGGAGGAGTGATACACAAGCAGAGCCGCATCTCTCGCATGCTTCAGGCGTCACTCTTTTCCGGTCCAGCAGTAGGTGCACACCTGCGAAGGGTCGATGCCGATGGCCTCCAGCATACCCGGCAGAGACTGATAGCCCAGCGAATCGAAGCCCATCTGCTGGCAGATGGTCTTGAGCAAGCACTGCCCGCGTTCGGTGGAGCTGTCAGCGTATTCGTCAAGATGCTCCACGCCCGCTTCTCCCTCCAGCTCATGCACCACGCGGCGCGCAATGAGGTCCATCTCAGACTTGCTGGACGAGAAGCTCAGGAACTTGCACGAATACATGATGGGCGGGCAGGCGCTGCGCATGTGCACCTCTTTGGCGCCATTCGAATACAGGAAGTCCACCGTTTCGCGCAGCTGCGTGCCGCGCACGATGGAGTCGTCCACGAAGAGGAGCTTCTTGTCGCGGATGAGCTCTGGAATGTGGATCTGCTTCATCTTCGCCACGCGGTTGCGCACCTCTTGGTTCGTGGGCATGAACGAACGCGCCCACGTGGGCGTGTACTTGATGAACGGCCGCGCGAAGGTCTGACCGCTTTCCGTGGAATAGCCAATGGCATGGGGCACGCCAGAATCCGGCACGCCAGCCACATAATCCACCTGCGGCATGGTGCCCGCCAGCGCTTCGTCGCGCGCCATGATGGCGCCATTCGCATAGCGCATGCATTCCACGTTCACACCTTCGTAGTTGGAATTGGGATAGCCGTAGTACACCCAGAGGAATGCGCAGATCTGCATGCGATCACCCGCCGGTGCCAGCGTGGTGTAGCCGTCCGCATCCACGCGCACGATCTCTCCCGGTCCCAGCTCGTAGGCGTCCGTGTAGCCCAGCTTGTGGTAGGCGAACGACTCGAACGAGATGCAGTAGCCGTCCTCCTTCTGCCCGATGAGAACCGGGAGGCGGCCCACAGAATCGCGCGCGGCGATGATCTGCCCTTCGCGCGTCATGATGAGCAGCGTGAGCGACCCTTCCACCTTCTCTTGTGCGTGCTTGATGCCGCTCACGAAATCAGCTTTCTGATTGATGAGGGCCGCCACCAATTCCGTGGCGTTGACCTTGCCGGAGCTCATGGCCATGAACTGATTCTCGCCGTCGGCGAAGAATTCGTCCACGAGCAGCTCTGCGTTGTTGATGATGCCCACGGTGGTGATGGCGAACGTGCCCAGGTGGGAGCGCACGAGAAGCGGCTGGGGATCCGTGTCTGAGATGCAGCCGATGCCCGCATTGCCGTGGAACTTCGGGAGGTCATCTTCGAAGCGGGACCGGAACGGCGTGTTCTCTATGGAATGGATCTCCTTTTGGAACCCATCCTCTGCGTCCACGAACACCATGCCGCCGCGACGCGTGCCCAGATGCGAATGGTAGTCCACACCGAAGAAGACGTCTAACACCACGTCTTCGTGCGAAACCGCACCAAAGAACCCACCCATTGTCCCTCCTCAACAATGTGGATGTTACCTTCGCAGTATAGCGTGAAATGCGCTCGGCACCGCGCAGCTACACGACCAGCTCCCAGAAGGCAACGGCGCTGGCGGCTGCCACGTTGAGGCTGTCCACACCACGCTGCATGGGGATCCTGACGATGTAGTCTGAGGAGCGCAGAGTAGCAGGGGCCAGACCTTCGCCCTCCGTCCCCAAGATGATGGCCAAGCGCGATTCAGCCTTGAGCGCAGGATCATCAAGGGTGATGGAATCCTGCGAAAGCGCCATGGAAGCAACCCTGAATCCCGCTTCATGCAGAAGCGGGATGCCCGTGTGCGACCAGCCGCCCTTGTGCGCCACATTACCATGCGCACCGGGCTCCGCCGGGCCGTCCTGTCCGATGTATCCCCAGGGGATCTGCAGGACCGCACCCATGGACACGCGCACCGCGCGCCGATAGAGCGGATCGTAGCAACCCGGCGTGACCAGCACGGCATCCATCCCCAAAGCGGCGGCAGACCGGAAGATGGCGCCCACGTTCGTGAAGTTCGTGATGTCCTCAAGGATGGCTATGCGCCGTGCGTCCGCCAGCACATCAGAGAGCGGTCGCGGAAGAGGGCGGCGAAAGGCCGCCAAGGCACCGTGGGCGAGTTTGAATCCTGTGAGCTGCTCCAGCTCCTCATCAGGCAGCACGAAGATGGGAGCATCAGGCGCCTTCGCCTGGAACGCGTGCGCCAAGGGTGCGATGCACTCCTGCAGACGCACGCTGGTGAGCAAGGAGACCGGCTGTACGGCAGCCTCCAGCGCGCGTTCGATCACCTTCGGGGATTCAGCGATGAACAGGCCAAGCTCCGGCTCTAGCTTACGGCGCAGTTGCACATCCGTCAGGCGCGCATACGCATCAAGCCGCGGGTCATCAAGAGTGTCAAGGTGAATGATCATGCTTCGATTATAAAGCCGCTTGCCAAGGCCGCTTGCACGGCACATACGAAAACCGCCTCCCGAAGGAGGCGGTTTCGAAAGCGTTTAGCGCTTGGAGAACTGTGGACGCTTGCGCGCCTTCTTCAGGCCGTACTTCTTGCGCTCCACCATGCGGGAGTCGCGTGTGAGGTATCCAGCCTTCTTCAGCTCGTCGCGGTATTCGCCTGCTTCCAGCAGCGCACGGGCGATGCCCAGACGCAGCGCACCAGCCTGACCGGTGGTGCCACCACCGTCGATGCGCGCCTTCACGTCGAAATGACCCACCGTGTCGGTCACCTTGAAGGGCGTGAGCGCAGCATCCAGAAGGCCTGCGCGCGTGAAGTATTCGCTGCCGTCCTTGCCATTCACGGTCACTTTACCGGTTCCGGGAACCAGACGGACACGAGCCACTGCCGTCTTGCGACGACCGGTGCCGTAATACAGAGCCTCAGTGTTGGGCTTCTTCGCATCTGCCATCTGTCTACGCTCCCATCTCTAGCTTTTGCGGGTTCTGTGCGGTGTGCGGATGATCAGGACCCGCGTACACCTTGAGCTTCTTGCCCTGGGCACGACCGAGGGTGGTCTTCGGAAGCATGCCGGCCACCGCGTGCTCGATCACGCGCTCCGGGTGCTTCTGCATGGCCTCTTCGAACGTCTCAGACTTGAGCCCGCCCGGGAATCCGCTGTGACGGAAGTACTCCTTCTTGGCAGCCTTGTCGCCGGTCACCTTGATCTTGTCAGCGTTCACGACGATGACGAAATCTCCCACGTCAACATGGGGGGTGTACTGCGGCTTGGTCTTCCCGCGAAGGATCTGCGCAGCCTTGGACGCGACGCGACCGAGGACCTGGTCCTCAGCGTCGATCACGTACCACTTGCGCTCGACTTCGCCTG
>CANODU010000056.1 GCA_947565185.1 uncultured Eggerthellaceae bacterium | reverse complement strand
GACATCCTGCTCCCAAAGCAGGCGCGCTACCAGACTGCGCCACGTCCCGACGCGAATCGGTATTCTATCACAGAGCAAGAAGCCGTTCGCGAAGCTGTGCTAACGCTCGTCCCCGGTGCGAGATGCTGCTCTTCGCATCCTGGGGCACCTCCGCGAAGGTGATGTCGCCGCCATACTCATCAGGCAGGAACAGCGGATCATAGCCGAAGCCTTCGCTTCCGCGCGCCTCATGGCCGATGCGCCCCTCCACGATCCCCTCTGCCACCGCTTCATGGCCTGCCTCATCCAAGAACACGAGCGTGCACACGAAGCGTGCCGTTCTTGCATCATCCGGCACATCCGCAAGCTCTGAGAGCAGCTTCGCGTTGTTGGCCTCATCATCGCCATCTTCGCCCGCATAGCGCGCAGAGCGCACTCCCGGATCGCCTCCCAGCGCATCTACCTGAAGGCCCGAGTCATCGGCCAGCACGGCCATCCCGCTTGCTTGAGCCGCCGCCCGCGCCTTGATGCGCGCATTGCCCAAGAATGTCTCCGCGTCTTCGATGGGGTCAGAGACAACGCCTGCTTCACTCAATGTCACGAATTCCCAGCCAGGAAGACAAAGCGCATGGCGGATCTCATCGGCCTTATGGGCATTATTGGTAGCAAGCAGGACCTTCATGCGAACGACCTTCCTTCCCAAGCTCACGCAAGGCTCACACGCGTGACGGGCACATCCATCTTGAGCAGCCCTTTCGCCGTGGCTGCGAACTTATCCACATCAGAGCCGGTGATCATGATATCCACGCTCAAAGGCGCTTCGTCATCGCTCAGCTCATGGCGTCGCGTGAGGATGGCGCGCACCTCTCGCGCAGTCTCTTGAGCAGAGGACACGAGCGCCACCTCCTCCCCCATCTCCGCTGAGATCAAGTCGCGGATGAGGGGATAGTGCGTGCAGCCCAAGACCAGCGTGTCGATGTCTTGGGCGCGCAAAGGAGCAAGATATTCATGGGCGATGCGCCGGCTCTCCTCTCCGAAGCCGCGTTCGCCCTCTTGGCCATCGAAGCGCGCCTCAGCGATGCGCACGAATTCAGGAGCGGGTTGCTGGAAGACGCGGATGCCCGCATCAAGATGCGTGATGGCAGCCTCATAGGCTCCCTGGCTCACCGTGCCCACCGTGGCGATGACGCCAACGCGGCGCGCATGGGTCATGTGCACCGCTGCGCGAGCCCCTGGCTCCACGACGCCCACCACAGGGATATCGAAAGCGCGCTGCGCATCCGAAAGGCCCGCCGCGGTGGCCGTATTGCACGCGATCACGATCATCTTGCAGCCTTGATCGACCAAGAACTGACCGATCTCCAAAACGAAGGTGCGCACCTCCTCAGGACGCCGTGGCCCATAGGGGCAACGCTTTGAATCGCCTAAGAAGAGGAAATGCTCGTGAGGCATGGCATGGATCAATGCATCCAGCACCGTCAGGCCACCCAAGCCTGAATCGAACACGCCGATAGGCGCGCGCACGCAGCGCTTTGCGTCTACAGCAGCCTTGAGCGAACGCGTGGGATCAGTAGTGGACAACGACCACATCTCCCGGCGTGATGATCTCGTACAGCTCGCCCGCTGCATCCGTCGGCAAGTTGATGCAGCCATGCGATCCGTATCCGCTCGCATAGCGATCTCCTCCGAAGGCGGACTGCCATGACGCATCATGCAATCCCACCGAATTACCCTTGAAGGGCATCCAATAGGTGACCTTGCTCTCGTATTCCGGCGTCCCTTCGCTGGTCATCTCACCGATGAGCACGGTAGGGCTCTGCTTGTGATTCAGGGTGTAGACGCCTGTGGGAGAATCGGTCTTCCCTTTGGCTCCCGAGACGATATCGCTCTCCCATACGAGCGCACCCGTCTCGTCGTAGAAATAGGCATGTTGCTCGGAGAGGTCCACGTCCACATACCGCGCGCCCCAATCCTGCGCGCCCAGCTTGGTAAAGCCATTTCCGCTCTGCACGACCGGGATCTCCACGTTGCCGATGGTCCCGTTCTGCACGGCCTCGATAGCAGCCGCCTCCAGCGCCTCGCTATCCACCTTCCAGCCGTACGAACCCCCTGACACGGTGACCTCCTTGCCATCGGGACGCACGTAGGTGCGCTCTGATCCGACGGTGTCGAACTGCTGGCTGATCTCCTCAGCCCATACGGTCAGCTCATCGTTGTTGAAGAGCACCTCGAACTCAGGGGTGACGGTCACCCATGTGCCGATGGTAGTGGCGTTCACATTCGCCGCCCGATTGCCATCGAGCGTGAAGGTGATGTCTGCACGCGCCAACTGATTCGCCTTCGCACACGCATCCACGAGCCGCTGATCCTCTTTCAGCACCTTTGGATCCAAGCGCGCGTCCTTCTTGAGGATGATGTCCCCATTCAGGCTCAAGACGCCCTCCATGCACTGCTCGACCACCTTCTGCGGATCCAGCATGGTGCCTTCGATCTCAGGAGTGATGTAGAACTTGCCGACATCTTCCTTGAAGATGACCGCAGCATCCACCGGTGCCTCAGCCGTTGCGTTCACCTCAGCAACTGCATGTTCGATGACATCTGATAAGGTGCTCGCGCTCATGGCATCGGCCACAGCAGCCGTGACATCGTGCTCTTCGAAGACCCGCACGGGCCACTCCCAGGGAACCTGACGGGCCAAGACGCCGTCAGCAACAGCGGTGGAATCCATCTTCATGCCTGCTTGGTCACTGGAAACGGTGAGGTTCATCCCCTGCCCCTTGACCTTGAAGCTGAAGCTGCCCACGGTGTCATCCAGCTCTGACGCTGCCTGCGCAGGGGAATCCAGAGAGATGTCCACATCCGCGATGGTGGTGTTCGGGAAGAAATGCGTCGCGAAGAGCGCTGCGCCTCCCAGATAGACCACCGCCAAGAAACCGATGACGATAGATGCCACGATGCCCGCACGCTTCGCGATCCTGTTCTTGCGCTTCTTCTCTTCGGCATGGGACGCCGTGCCCGCGGGGACGACAGAGGCCTGAGCCTCATCCATGCTGCCAAGGGCTGGCAACGCCTCCGAGGCAGCCACATCCTCTGAAGGCGCAGGCTTGCCATGCTTGGGCTGAGAGGCCTTCTCTTTGGCAGGAAGCTGCTGCACAGCATCAGCAGATGAGGCCATCCCGGCTTGCTCTGCAGGCTGGTCTCCGGTCTCTTCCTTCACCTTCTCGTCCAAAGCAGCTTTGTGGGCCTTGCGCTTGATGGATGCCTTCTGGGCGATATGCTTGCCTTTTGAGTGTCGTGCCATCTGTTGCTTTCTTCTGCGATCCTCTAGCGCGGCTATTCTACCCAACCAGCCAGTGCTACGCAGCGGCGAAGGCAGAGTTGTGGAGAAGATTACGCAAGAGGACGCGCCATCAATCTTGAGCAGGATGCTGGGATACCGAACCGGTGGTGTTGTCGCGATTCTTGAGCGCAGATCCGAAGAACACCGCATCCTCTCCGAAGCGATCCTTTAACGTATCGGTGGCTTGGATGAGCCCTCGCCGCTTCTTCGGATCGGAGATCAAAGGCTCTGACCTCTCCTGCGCCCCATCAGTAGGCATATCGA
This sequence comes from uncultured Eggerthellaceae bacterium, assembly GCA_947565185.1. Lineage (GTDB taxonomy): Bacteria > Actinomycetota > Coriobacteriia > Coriobacteriales > Eggerthellaceae > MGBC163016. The sequence goes on along the minus strand of CANODU010000056.1, from coordinate 6,128 downwards.
AGAGCGCCGCTTGCTCAGAGCGCGTCCCCTCATCCTCGAACCCGCTTACGCGCACGCCCAGCAGTCGCACCTCTTCGCTGGGACGCCATACCTTATCCAAGAGCGGTCCCAGATGCTGCGCGAGCTCTATCTCATCATCGCTGCGCGCATCAAGCGACACCTGTGCATTGCGGATGCTCCGGTCAGCCAAGCGCAGCTTCACTGCCAACGTCTTCGCCTTGAGGCCCTTCTGGCGCAAGCGGCGAGCCACCTTCCCCAAGAGCGTTGTGAGCACAGCCAGCATATCTGCGCGATCGCTCACCAGATCCGCGAATGTGGTCTCATGGGATACGGACTTCACCGTGCGCTCTGTCGTGATGCTGGACTCATCAGCGCCCAGCGCTCGCGCGCGCATCATCTCAGCGCGCACACCGAAGATATCCATGAGCACCTTCTCATCAGCGCTGGCAAGCTCCCCTAATGTGTGAACACCTGCTGAGGTGAGCGCCGCTTGAGCCGCCTTGCCCACGCCACTCAAGACCTTGATGGGAAGCGGAGCCAAGAATTGCTGTTCGCTGCCCGGATAGACCAGAGTGATCCCCTGCGGCTTGTCCATGTCGCTGGCTATCTTGGCCACTGATTTCGTTGCGCCCAACCCGATAGAGCACGTCACGCCCACCTCTTCGCGCACACGACGCTGGATGCGTCGCGCTACGGAAGCAGGGTGCTCGGTGTTGACGCGCGAGGGAGTGATATCCGCGAACGCCTCGTCGATGGAGACCTGCTCCACATACGGCGTCTCGTTGCGGATCATATCCATGATCTGGGCTGAGAGCTCCTTGTAGCGATCATGGCGCCCCGGCGCCCAGATGGCATCGGGACAGAGCCTGCGCGCCGTGGATGCCGGCATGGCGCTGCGCACACCAAAGGCCCGCGCTTCATAGGAGCAGGTGGATACCACGCCATGTCGGTCGGCGTCACCGCCCACGATGACCGGCTTGCCCCGCCATTCAGGATGATCCAATTGCTCGACGGAGGCGAAGAACGCATCCAAGTCCAATAGCATGATGGCACGACCATGCCAGGGGCTCATCAGCGCGTCATCTCTGCCAATCTGTTCCATCAGCTCAGTCTATACAAGAAGAGAGCCCCTTTGCAGGGGCTCTCTGAAAAATGCACACGTCATCCGCATCATGCTGTCATCGGGATGATGGCCATGGCAACAGTGAGTATCACCATGCTGACCACGCCTAAGATGATGACGAGCTTGAGCACGAACTTGAGCCATGTGGAGTACTCCACCTTCGCCAAAGCCAAGCCGCCCATGATGGCTCCACACGTAGGAGTGAACAGATTCACCAAGCCATTGGCTGCCACCATGATCATGATGGTGGTCTCTACGGAGAAGTTCAGCTGGCTTGCCAGACCACCCATGATGGGGATGGCCACCGTCGCCATGCCAGAAGACGACGGGATGAGGAAGGAGAGCAGCACGAACAGCAGGTATGAGAGCGGCGCGAAGATGAAGGCCGCCATGCCGCGCAGCCCGTCCGCTGCAGTGATGAGGATCCAATCAGACAGCCCCGTGCTGGCCATGAGGACTGTGATGGAGCGAGCAAGCGCGATGATGAGCACGACCGACATCATGTCACCTGCACCTGCGATGAACGATTTCACGAACTTGTCTTGCGAGATGCCGCCGATGAGGCCGATGATGAAGGACATGATCAGGAACCATGCCGACGCCTCACCGAAATACCATGTGCCAAGCGGTGTTCCGGTAAGCCACGCGGACCACGCAGGCGTGACCTCTTCCACAGCGGTGTCAGTGCCTTCGACGGTCTCAGGAATGGCCAATTCGGTGCCAGTAGATTCGTCATAGACCGCCGTGATGTCCTCAGCGCCAACCGTCGTGGTCACTTCTTCGGATGTGGCGCCCAGGTCGAAGAAATCAACGCCCAGGTCGCCCCACGGGATGAAGCTCACGATCATGACGACGAAGGTGAGACCGAAGACGATCAACGACCACTTTTGACGGGTGGTCATCTTCTTGGGAGCAGCCGCATCAGCGGTGGCGTCCTCATCTTCAGATTCCTTGAGACCCCATTCCTTCATCATGACATTCTGGTTCTCTTGCTCCTGCAAGGACAGGATGGTGGAACCCTTATCAGCCTTGACCTTCTTCGCATAGCGCATCACGAAGATGATGGAGATGACCAACGACACGATCCAGAGGATGGCGCCGAGCGCCAGGATGACGCCTTGATTGATGACGATATCCGTTCCCGACAGCGATGCCACGGCAGCGCCCACGGCGAAGGGGTTCACCGTGGAGCCTAGAACGCCGCAGCCAGCGCCCAGCAGAACAACGGCGCAGCCGACGACGCTGTCGAAGCCCGCCGCCACCATGGTGGCCGCCAACAGGAGATAGAACGGAACCGTTTCCTCCAGCATGCCGTAGGTGGTGCCGCCGATGGAGAAGATGGTCATGAGGATGGGGATCAAGATGAGCTCGTTGCCCTTGAGCTTATGGACAAGAGCAGCGATGCCTGCATCCAGCGCGCCCGTCTCTGTGACGATGGCCAAGAAGCCGCCCAGGATGAGCACGAAGATGCAGATGTCGATAGCGTCGATGAAGCCTTGCACAGGCGCATTCACGACATCAGCGATGGTTGCACCCGTGATACCCTCGACGCCTACACCACCCATGATGGCGGTGATGACGGCGAGAGCAACAAGCATGATGAGAAGGATAGCGAACGCGGATATGCTGCGCTTCTTCCTTTCTTTCTTGGGAGCAGTTGTCTCTGCAGCCATTTTTCCCTCCTTGAACGAGCCGGCTCTGAAAAGGGAATGAGGCAGAGCCGGCTATGATCGGATTCTTGTCAGGCAGTGATGACCGTGCCCGTCTTGCCCTCCAACCCTTCAGCTGCATGCTCGAGGGAGGTGATGAGCGCCTTGCCCTGCGGATACGCTGTCAGGTATTCGATGCATGCCTGCACCTTGGGCAACATGGATCCTGGTGCGAACTGCCCTTCTTCTATGTACTTCCGCGCCTCGGAGACGGTCATCGAATCGAGGTCGGTCTGCTGCGGCGTGTTGAAGTTGATGGCCACCTTCTCCACAGCGGTCAAGATGACCAGCATGTCAGCCTTGAAGTCAGCGGCCAGCTTCGCCGATGTGCGATCCTTGTCGATGACGGCAGGGATGCCATGGTAGGAATCATCCCGCTCTATCACCGGCACGCCACCGCCACCAGCAGCGATCACGATGTAGCCGTCATCCATGAGATCCTTGATGGCGTCTAGCTCCACGATGCGCTGGGGCTTCGGGCTTGCCACCATCATGCGCCAACCACGGCCCGCGTCCTCGGCATAGGTAGCACCCGTCTCTTCCGCACGCTTCTTCGCTTCTTCTTCGGTGAGGAAGGGTCCCACCGGCTTGGTGGGATGCTGGAAGGCGGGATCTTCCGGATACACGACCGTCTGCGTGATGACGCACGCAGTGGAGCGCAAGATGGAACGCTGCTTGAGCTCGCCCAAGAGCGCTTGGGAGAGCTGGTAGCCGATGTATCCCTGGCTCATGGCGCCGCACTCCGGGAATGGCATCTCAGGAATGGAGCTGTCATGAGCGCTTGCCTCAGCGAATGCATTGGAGATCATGCCAACTTGGGGACCATTCCCGTGGCTGACGACCACGTTGATGCCCTCGGCTACCATGTCCACGATGTGGGAGGCGGTGTTCTCGACCAATTCGAGCTGCTCTTGAGGGGTGTTGCCGAGCGCATTGCCGCCAAGGGCGATGACGACGCTCTTGCCCTCCCCTTTCTGATATGCCATCTCTCTCAGCTCCTCTTATCGCAGGGTTGCGTACATGATGGCCTTGATGGAGTGCATGCGGTTCTCAGCCTCATCGAAGACCTTGGAGCGTGCGGACTCGAACACCTCGTCGGTGACTTCCATCTCCTTCAGGCCGAACTTCTTCGCCACATCGGCACCGATGGTGGTGTTCTCATCGTGGAAGGACGGCAGGCAGTGCATGAAGATGGCATCATCAGCAGCCATGGCCATGACATCGGAATTCACCTGATACGGGGAGAGCAGCTTGATGCGCTCAGCCCAGATGTCGTCCGGCTCGCCCATGGACACCCAGATGTCGGTGTAGATGACATCCGCGTCGGTGGCAGCAGCCTTCACGTCATCGGTCAGCGTGATGGTGGCGCCGGTCTCGGCGGCGATCTTCTTGCAGGTCTCCACGAGCTCCTCTTCAGGCATGAGGTCCTTCGGCCCGCAGCCGACGAAATGCATGCCCATCTTGGCGCAAAGCACCATGAGGGAGTTGCCCATGTTGTTGCGGCAGTCACCGAAGAAGACGAACTTCAAGCCCTTCACGCCCATGGGGAAGTTCTCCTGGATGGTCATGAGGTCGGCGATCATCTGCGTGGGATGGAACTTGTCCGTGAGGCCATTCCATACGGGCACGCCTGCAACAGCGGCCAGCTCTTCGACGAGCTCCTGAGAGAATCCACGGTATTCGATGCCGTCATAGAAGCGACCGAGCACGCGTCCCGTGTCTTCGATGGATTCCTTCTTGCCCATCTGCGATGAGCCCGGATCCAGATAGGTGACGCCCATGCCCAGATCCATGCCAGCCACCTCGAAAGAGCAGCGTGTACGCGTAGAGGTCTTCTCGAAGAGCAGGACGATGTTCTTGCCCTCAAGATACCTATGCGGAACGCCTGCACGCTTCAGGTTCTTGAAGTCACGGGACAGATCGGCCAGATACTGGATCTGAGCCGGGGTAAGGTCGAGTATCTTGGTGAGACTGCGACCACTGAGGTTGACTGGCATTTTGGGTACCTGCTTTCTCTCGATGCTGGCATTCAACGGACTAGAAACGGACTAGAGGCTGCACCCCTTCGGCGAGGTGCAGCCCAAGATGAGCGAACCTTCTCTTTAGGCGTCTTCACGCCACAGCGGCATGGACATGCAGCGTGGGCCGCCACGGCCACGGGAGAGCTCAGCGGAGGGCATCTCCAGCACGTTCACGCCCTCACGGCGCAGGACGGCATTCGTGACGTCGTTGCGCTGGTAGACCACCACGGTGCCAGGACGGATGCACAGCGTGTTCGAGCCATCGTTCCACTGCTCGCGCTCTGCAGCGATGCGGTCGCCGCCGCCGCAAGGAATGAGCTTCACGGCACGTCCCACATGCTCGGAAAGCACCTCTTCCAGAGTCTCAGAGACCTCGCGCACGCGGATGTCACCCTGGCCGTCAGGCGTGATCTCGAAGACCGTCAGCGGGCCCATGATGCCTGGATGGATGGTGAACTTGTCATAGTCGATCTGCGTGAACACCGTGTCCAGGTGCATGAATGCACGAGAATTCGGGATGTTGAACGCCAAGATGACGTCGATCGGCGAATCGGAATCGAAGATGTTGTGAGCGATCTGGTCGATGGCGTCAGGCTCGGTGCGCTGGGAGATGCCGATGGCCAGGCAATGCTCGTTGATGTTCAGGATGTCGCCACCTTCGATGTGGAAGGTGTTGTCGCGATCGTAGTAGCGCGGCACTGACTGGTAATCCGGGTGATACTTGAAGATGTAGTCACCGTAGATGGTCTCGCGGTTACGCGTTGCAGAGTACATGCGGTTGATGGAGACGCCATTGCCGATCATGGCGAAGGGGTCACGGGTGAAGTAGAGGTTCGGCATAGGAGCCAAGACCAGCTTCGCCGCGTCGCTGACCAGATCGACAAGGGAGTTCTCGAATTCGGTGTGGATCTCTTGCAGATTCACACCAGCCATGGTCTTCATGACCAGATCCTTGTTATTCGGCCAACCGTCGTTCAGGTAGTCATAGAGGATCTTCTGCCAACGCTCCGTGCGGATGCCGCCTTCGAAGATGAACTGCTTCAGGAACTTGTCGCGCAGCTCAGGGAAGGTATCCAAGACCTCTGCCATGAGGTCTTCCAGATACACCACCTCAACACCCTCATCGCGCAGGATCTTCGCAAAGGCATCGTGCTCTTGCTGCGCTACCTGCAGGAACGGGATGTCGTCGAAGAGCAGCTCTTCCAAGGTGTTCGGAGTGAGGTTCAAGAGCTCTTCTCCAGGTCGGTGCAGGAGTACCTTCTTCAGCGGCAGAAT
>CANODU010000055.1 GCA_947565185.1 uncultured Eggerthellaceae bacterium | reverse complement strand
CCCCTCGAATGCCGATAAGCGCTATATCGTCACCGCTAAGCTGGTGAATGAGCAGAAGACGTTCTGAGCATGACTGCAAAGAGGGCACTCATAGTCATTGGCGCGATCTTGGCCGCGCTCTGTCTTGCGGCTGGGATCGCATTTGCCTTCATCCAGGGAACTATCGCTCAGGGACGCCAAAGCCTCCTTGTGGATACGTCCTCGGATGCAGCCCCCCTCACCAAAGAGCACGATGGGGCCACGTATCATTGGAACGAAAACATGGCATGCATTCTCTTCCTTGGCACTGACAAGGAGCTCGGACGTGCAACCGAAGGGCTGAATGGGCAAGCAGATGCGGTCATGTTGTTGGCGCTTGATACCTCCAATGGCCATTTGACCTGCATCGCCATTCCACGAGAGACGAAATGCACGATCACCATCAAAGAGCCGAAATACGGCAAGGAGGCTAACATGGAAGACCATCTCTGCCTCGCCTACAACTACGGTCAAGATGACCAGGAAAGCGGACAGCGGATGTGCCGGGCTGTCTCTCGGCTTCTTGATGGTATCCCTCTTGAATATTTCTACACCTTGAATCTGTCAGGCATTGGCGACTTGGCTGATGCCGTGGGTGGTGTGGATGTCGTTGCATTGAGCCCCGTGGTGGGCACCACGGAGATCTCCCCTGGAGAGGAAGTTCATCTCACGGGAGATACCGCCCTTGATTATGTGTGGCGCCGCAACCTAGCAGATGACTACTCACCTGCTGACAGGCTCGCACGGCAAAAGCAGTTCATCGAAGCGTTCGCTGCGAAGGCGCTTGCGGAATGCAAAGGGAATCCACTCAAGCTTCTGGACCTCTTCGATGTGGCACAGAGGCACTCCGCCACGAACCTCACCTCAGATGAGATGGCTTTCCTGGCATCAGATTTGACCGAACACGGCGTCTCATCGCTGGATACGGTATCCATCCCCGGAGAGATGACACCCATCCCAAACCAACCCACAGCATTCATCCCCAACACCGATGGCATAGAGGAACTCGTCCTCAGCGTTTTCTACATCCCTGAAGACGCTTCTTGATCTGCCATCCCTCACGCCACGACGCGGCCGAACAGGCGGGATATCTCTGTCTTCAGGACATCATTCTCTGAGTCCACGGTCACGGGCAGCTCCGCGCGGAACTTGCGCCCATCCGATTGATGCACCATGAGCACGACACCGTCGCCGCCGGGAAAGGAGCTCAGGATGGAATTCAACCGCTGCGACTTCGCCGCGTCGAATTCGCGGGATTCCAATCGGATCACCAGATGTCCGGGGCCTTTCTTTGCCGCCGCTCGTGCCTGCGACTCATCCAGCTCCAGCTCCTTGACCTCATACGCGATGATCTGGCTACCGCGGTCGGACACCTCGAACTTGCCCTTGATCTTGACGACAGCATCCTCTTTCAACGCATCAGCGAACTTCGAATAATCGAAGGCGATGCAATCGATCATGCCCGTAGCATCCTCCAACTGGAAGTTCGCCATGATGGTGCCGCGCTTGGTAGGCTTGGTAGCCACCGATGACACCAGCCCCACGAATACCGCAGACTTGATGTCTGAGGTGCGCTCGGACAGTTCGCCCACGTTGTGCTTCGTGATCTTGGCCATCATGGCCTCATAGGGCGCCAACGGATGACCAGACACGTAGATGCCCATGATCTCCTTCTCATAGCGCAGAAGCTCATGCGAAGGCCACTCAACGCCATCAGGTTCCGGCACTTCATTCTCAAAGCCAGAATCCTCCACGTCGCCGAACATGTCGAACATGGTGACTTGCCCTTGGCTAGCGTCCTTCTGACGCTTCTGCGCATCCTCTAGAAGCGGCGTTTCCTCCAAGAAGCGCATCAGCTGCTTGCGCGTATAGCCGCACGAATCGAACGCACCGCCCTTGATGAGCGCGTCGATGGCTTTGCGATTCACGCACTTGAGATCCACGCGCGAAACGAAATCATGCAGATTCTGGAACTTGCCGCCTCGTTCGCGCTCGGCGATGATGACCTCTGCCACATTCCGGCCGATGCCACGCACGCCCATGAGCCCGAACACGATGCCCTCTTCGGTTGGCGTGAATTCGATGTTGGACGTGTTGATATCCGGCGGCAGCACCGGCGTGCCATTATGATTGCAGCTGGCGATGTAGCGGATCAGGCGGTCCGTCTTGCCCATATAGCTGGAGAGCACTGCGGCCATGTAGTCATTCGGGTAGTACGCCTTCAGGTAAGCCGTGCGCATGACCAGGATGGCATACGCAGCGGAGTGCGATTTGTTGAACGCGTACTTCGCGAACTTCTCGGCATCGGCCCAGATCTGCTTGGCTATCTCCAGCGAGAAGCCGTTGTCCACGGCGCCCGTGTTCCAGTCCTCCTGGAGCTCCTTCATGACGTCCAGCTTCTTCTTGCCCATGGCCTTGCGCAGCTTGTCTGCCTTGCCGGCAGAGAACCCCGACATTGCCATGGATATCTGCATGATCTGCTCTTGGTAGACCATGGTGCCGTACGTCTCCTCCAAGATGGAGCGGAGCCGATCATCGTAGTAGTGCACCGGCTTGCGGCCGCTGGCCACTTCCACGTAGTCATCTACCATGCCGGATTCCAAAGGACCCGGACGATTGAGCGCGATGGACGCCACGATATCTGAGAACCGCTTCGGTGGCAGACGCTTGAACAGGCTCACATACAGCGCGCTTTCCACCTGGAACAAGCCATCCATGTTGCCCGAGCGCATCAGCTTGAATGCGCCTTCATCATCAGTGGGGATCTCCTCCGGCACGATGCGCTTGCCCGTGCGCTGATAGATGTTCTGGCATGCGCGCGAGAGCACGCCCAACGTGCGCAGCCCCAGGAAGTCCATCTTGAGCAAGCCGAGCTCAGGGGTGTAATGACCGTCGAACTGCGTGATGATGCCGCCACCTTTGGTGTCGCGCTTCATGGGAACGTGATCTGACATTGGGTCGCGGCAGATGATGGTGGCACATGCATGCACGCCCTCGCCTCGGACGTTGCCTTCGATGGACAGCGCCGCATCCACCACAGCACGCACTTCCTCTTCGGCATCATAGGCTGCCTGCAATTCCGGATTCTTGTTGAGCGCCTCCTGGATGGAGATGCCCAACTCGTCAGGGATCATCTTGGAGATGCGGTCGCCCAGCGCATACGGGTATCCCAGCACGCGCGTAGCATCTTTGACGGCATTGCGTGCCTGCAGCTTGCCGAAGGTGATGACGCCTGCCACGTGGTCTTCGCCATACACATCCTTGATGTGCTCGATGACCTCGCCGCGCCGCTCATCGTCGAAGTCAACGTCGATATCGGGCATCTCCACGCGTTCGGGAGAGAGGAAGCGCTCGAACAGAAGCCCGTTCGTCAGTGGATCCAAGTCCGTGATCTCCATGGCATAGGCCACGATAGCACCTGCCGCAGAGCCGCGACCAGGTCCCACGCCGATGCCCTGGCTGCGCGCCCATTCGATGTATTCCTGCACGATCAGGAAGTACGCGGGAAAGCCCTGCTGGATGATGACGGACATCTCGTAATCCGCGCGCTCCTGAGCCTCTTTCGGCACGGGCGTGCCATAGCGCTTCTCCAAGCCCTCCTGCACACGCTTGCGGAACCAGCTCTCATCCGTCTCCCCTTCAGGCAGCGGGAAGCGCGGGAGGATGGTCTCATTCTCTATCTCCACGTTGCACTTCTCTGCCACTTCCAGCGTGTTGTCGCACGCCTCCGGGAAGTCAGCCAGCGCTGTGCGCATCTCCTCTTCGGTCTTCATGTAGAACTGATCGTTCGGGAAGCGCATGCGATCCGTATCCGCAAGATTGGACTTCGTGCCAATGCAGAGCATGACATCTTGGGCCCGCGCATCCTCCTGCAGCAGATAATGGAAGTCATTCGTGGCGATGGTCTTGAGTCCAACCGCCTTCGCCACTTCTGTGAGCTTGTGATTGAGTTCGGTCTGCGTGAAACCGGCGTCAGTCTTGATGCCCTGGTTCTGCAGCTCTATGTAGAAATCCCCCTCATCGAAGCACTCTGCGAAGATGCGCGCCCACTTCACCGCTTCTTCGAATTGGCTGTTATCCAGCATCTTGGGGATGATGCCGGCGATGCACGCAGACGTGCCGATGATGCCGTGACCGTACTTCTTGAGCTGCGCGAGCGTGGTGCGCGGCTTGTAATACATGTTGTCCACATTGGATTCGCTGACCAGCTTCAGCAGGTTGTGATAGCCCGCCGTGGTCTTCGCTAGCAAGAGCAGGTGATAGAGCTTGGGACGCATGTCCGTGCGCAGCTCATCGTCGGTAGTGAAGTAGATCTCACAGCCGTAGATGGGCTTCACGCGAACGCCTGTCTCCTTCTCCACAGCGTCGCAAGAGTCTCGCAGTTCGATCATCCCATGCATGACGCCATGGTCGGTCACAGCCACGGCGGGCATGCCCAGATCCGCTGCGCGGCGCACCATGTCCTTGATGTGCGTGATGCCGTCCAGAAGCGAATATTCGGTATGGTTGTGCAGATGTACGAATGCCATATATGGTGCTCTCTATCTATACGAGATGCGCCATGTTGTGTTTCAGTGGTGTTTTCGGCGCGTGTATTCAGTGCCTGCCATCATAGCATCCCGAACGCTTGTTTTCCATCCCGTAGCACCGCGCATCCATGGCCATGGCCAACCTGTCAGCGCGACGGAATAACCCCACCACCAAGGGCATGAGGATGGCTGCATGAGCCTTGATGCGCGCGAACAGCGACCCTTCGTCAAAGGTGGCACCACGCGACCATTGCGCTTCCTTCACCTGCTCGTATTCTGCTACGATCAGCGGGATGAAGCGAAGGGCGATGGAGAACACCATGGCTATGTCATCCACCGGCACGCGCAGTGCTCGCAAAGGCTGCATGAACCAGACGAAGGCATCCACCAGCTGGGTAGAGGTGGTGGCATAGCAGACGATCATGCTGGCCCAAACGAGAAGGCAGATGCGCAACGCGAAGAAGCATCCGCGAACAAGCCCATCCACGCTGAGCCCGACCGTACCGTCCGCATAGGGGAACATGTTGAACACCACCGTGATGGCCGCCAGAAGATAGACAGGCATCACCGTCAAGAACACAGCGCGCCAGGGAAGGCGCGATGCCACGAAGGCCGCTCCCAAGAGAGCTGCAGCCACCAACATCCCCCACCAGGCATCCACGAAGAAGATGCCCACGGAATAGATGAGCAGCAAAATGACTTTCGCCCGCGCATCTGCACGATGCACGGGCGAATCCTCAGGAATGTATATGGAGAAACCTTTCATTGCGAAGCCCTTTCGTAGTGCAGCTCTTCAGAGCTGCCTTGGCATTCAGGGCTGTTGCAGGCAGGTCTGAAGACCTGCGCTACGAACGTTTCGCAACAACAATCCCCTTGCGAACCCTCTTACTTGGCCTTCTCTTCGGCTTCCGCCTTCAGGCCCTCAGCCTTGGCTTCTTCAGCCTTCGCCTCCTCGGCCTTGAATTCCTCTTCGCGGACTTCCTCAGCCTTCTTGGCAGCCTTGGCCTCTTCCTTGGCTTCGTCCTTCTTGGCCTCTGCCTCTTCTTCAGCCAGCTGCTTTTCGCCCTCTTCCTGGACCTCAGCGGCGAAGTTCTCCTCAGCGGCTTCGACGGACTCCTTGACCTCGTCGATCACGGACTCGTGATGCTCTTCGGCCGTCTTCTCCTCAGCCTTGATGTCCTCTTCGGCCTTCTTGGTAGCCTTCTTGGGAGTGGCCTTCTTCTTGGCAGCGGTCTTGGAAGCTGCTGCCTTGCGCTCGGCCTTCGGGACGCAGTTCTCCGTCACCAGCTCCATGATGACCATGGGAGCACCGTCGCCCTTGCGCGGCCCCAGCTTCATGATGCGCGTGTAGCCACCCGGGCGTCCCTCGAACATGCCCTGCTGCACCTTCTCGAAGATCTCGCGCACGAGCTCCTTATCATTACCCAGTGCTGCGATGGCCAGGCGCCGGGAATGCAGGTCACCCTTCTTCGCCCAAGTGATGATCTTGTCCACGTCAGGACGGATCTCCTTGGCACGGGCCTCGATGGTCTTGATGCGGTCATTCAGGAACAGCTGCTGCACCAGGCTGCGCTTCATGGCCTTGGTGTGGCTCCAATCTGTTCCGAGCTTGCGCCCCTTGTACTTATGCCTCATTTTCTAGCTCCTAAAACTTGAGGTTCAGATCCATGGAGATCAGCTTATCCTTGACCTCTTCGATGGATTTCGCTCCGAAATTGCGGATATTCAGAAGGTCGTTCTCAGAGAACTCCACCAGCTGGCGAACAGAATGGATGCCCGCACGCTTCAGGCAGTTGTAGGAACGGACGGAAAGGTCCAGGTCCTCGATCTGCTTGTCCAGCTCTGCGTTCGTTTCCGTGTTCTCCGGCGCGAAGATGGAGGCGGATTCCACCGCTTCCTCATCAGTGTCATCATCCACCAGAGAGAGGAATGCCCCCATGTACTGGTTGATGATATTCGCACCGCGGCACACGGCCTCAGTGGGAGAGATGGAACCGTCCGTCTCAACCTCAAGGGTGAGACGGTCGTAGTCAGTGTGCTGGCCCACGCGCGTGTCTTCCACGTTCATGGTGCAACGACGCACCGGGGAGAACAGGGAATCCACCGGGATGATGCCGATAGGATCCTCCGTGCGCTTGTTGTTGTCAGCGCTGACATAGCCGCGCCCAACACCGATGCGGATGGACATATCCAGCTGGCCACCATCAGCCACAGTGGCGATGACATGCTGGGGGTTCACCAACGTGAATTCCGTGGGAACCTCAAGGTCAGCGCCGGTGACCACACAGGGGCCTTCGGCGGAGACATGGGCCGTGGCTTCCACGATATCATCCGTCAGCGCGCTGAACACAAGGCCCTTCACGTTCAGGACGATGTCAGTGATGTCTTCGATAACGCCTTCTGCTGTGGTGAACTCATGCTGCACACCATCGATCTGGATGGCCGTTGCCTTCGCCCCATCCAGGGACGAGAGCAGCACCCGGCGCATGGAGTTCCCCAGCGTGTTGCCGTAACCGCGCTCCAGCGGTTCGACGATGTAACGAGCAACCGTGCTGTTGACTTCCTCAGTGCTTACAGTAGGCCTCATGAACTCTGTCATGTGTGATGAGCCTCCTTAAAAGTCCAAGCTTATTTCGAGTAGAGCTCGACGATGAGCTGCTCGCGGATATCGGAATCGATCTGATCGCGCTGCGGGAGCGAAAGGACGCTGCCCTGGAGCTTCTCGATGTCCACTTCCAGCCAAGCAGGTACGCTCGTGCGCTCGTTGGAGATGAGAGCGCTCTTGATGACCAGCATGTCCCGAGCCTTGGGAGCCACAGCGATCAGGTCACCCGGACGAACGCGGAACGACGGGATGTCCACGCGACGGCCGTTCACCTGGATGTGCCCATGGCGCACCTGCTGACGAGCCTCAGCGCGAGACTTCGCGAAGCCCAGCCGATAGACCACGTTGTCAAGGCGACTCTCCAAGATGCGAAGCAGGTTCTCACCCGTAACGCCCTGCTGACGGCTGGCCATCTCGTAATAGTGATGGAACTGCTTCTCCAGCAGACCGTAGATGCGCTTGGTCTTCTGCTTCTCACGAAGCTGCATGCGGTATTCGCTTTCCTTGACGCGCTTGCGGCCGGCCTCGCCGGGAGCGTAATCACGACGCTCGATGGCGCATTTGTCCGTATAGCAGCGGTCTCCCTTGAGGAAGAGCTTGCATCCCTCGCGCCTGCAAAGGCGGCAGGATGGTCCAGTGTATCGTGCCATAAAGTCAGATCCTTTCGAACTACACGCGGCGGCGCTTCTTGGGGCGGCAGCCGTTGTGCGGGATGGGGGTGCAATCTTGGATGCTGGCGATCTCAAGCCCAGCCGCCTGCAGGGTACGGATGGCCGTCTCACGACCAGAGCCGGGGCCCTTGACGAACACAGCCACCTTGCGCAGGCCATGCTCCATGGCGATCTTCGCACAGGCCTCCGCTGCCATCTGAGCGGCGAAGGGCGTGGACTTGCGGCTTCCCTTGAAGCCGACGGTGCCAGCAGATTGCCAGGCGATCACATTGCCCTGGGGATCTGTGATGGAGATGATGGTGTTGTTGAACGTAGACTTGATGTGAGCAGCACCCACGGCGATGTTCTTACGTTCAGAGCGCTTGACGCGCGCAGTTACGTTCTTCTTAGCCATTATGCTTCCTCACTCTACTTTCTCTTGCCGCCGATTTGCTTGCGCGGACCCTTGCGCGTGCGGGCATTGGTATGCGTGCGCTGGCCGCGAACCGGCAGGCCGCGACGATGGCGAAGGCCGCGATAGCAGCCGATCTCCATGAGGCGCTTGACGTTCTGAGACACCTCGCGATGCAGGTCGCCTTCCACCTTGAGGTTGCCTTGGATGTAGTCGCGAAGACGGGTGAGGTCCTCTTCCGTCAGATCCTTCACGCGAGTATCCGGATTGACGCCGGTCTCTGCGAGGATCTTCTTGGAAGTGGTGAGTCCGATCCCATAGATGTAGGTAAGAGCGATCTCCACGCGCTTGTTCTGCGGAAGGTCAACGCCTACAAGACGTACTGCCATGTCTTACTTCCTCCCTTAGCCCTGACGCTGCTTGTGGCGCGGGTTGTCACAGATGACAAGGACCTTGCCGTGGCGTCGGATGATCTTGCACTTGTCGCACATCTTCTTGACCGAAGGACGTACCTTCATGTTTCTTCCTTTCGGTAGATGTCATTCCTTCTATACCTGCACGCCCAGCCGCAGACGAGGATTTTCCTGCTCTCCCAGATGATGCATGCGGAGCGTCGGCTCTCCGAGGGGGCAACGCCCCCAGCGGCATCTGGGTCTGTGTCTTGCTCTATTTGAAGCGATAGGTGATGCGCCCGCGGTTCAGGTCATACACAGACAGCTCGACCGTGACCTTGTCCCCGGGAAGTATCTTGATGTAGTGCATGCGCATCTTGCCAGAAATATGGGCCAGTATCTCGTGCCCGTTCTCAAGCTCTACCTTGAACATGGCGTTCGGCAACGCTTCCTTCACGGTGCCTTCGAGCTCGATCACATCTTCCTTAGCCAAAGGTTCGCCTCCAAAAAACCGGCTTTTACACAGCGAAAGTTGACTTTAGCAAAAGTTCAAGGGGAAACCGATGAGAAATCGAAAAAAGACGCACAAAAATATGAAACCGGCATGGCTGGTTCTTTCGTGCCTGCATGTCAGGCGTGCGGCTTCAAAGCCGCGCGGCCCTCATCCGAGAAAGAGTGGATGGAACCGCCAGGTATTTGCTCCCGTGCGGAGCGACCGCCTTGTCGGCCGAGAGGGGATGATAGCAGAGAGCCAGCGCATCATGCAAGCGCGCTTTCTGCGCCAGCGCGAACGCACAAGGGGCAGCCATCTTGCAAGATGGCTGCCCCTTGTGGCTGGGGTACCAGGATTCGAACCTAGATAGCTGGCACCAAAAACCAGAGTCCTGCCGTTGGACGATACCCCAGCATTGCACAAGGCATGGTATCACAGATGCGGTCCCATCCAGCGTATCAGGAGCGTATCAGGGGGACGGAGGAGTGAGGCGTCCTGCGGACGTCTCACTCCTCCGTCCCCCTGATACGCTCCCTTGAGCAGGCAAAGATGCCGGCTGATGTGGGTGCTGGCAACAGCCAGCACTTTTGAAGACAGTGTCCTTTGCATGCAATGCAAAGGACATAGCAAACATGAGATGAAATGAGTGGCGCGTCTGACAACGCGCTTTCATTCGTGCCACCAGTTGGCGGCACTCACGAGGTCTTTCAACCGGGCGTAAGCCCGGTTAGGCCGTTCGCGCGAAGCGCGTAAGGCCGTTCCATAAAAAGGCAGCGTGATCTTCGCTGCCGACACACTTTGTGGAAAAGGTGCAGGTACCTGCCGGACCCCGCAGATCCTGTGCGCAGCCCTGAAAGGGTTGCCG
>CANODU010000054.1 GCA_947565185.1 uncultured Eggerthellaceae bacterium | reverse complement strand
AAGACATCCTGCGGATGTCTCACGCCTCCGTCCCCCTGATACAGACCTCCTCCGTCCCCGTGATACGCCTTATCATGCGTTCAGCACGCGTTCGCGCAGGTATCCTTCGCGCACGCCGTACTTGCAGACGGTGAGCGTCTTTGCGTGCGCAGCCGCCATGAGCATGCGCAGGATGAGGCAGCCCGGCACCACGGAATGCAGTCGGTCCGGCACCGCTTTCACGGCCGTATGCGCGAACTGTGAGGGATCATCTCGCAGCAGCGCCAAGATGCGGTCCACGTCCTTCGGCGTCATGGTCTTCTGCGCCTTGTCAGAGCCTGCCATGCGTCCGAGCAGCTTCGCCACAGCGCGGATGCTGCCGCCGATGCCGAAGAGCGCGCTTTCGCGCGTGTCCTGAATGCACGCGTACCGCGCTATCTGCTGCGTGAATGCGTCGGTGATGCGCGCGCATTCTTCTTGCGTGGGTAGGATGCATGAGACATAGTCCGCATAGGAGGATACGCTCCCTTGGCTGACGCTCACATTCATGAGGTCGCGTCCGTGCTGCACGTGCGTGAATTCCGTGGAGCCGCCACCGATGTCCAGGAGGATGCCTTCGTTGATATCTTGGCTGACGGTGGCTCCCACGAACCCCAGATGCGCTTCTTCTTCGCCGGAGATGAGATCGATGGCAAGGCCCGTGCCCTTTTCGATGGTGGCAACGGTCTCTGTGCTGTTCGAGCAATTGCGCAGCACCGCAGTGGCGAAGACGCGCACCTCTTTGCAGCCTACGTTCTTCGCGCTCTTCAGATGGTCCTTCAGGATATCCGTAGCTCGTTCGATGCCCGCATCGGTGAAGGCACCACCGACGACATAGGCAGAGAGGCCTGCCACTGCCCTCTCGTTCAGGATCTCACGGAATTCGCCTGCCTGCAGGCGCTTGCCGACGTCCTTCTCCACGTCGAATACGACCAAGCGCACGGTGTTGCTGCCCAAGTCTATGATGCCCACTCGCTGCATGGGAGCCCCTTTCTTTCGGCTTACCGTATCACGATGCTGGGAGCAGCATGCATACTGTCATATATATGTAAGCGATGTGAACGGGCGAACAGATGTTTTGGCACTCTAGTGACAAGAGTGCTAACATAGGCCGCAAAATACCGTCAAGCACATCAGAATCGAGGAATCATGTCTTTTGAGAAGTTCACCGACAAGGCGCGAAAGGTGCTCGTCTTAGCGCAAGACGAAGCGCGCGCCTTGCACCAGCCCTATGTGGGCACCGAGCATATCCTCCTTGGGTTGATCTCTGAGAAGGAGGGCCTGGCGGCACAGGCATTGGCGCGCATGAACGTCACGCACGATGGCGTCACGCAGAATATCCGCCAGATAGCCACCATCGACGAGGACGCTGACGTCTCCGGGCATCTGGCATTCACGCCGCGCGTGAAGCGCGTTCTGGAGAACTCCTTGCGCGAAGCTATGCAGATGGGTCAGTCCTACATCTCCACCGAGCATCTGCTGCTGGGCATCGCGCGCGAAGCGGACGGCACGGCCATCGACGTCCTGAAGCGCATGGGCGTCACGCCTGAGGATATCCGCTCCACCATGAATGACATCGTGGGGCAGACACCGGTCATGGCGGGTCGCACTGGATTCGACCCGAACGGCCAGCGCGGCGACAGCATGCTGAAGGAGTTCGGCACGGATCTCACCAAGAAGGCGAAGGACGGCGAACTGGATCCGGTCATCGGGCGCGCGGCAGAGATCGAGCGCGTGATGCAGATCCTTTCGCGGCGCCAGAAGAACAATCCGCTCATCTTGGGCGAGCCAGGCGTGGGCAAGACGGCTATCGCTGAGGGGCTGGCGCAGCTCATCGTGTCGAACCAGGTCCCTGACCTGTTGCGCAACAAGCGCCTGATCACGCTGGATGTGTCAGCGTTGGTGGCCGGTTCGAAGTACCGCGGGGAGTTCGAAGAGCGCTTGAAGAAGGTCATCGCCGAGGTCATGGAAGCGGGAGACGTGCTCCTGTTCATCGACGAGATCCACACCATCATCGGTGCGGGCTCGGCCGAGGGCTCCATCGACGCGGCAGCCATTCTGAAGCCGCCGCTCTCGCGCGGCGAGATCCAGATCATCGGTGCCACTACGCTGGAGGAATACCGCAAGCATCTGGAGAAGGATTCTGCCCTTGAGCGCCGCTTCCAGCCGCTCACGGTGAACGAGCCGAACGAAGAGCAGGCGGTTCGCATCATGGAGGGTCTGCGTGACAAGTACGAAGCGCATCATCAGGTGCACTTCACTGACGAAGCGCTTCATGCTGCCGTGGAGCTCTCCAACCGCTACATCCAGGACAGGTATCTGCCAGATAAGGCCATCGATGTCATGGATGAGGCGGGCGCGCGCATGCGCATTCGCAACATGACCCTGCCGCCGGAGCTGCGTGAGCTGGATGATCAGCTGCGTCGCGTGCGTCAGGAGAAGGACAAGGCCATCGGCGAGCAGGACTTCGAACGCGCGGCCACGTTGCGCGACGAAGAGGCCGATCTCAAGGCCAAGCGTGAAGAGACCGAAAAGCAATGGGAGGAGGATTCGTCCAAGTCCGTGCAGAACGTGACCTTGGAGGACATCGCAGATGTGGTCTCCATGTCCACGGGCGTGCCGGTCTCGAATTTGACGGAAGCGGAGACCGAAAAGCTCTTGCGCATGGAAGGCGTGCTGCATGAGCGCGTGATCGGCCAAGACGAAGCGGTGACGGCGCTTTCGAAGGCCATCCGTCGTTCGCGCGCAGGTCTCAAGGACCCGAAGCGTCCGGCTGGTTCGTTCATCTTCTTGGGACCATCCGGTGTGGGCAAGACAGAGCTCTCCAAAGCCCTGGCGGAGTTCTTGTTCAATTCCGAAGACGCGCTCCTGTCCTTCGACATGTCCGAATACATGGAGAAGCATACGGTCAGCCGCTTGGTGGGTTCGCCTCCAGGATACGTCGGCTTCGACGAGGGTGGCCAGCTCACGAAGGCGGTGCGCCAGCGCCCGTATTCTGTCGTGCTGTTCGATGAGATAGAGAAGGCGCATCCGGATGTGTTCAACATCCTCCTCCAGATCCTGGAAGAGGGACGCCTGACAGATGCCCAGGGCCGCACGGTGGACTTCCGCAACACGGTCATCATCATGACGTCGAACGTGGGCGCGCGTGACATCGCGCAGTCAACGTCGCTCGGGTTCTCGCCTGATGGGCAATCGGGGCTCTCAGATGATGAGATCAAGAGCCGCGTCATGTCTGAGATGAAGAAACTCTTCCGTCCGGAGTTCCTGAATCGCTTGGATGAGATCATCGTCTTCAAGAGCCTGACTGAGGAACAGATCGCTCAGATCGTCGAGCTCATGGTGGCTGACCTGCGTGACCGCATGATCTCTCAGAACATGACCATCAACCTGACGCCGGCTGCGGTGAAGCACATCGCGAAGGAAGGGACGGATACCACCTACGGTGCGCGCCCCTTGCGCCGTGCCATTCAGCGCCTGCTGGAGGATCCCATCTCGGAGGAGATCCTGGAAGGCAAGTGGACCAGCGGTTCGGTGGTGGATGTGGATGTGGAAGGAGAGGGAGAAGACGCGAAGCTCGTGTTCACAGCGGGCAGCGGCTCCATCCCGGCGCCGCGCAAGCGCGACTCCATCGCCCGCGAAGCGGAGCTCTTGCTCACGAACTTCGACCTGGGCCACGCTGGCGTCTCTTCGCCGAAAGCGCCTGCTGGCAGCTTAGAGGGCGGCGCCGCGTAGGAGGCATCACGAACGCTGCAATGATGAGGGGTTTCAACAGGTGCGCGGGGTCATCCCCGCGCACCTGCTCATAGTGCAGACCTTCGTAGCGCAGAACCTCGTAGTGCAGAACTTTAGTTCTGCCTGGTGCAGCTCCGGTAACGGTATAAGGCAGCAATGAATTGCTGCACTACGGATGATCTGTCATATTGAATTGCTGCACTACGGACAACCTGCCATGTTGGATTGCTGCACTACGGATGATCTCAGCCTTCGTAGGAGACCTTGGCCCCTTGCGGGGTGTCTTCGATCACGAAGCCAAGGCCGATGAGCCCGTCGCGCACCGCATCCGCCCGTGCCCAATCCTTTTCAGAACGAGCCCGCGCCCGCGCTTCGATCAATGCCTCCACTGCTTCCATGGCATCAGCGCCACCGTATCCAGCGAGATCAGCGGCCAGGGCTATCACCTCTACGGGATAATCCGTCTCTCCGGTATCCTCCTCCAGCACGATCCCCAGCACGCTCATCAGCTCGCGGATGGCATCGGTGGCGCATACGACCGCTTCGGCATCAGCCAGCGAGAGCATCTTGTCTGCCACCGCTGCGTTCATCTCACCCACCAGCGTGAAGATGCTGCCGAGCGCAGCCGGTGCGTTGAAATCATCATCCATGGCCTGCGCGAAGGCATCGCGGCATGCTTGCGCGTTCGTGCGCAGCTCTGCGCCATCCAGCGCGTCCGGTGCTCCGTCCGTGGCATTCTGGCAAGCCCAATCCGCCGCAGAGAGCGCATTCTCCACGCGCGTGAGCGCTGCATCAGCCTCATCCATGCGCGCCAGCGAGAAATCCAAGGGGGAGCGATAATGCGTCTGCAGCATGAGCATCCGCAGCGCCTGCGGACGAGCGTCCTCCAAGATCTCATGCAATAGCAAGAAGTTGCCCAACGACTTGCTCATCTTCTCGGAGTTCACTTGCAGCATGCCCGAATGCATCCAGTAGTTCGCGAACGTGGTGCCGCAGCCGCATTCGGATTGCGCGCGCTCGTTCTCATGGTGGGGGAACACCAGGTCCTGGCCACCCCCGTGAATATCGAACGGCAGACCCAGATACTTATGCGACATGGCCGAGCATTCGATGTGCCAACCCGGGCGTCCCTGACCCCAGGGGGAATCCCACGCTGGCTCACCCGGCTTCGCTGCCTTCCAAAGAGCGAAATCCAGCGGATCGCGCTTGCGCTCCTCCAGCCCTTGGCCTTCCGCGCGCAGCTCTCGATGGCCGCTTTCCATCTCATCCACGTTGCGTCCAGAAAGCGCGCCGTAGTGCGGGTCAGAGCGCACGGAGAAGTACACGTCCCCGTCTACCACGTATGCGTGCCCCTTATCCACGAGCGACTGCACGAGCTCTATCATGGCGGGGATCTCTTCGGTGGCTTTCGGGCGAATGGTGGGATCGGCCACACCGGCAGCATGCATGTCAGCGATGAACACCTCAGTGTATTCGCGGGCCACCTCCGCGGCCGTGCGGCCCTCTTCTGCGGCCCGATTGATGATCTTGTCATCCACGTCCGTCACGTTCTGCACGAAGGTGACGGCAAAGCCGCGCCATTCCAAGTAGCGGCGGATCATGTCGAAGGAGATGAAGGTGCGCGCGTTGCCGATGTGGATGCGGTTGTATACGGTGGGGCCGCACACATACATGCGCACCTCGCCTTCGCGGAGGGGGACGAAATCCACCTTCTTGTGCTGCTTGGTGTCATACAAGCGGATCATGGGATCTCCTATCGTCTTTCCAAGAGACAGACCGCGTAGGCGGTGATGCCTTCGCCGCGGCCTTCGAAGCCAAGGTGTTCGGTGGTAGTGGCCTTGACGCCAACATTGTCGGGGGCGATCCCCATGGCGTGTGCCAGATTCGTGCGCATCTGGCTGCGGTAGGGAGAGAGCTTCGGTGCCTGACAGGCAAGCGTGCTGTCCACATCTTCGATCTGCCAGCCCTCATCACGCACCGCTTGCGCTGCTGCCTCAAGGAGCTTCAGCGAATCCGCGTCTTTGAAAGCGGGATCAGTATCAGGGAAGAGCTTGCCGATGTCGCCGATGCGCGCAGCGCTCAGAATGGCATCGGCTACGGCATGGGCTAAGACATCGGCATCTGAATGGCCGTCCAACCCGCGTTCGCAAGGGATATCCACGCCACCTAAGATGAGACGGCGCCCTTCGGCGAAGGCATGCACGTCCATTCCGAATCCGATGCGCTCTGCCATGGTGTCTCCTAGACCAGTTCTTCGCCAGCGAGCAGCATGTGTATGGCAGAAGCCAAGAGCGCCAGGTCTTCGGGCACCGTGAGCTTGATGTTGTCGCGCTTACCCTCCACGACCAGCACACGGCCGCCCAATCGTTCGATCAGCGACGAGTCGTCGGTGCCGACGAAGCCGTCGTTCAGTGCGGAGATATGCGCGCGGCGATAGATCCCCGTACGGAAGACCTGCGGCGTCTGTGCATTCCAGAAGACGCGGCGATCGGGCGTGCCGGCGATGACGCCATCTTCGACGACCTTCAGCGTGTCGATGGCGGGATGCGCCACCACAGCGCCGTCGGCATCGAGAGTGCCCTTGACGGTGTTGATGGTATGCAGGATGAGCTCTGGGGTGATCAGCGGACGAGCACCGTCGTGCAAGACGACGAATTCGAAGTCATCCGGCACGGCTTCAAGCCCAGAGAATGCGGATTCCTGGCGGATCTTACCGGCGGGTGCTACGACCACGGGCGTTGCGAAGGGGAACGGATCCACAGCGCGCTTGAGGTATTCCTCTTGCCGATCCTCAGGGCAGACGAGCACGATCAATCCTACGTCGCCCACGGCGTCAAAGGCTTCAGCTGACCATGTCAGGATGGGCTTGCCGGCGATCTCCACCAGCTGCTTGCCACCTTCGCGTCCGAAGCGCTCTCCTGTGCCGCCGGCCAGGATGATGGCCGCCGTCTTCGCGTTCTCGTCCACCTTGCCCGTCAGCTGCATGCTGGGCAGCTCGTCGAAGCCGCCATCGAGCACTTGCGAGAGCAGCTCAGGCGCACGAAGCGCAGGTGGTGTGTAGACGGGGTCGATGGTGTGCGGCATGTCGTTCCTTTCGGGTCACGCGTGTGCGTACCGATGATACCGCAGCCAGCACAGACAGATCCTGTTCCGCCTGCAGAACTGCCCCTGGTTCCGGTGTCAGGCGAGCCTCTTCAAAAGCGCCCATGCACGCTGCTTCTGCTCATCCGTTTGGAGCATAGCGGAGAAGCTGGAAAACGCTACCAAGCATCGGCCCATGAAGCGGCTGGCTGCATTCGGCGGGCACGGCTCTTCGAAAGCTTGTTCCAGCATGTGCGCTGCTTCGGCATCAGTCACTACGAAGACCAAGGGGTCACATGCCATGAGCAGCGTCTTCAGTTCATGGGCATCCAGCGCATGGCTCTCATCGTCTGTGGTGTGCACCCAGAGGATGCCATGCTTCCCGTATCCCAGGCGCTCGGCCGAGCTTGCAAGAGCGGTACGTGCGTCCTTCTCCAGAGCCTGCGTTGACACCACCGCGAATGTGCTGTTCGTCGTCCCCTCAGCGAAGGCCGCATGCGCTTCGAGCGCCCTTGCGGCATCGAATGCAAAGATGTTACTATTTCGTCCAGTATTCACACTGCTGCTCCGAAGACGCCTTTCCTCTTCGGGAAGCATGATAGCAATTCAAGGTTGCGACGTGAGGAGATGCGCATGTGTTCCAACGGGGTCAATACGGGTCAGCTTGAGACGATGATCGGGATGATCGACGACGTGTGCAAGGTGAGCCGTCGGCAGATGCACGACCTTGCGCATACGGCAGAAGATGCTGGTTTCGAAACAGTAGGGTTCAAGCTGCATGCAGCCCAGGCCATGATGGATGACGTGCGCGCGCTCCTGGATGAGGCGACGGATGCCATCGAGGATGACGCAGATGTCGCGGGCGGCGTTCAGGTGAGCTTGGTCTAGGCATGCCTCATCCGAAGAGCAGCGATGAGCAGCAGCGCTTTCGGGCGCAAAGCGCACAGGCGGCTGCTGCTGTTCCTGTGGCGCCGAAGGTCGTAGCGCCGGAAGTGGTGGAACATCATCGTCACAAGCCGAAGGCCAACGATCTCATGCGCTTCTCGGTGGCGATGCCCGAAGACCTGCTCATGGATTTCGATCAGCTGGTGGCACGTCGGGGGCTTGCCAAGAACCGCAGCGAGGTCATCCGCGACCTGGTTCGCGAGGCGCTCGTGGAAGAGCGCAGCGCCATCCCAGGCACGCTGGTCATGGGAACGTTGACCATCGTCTATGACCATCATTCGGCGGATCTCAACGACAAGCTGCACACCATTCAGCATGATTATTTCGACAACGTGGTGTCTACGATGCACGTGCATGTGGACCATCACACATGCCTTGAGGTCATCGTGCTGCAGGGGGAGACGGAGCTCATCCAGTCGGTCTCAAACATGATATTGGGCACGAAGGGCGTGAAGAACGGCAAGCTGGTGCTGGCTTCGGTCGGCTGACGGATAGCATGGGGGAGACAAGGGGAGAGGCACATGAGCGATGAGACCGTGATGCTGGGACACGGGAGCGGTGGCTCCATGATGCGGCGCATCATCGATGAGGTGTTCTTCGAAGCTTATGGCACCGACGAGCTGGCTGAGGGTAACGACGCGGCTGTGCTGCCCGCGCCCCAAACGGGCGAGCGCATCGCCTGCTCGACGGATTCGTTCGTGGTGGATCCGCTGTTCTTCCCGGGGGGCGACATCGGACATCTGGCTGTTTGCGGCACGGTGAACGACGTGGCCACTTCCGGCGCGCGGCCAGCATATCTCACCTGTGGCTTCATCCTTGAAGAAGGTCTTCCCATGGAGGACCTGCGTCGGATCTGCGCTTCTATGGCGTCCACCGCGAAGGAAGCGGGCGTGCGCATCGTCACCGGCGACACGAAGGTGGTGAACCGGGGACATGGCGATGGCGTCTTCATCAATACCAGCGGCATCGGGTTCGTGCCCGAAGGCCTTGATCTGTCCGGCGCGAACATCCGCCCGGGAGATGCCATCATCGTGAGCGGCACGATGGGGGATCACGGCATCACCATCATGAGCTGTCGCGAGGGTTTGGGCTTCCAGGCGAATATCGAAAGCGACGCTGCGCCCTTGAATCACATGATCGCCGATGTCATAGCGGCCGCACCGAATGTGCGCTGCTTCCGCGATCCGACGCGCGGCGGCCTTGCATCCACGCTGAATGAGCTGGCGGATCAATCTGGCGTGGAGCTGATAGTGGAAGAGAGCTGTGTGCCTGTGAAGGCAGCGGTGGCTGGCGCATGCGAGATGCTCGGCTACGATGTCCTGCAGGTGGCGAACGAGGGCAAGATGGTGTGCTGCGTTCCGCCCGATGAGGCCGAGGCAGCGGTGGAAGCCATGCGCAAGAGTCCCTACGGGTGCGACGCCTGCGTGATCGGCAGCGCGCAAGCGGTCCCTGACGGCGGCAAGCCGCGCGTGCTCCTGCAGACCGCATTCGGTGGCAAGCGCATCTTGGACATGCTGGTAGGTGAGCAGCTCCCGCGCATCTGCTAGCACATCGTGCCGCTCCCTTGTTTTTAGCGCTTCTCAGTTGACACGTTTTTCGTTCATGGGTATCTTTCGCCTGACTGCAAAGGGGGCGCGTTCTCGGAGGAGCGGACAGCGTCCTTGTCTATACCCGAGAGAGGAGACATCATGTCACATCCAGTAATCGAAGCTGATGAGTGCATCGGTTGCGGCATCTGCGTTGATGCGTGCCCGCAGGAGGTTCTCGAAGTGGTGGATGGCACGGTTGAGGCCGTGAATGAGGATGCCTGCATCGCATGCGGCGACTGCGTGGAGGAGTGCCCCATGGGCGCCATTCCGGAGGTCGTTGAGGACTAGCTCCAACCTACATATATATGTATAGCGAACGCGCCTTCGGGCGCGTTCTTCTTTTGTCTATC
This sequence comes from uncultured Eggerthellaceae bacterium, assembly GCA_947565185.1. Taxonomy (GTDB): domain Bacteria; phylum Actinomycetota; class Coriobacteriia; order Coriobacteriales; family Eggerthellaceae; genus MGBC163016. Next base: position 375 of record CANODU010000054.1, on the reverse strand, counting down.
TTCATCTCTTCAAATGTGTCGGCATTGCTTTGCAATGCCTCTTTCATGGAACGGCCTTACACCTTTCATTTCATTCAAGGTGAACGGCCTAACCGGGCTCATCGCCCGGTTGAAAGAGTTCGTGGGTGCGGCCAACTGGCCGCATATCAGAGGGGACGGAGGAAGCGAGACGCGCAACCCACGCATCTCACTCCTCCGTCCCCCTGATACGCCCAACCACAAGGTCTTGGACAGATCGCATCTCAAACGCTGGCAGATCCGTGCAGAAACCCTCATGAAGAACTGGCGAATCGCTGACAGGCATCTGGCAGGTATCTCGTAGATGGGGACATCACCATCTTGTCTAGGCAAGGTTCTATGACAAGGAGGTCCCTT
>CANODU010000053.1 GCA_947565185.1 uncultured Eggerthellaceae bacterium | reverse complement strand
GTATCACTCCTCCGTCCCCCTGATACAGACTTCCTCCGTCCCCCTGATACGCGCCCGATACGCTAGCGTTGAACGGGCAGGTCCTGCTTCGTCCAGTCTTCCATGCTGCCGGAATACAGCTCTATGTCCGTATAGCCTTGCCTGGCCAAAGCCTGTGCTGCGAGCCCTGCGTGGTAGCCGGTCTGGCAGTAGAGGACGACATCGTCTTGAGGCTTGACGCCCGCGGCATCGATGGCTGCAGCCAGCTTGTCGTCAGGCACCATGGAACCGTCAGCGGGGTTCACGAGCGGTATGTTCAGCGCACCGGGGATATGCTCTGCCTCATACATGGCTGCAGGGCGCACGTCTATGACGGGCACATGCTCTTGCTGTGCCTCTTCCACGCGGGTGCTCTGGATGATGGTGATGGGGTCATGGTTCGTCATGATCAGCTCTCCTTCTCTGTGTGGTGGAACGTGACGGTCTCAGCTTTCAGGGATATCTTCCCTACTTCCCAGCCGCGCGGTATGAGCTCCTTCTTATAGTTCAGAAACGAATGATCGATCGGCACGCCGGCGATCGTTCCCACTTCTTGAAAGCTCAAGGTCAGGCTGTCACCCGTTTGGCGCGCTATGTAATCCCAGAGCTTGTCGTACTTGCTCATGACCATTCCTTCCTCTCTGCGATCAGTCGCGCTCTTCGGTGGGTCTGCATTGGCAGATGCACAAGCGGCTAGCGGCGAATATGTTGAGCTCCAGCTCATGCATGATCTGGCGAATGGCCAGCTGCGCCTTCACGGAATTGCCTGCTTCATCCAGTGGCGGCGAGAAGGCGGCGATGCCGAACATGCCGGGCATGACGCCCAAGACGCCACCGCCAACGCCGGATTTCGCCGGGATGCCGGACTTGTAGAGCCAGTCTCCGGTGCGCTCGTAGAAGCCCACGGTGGTGATGAGGGACGTCACCTTCGGGGCGAGGTCAGGATCGAACACCTGCACGTTCGTCACGGGATTGAACCCGTCATTGGCGATGGTGGCGGCCATGATGGAGAGCGCTTCGGCCGTGGTGCCCAAAGAGCATTGGCGCGTGTAGAGGTCAAGGGAGAGATCCGGGTCATCATAGATGCGTCCGTAATCCTTCAAGAGCCACGCGATGGAGCGGTTGTTGAAGTCCGTTGCGGATTCGGACGCATAGAGCTCTTCGATCACCTGTGGCTTCGAACCCGTGAGCTCTTCGATGTTCTCTACGATGGCCTTCCACTTCTCTTGAGCGTTGCCCACAGGCTCCACCAGCGAGCAAGCGGCGATGGCGCCAGCGTTCACCAAGGGAGATGATGGCCGGTCCTTCTCCAAGAGGAGCGCCATGATTGAATTGAAGGGAAGTCCCGTGGCATCCGCGCCCACTTTCTCAAGGATGTCCACAGCGCCGTATTCGCGCATGGCCAAGATGGCCGTAGGAACCTTCGAGACGCTCTCGATGCCGAAGATGTGGTTGCTGTCGCCTGCGGAGATGATGGTGCCGTCCAGCAAGCATACGCTGATGCCGAACAGGTTCGGGTCAATGGAAGCCAGATAGGGGATATAGCTGGCGTTCTTGCCGCCTTGGGTGGTGCGCACCTTCTCATACGCGCTCTGGACCGCGGCTCTCACCTCTTCGGCGGTGATGTTCTTATGCGACGATGCCATGGCATCCTCCTGGCTTTGTGGGTGTTCGCTGCCCTAGAGCATAGCCTGTGCACAAGAGCGCAAAGGGGCATGAGGAGGAGTTGTTGCGAAGGCGTCAGGGGAGCGCAGGCGCTCTTCAGGGGCGCTCTTGGATCTGCCGGCCCACCTTGCGCGACCAGAGCATGGAAGGCCTCTCCACTGCATACCAGAACAGCCATGCCACACCGAAGGAGAGCACGACGATGATGCAGAAGATGAGCACAGGGTGCTCCACGCCGAAGCGCGGGAGCAGCGGCCCCACCGAGCCCACCACCAACACGTGGGTGAGGTAGAGGCTATAGGAGAGCTTCCCCAAGAAGCGCACCGGGCGCGTGGAGAGGAAGCGCGATGCGAAGCCGCCCGCCATGGCCAGGGCCACGAGTCCCACGCATGCCGCATCGGAGAGCGTCATGAGGAGAAAGAGGGGCAGGGGCTCAGTCCCGCTGCTCATGCAGGCGCCATTAAGCTCCACGATGGCTATGCAGCCGATGAGCGCCGCGGCCAAGGCGGGAGCAGGGATGCGCGTGCTCGTCAGCTTCGCGACCTCTTTCGCCATGTAGGTGCCGGCTACGAACATGACGCACATGCGAAGCGGAAAGTAACCTGTTGCGTTGGCTAAGAGCGTAAGGCATGCGCATGCGCTGAGACCAAGCCAGGTGCGCTTGGTGCGCCAGATGACGTAGACCGCCAGCGGCAGCGCAAGGCTGAACCAGAGCTCCCAACTCATGGACCAAGTGGGAGAATTGGTGCGAACGAAGCGCACGCCATCGATGAGGTATTGGCCGTCAGACACATTGAAGAGGACGTCGAGCTGCATCATGATCTGGCGCGCCACCTCAGCGAGGCTCAGTTGCCAATCGATGGGCTTGTCGGTGCGTGGGTCAAGGCCGGTTGCGTCTGCGACGAAGCTGGCCAGCACCCCCAGGGCGATGGCCACTGCAAGCGGCACGCAGAGGCGGATCACGCGGCGCGGGAAATAGCTGAACCAGTCGTAGCGCTCATGCGCTGCCAGCTTCTTCAGAGGCACGAGTGCCAGCACCACACCGGATATGGCGTAGAACACGATGACGGCGGCAACGCCTGGGATCAGGTCATAGAGACCAGCTGGGCCGAAGAGCTGGAGCATCTTGCAGGTATGGAAGAAGAGGACGGCCACGCTGGCCAGCCCGCGCAATCCATCCAGCGATTCTATGCGCACGCGCCTCTCCTCATCTCCTCGCAAGCGGACTGATGATAGCACGCGGGTTCCAAAGCACTGTCCCGTTGAGCCTGAACAGGCAAAAGGGGCTCGTGCGAGACGTGTGGCGCGATTCGTGGGATGATGTCAGGGACAAGCGATGCAACGCAGAGGAAGAGGTTTCGTCATGGATGTCCTTGAAGCTATGGAAGAGCGGTATTCATGCAGGAAGTTCGCTGATGATCCCATCACAGCTGAAGAGCTTGAGACCATCTTGGAAGCAGGGCGCATCGCGCCTTCGGCATGCAACAACCAGCCGTGGCGCTTCATCGTCTTGGAAGGGGAGGATCTGGAGAAGGTGGATGCGTGCAGCCGTTGTCGCTACGGCGCTACCACAGCCATCCTCGTATGCTTCGACAAGGAAGAATCGGCGAAGAACCCGGATGTGACCCCTGACTACGGCTGGATCGACTGCGGGCTTGCCATCATGCAGATGGCGCTGGCGGCTGAAGGCCTGGGCGTTGCCTCATGCATCGTCGGTGCGTACGAGCCAGCAGTGGCACGTGAGGTGCTCCGGCTTCCTGAGAATCTCATCACCTATCAGTTCCTGATGCTGGGCCATGCGGACAGCGGTCCCATGCGCATGCACTTCGACCGCCGCCCGTTGGAAGAGGTGGTCATCCGCGGAGGCTTCTGAGCGTTCGGAATGAAAGCGCTTGGAGCGGCGCGCATGCATCTTCGCTACGAGCTTTGCGTGCCATCCTCGCGCGTCAGCTCGCCGGCGATGGGCTCGGTCATGTAGCGAGCCACCTGGGAGGGGGAGAGCCCTGATCCGAACAGGTGCATCATCTTGGTGAGCGCCGCTTCGCAGGTCATGTCAAGCCCGCTCACCACCCCGGCTTCTGCCAGCGCGTCTCCCGTGGCATAGCGCTTCTCCTCCACGCCACCGGCAGGGCATTGCGTGACATTGACGATGACCTTGCCCTCTTTCGCGGCCTTCGCCAGAAGACGCGTGAACCAGGGCTCAGTGGGTGCATTGCCAGCGCCGAACGTGCGCAAGATGACGCCCTTCACCTCTTTCGACGCCAGCTGAGGGGCAAGCACGCGCTCTGTGATCCCGGGATAGATGAAGGCCACGCTGACAGCGTCATCCATCTCATAGGCCACCTGCAAGGGGCCTTCGCTTTGTGGGGTCAAGAGACGATCCTCGTCGAAGCGGATGTGGAGGTCCATCTTCGCCAGAGGCGGGTAGTTGAACGAGCGGAAGGCGCCGAAGTCAGTGGAGCTCACCTTGGTGGAGCGATTGCCGCGCCAGAGGAACCGCCCGAAGGAGATGGCTACTTCCCGCACCATGGGACGCCCGGTGTCCTCATGGCGCGCAGCGGCGATCTGCAGGGCGGTGATCAGGTTCTCGGTGCCGTCTTCGCGGATCTCGCCGATGGGAAGCTGAGAGCCCGTGATCACCACGGGCTTGTCCAATCCTTGCAGCATGAAGGAGAGCGCAGAGGCGGTATAGGCCATGGTATCGGTGCCATGCAACACGACGAATCCGTCATAGCTGTCATAGCCGTCTTCGATCAGGCGGCAGATGTGCTGCCAGTGCGCGGGGTTCATGTTCGATGAATCCAAAGGTGGCGTGAAGAGCTCATGGCTGATGTCATAGCCCAATTGTCCGATCTTGGGCACGTTCTGCATCAGGTGTTCGAAGTCGAACGGTATAAGGGCTCCTGTTTTGGGATCCTCGGCCATGCCGATGGTGCCTCCGGTGTAGATGATGAGCAAACGTGGGCTCTTCGGTGCGCTTCCCATGGTGATCCCCTCTCCTGTTGCAGAGCATCCGCAAAGGGTGATTCTCTTGCACATCATCGGGACTTCGCTTTTCTTTTCGCATGCTGTCATCGAATCGAAAGGACCGCGTTTTAAGACGCTTGGCATGGATGCGGGGCGCCACTGGGGGATTTCTGGCCGCATGGGCCGACTTTTAGGCAGCGTAGCGGCCTTATTGGAGTATCCTTGGGCGCCATCAGCGAAGTGGAACGCTGCAATGAAAGGATCAGCCATGAGAGAGCTGAATGATGATGCGGTCATCTACGCATTCGCTTCTGACCTTCGTCCGGTGATGACCGTCCCGTCGGGCGAGACGGTGCGCATCCGCACGAAGGATTGCTTCGGCAATCAGCTGGCCGGGCCTGAAGACGAGCTGGATGAGATCGACTGGGATGCCATCAATCCCGCGACCGGTCCCATCTTCGTCGAAGGCGCTGTTCCAGGCGGTGCGCTCAAGGTGGACATCCGCTCCATCGAATTCGACGGGCATGCCGCGTGCTGCACCGGCAAGGACGAGGGCGTCTACGGTGACAAGCTGGATGGTTGGAGCACGCATTTCTGCCAGATAGAGGGCGACGAGCTCATCTGGAGCGAAGGGGTGCGCATCCCCTTGCGGCCCATGATCGGCGTCATCGGCGTGGCACCGGAAGGGGATCCGGTGAACTGTGGCACGCCTGGCTCACATGGCGGCAACATGGACAATACCGCGGTGACCGCAGGGGCCACGCTGTATTTCCCGGTAGTGGCGTCCGGTGCGCTCTTCGGACTGGGTGACATGCATGCGGTCATGGGGGACGGGGAAGTGAGCGTGTCCGGGGCGGAAGCGCCGGGCTGGGCTACGGTCACGCTGACAGCGCTCCCTGAGCTTTCGTTGGCAGATCCCCTCATCGAAGATGCTCAGAGCTTCGGCGTCATCGCGTCTGCTGACAGCCTCGATGCAGCAGCGGATCGCGCCGTGCATGAGATGGTAGATCTCATGGTCGCCCATGCGGATATCTCTGCGCCTGATGCGGTCATGCTGCTCTCCTTGGTAGGGGATGTGCAAGTCTGCCAGATGGTCGATCCGCAGAAGACCGTGCGGTTCATGGTGCCGAAGCGCACGCTGCACGATATCGGCTTTCACTGGCCCTTTGGGGCGTAGGAAGGAACGAACGCAACGACAAGAGAGGAAGAGGTTGGGGGGAAATGGAAAAGGAGAAGCTGTTCGACCCGGCTCGCAATGAGGCGCAGCTGAATGCGAAGCCGGAACCTGGCATGAGCGAGGCCTCTGAAGCCGCGCTTGAGGCCATGGGCTACAAGCAGGAGCTGAAGCGTGCGCTCTCAGTGCCGGATATGCTCGTCTATGGGCTCATCTTCATGGTGCCCATCGCGCCTTTCGGCATCTATGGAGGCGTGTTCTCGGATTCAGGCGGCATGCCGTCTTTGGTCTATCTGGTGGGCATGATCGCGATGATCTTCACCGCCTTCTCGTATTCAGCGCTTTCGAAGGCCTTCCCGGTGTCGGGGTCGGTCTACGGCTACACCAGCAAGGGGATCAACAAGCCCATTGGCTTCTTGACCGGTTGGACCATGCTCTTGGACTACTTGCTGGTCCCAACGCTGCTCTATGTGGTGGCAGCGCAGGCCATGAGCGGCATCGTGCCTGAGATCCCAGCAGTGGCATGGGGCGTCATCTTCATCCTCATCAACACCTTCGTGAACATCCGAGGGATCGAGCTGACCGTCATCATCAATCGCGTGGCGGTGGTCTTGGAGATCCTCTGCCTTGCCATCTTCGTCATCATGGGTGCCATGTGGATCGCCACCGATCCGCTTTCCGAAGGGTTCACGCTGAAGCCCTTCTACAATCCGGAGACGTTCAACATCGGGCTGGTCATGAGCGCGGTTTCTCTGGGCGTGCTCTCGTTCTTGGGATTCGACGGCATCGCAACGCTTTCCGAAGAGGCGAAGGATGCGCACAGCGGCCCTTCGAAGGCCATGGTGGGATCGCTGCTGATCGTGGGCTGCCTGTTCATGCTCCAGACCTACATCGCTGGTTGCCTGAGCCCTGATGGCGCCGTGTTCGCCGATGATCCTGATAACGCCTTCTATCTGGTGGCGGAGATAGCGGGAGGCAAGTTCCTCTACATCCTCTGTGCGCTGGCCACGGCCATTGCCTGGGGCATCTTCAATTCGCTGGCGGCGCAGACGGCCATCTGCCGCATCCTGTACGCCATGAGCCGTGACGGCAATCTGCCGAAGGGCTTGGCGAAGGTGCATCCCAAATTCAAGACGCCGTATGTTGCTGCGCTGTTCGTGGGCGTGCTTTCGCTCGTGCTCGTCATCATCTTCTCTCTCGTGCTCAGCATCGACGACATCTCGCGCTTGGTGAATTTCGGAGCGCTCACGGCGTTCTGCGTCCTGCATGTGACGGTGGTCTGGCATTTCTTCATCAAGGGGCATGATCGCAAGGTGTTCGCGCATCTGATCTTGCCGGTGCTCGGCTTCATCATCGTGGGATACACCTGGATCAGCTTGGATCCCGCATCTAAGATCATGGGCATCACCTGGATCGTAGTGGGCATCATCTACTACCTCATCATCTCCAAGGTGCTCAAGAAGAACGTGGACTTGGAGGTCTAAGCGTTCGCGCTGACCCTTCTATGATGCAAAAGGCCCTGTCTTTGACGGGGCCTTTTCCTTGTGAGTGCCTCCAACTGGCGGCACTCAAAGCGTGTCGGCATCGCTTTGCAATGCCTCTTTTCATGAAACGGCCTTACACCTTTCGCTTCACTCAAGATGAACGGCCTAAAACAAAGGGCATTTGCCCTTTGTTTTGAGAATGCGCATGAAGATCGTATGCGCATCTACGGAGGTAACGTTTCAATCCTCGTGGGTGCCGCCAACTGGCGGCACGAGAACCAAACCATGAACCTGTGCAAAGCACAGGTTCATAAGATCTGCTATGCCCTTTGCATGTCTATGCAAAGAGCACTGTATTCAAATGTGCTGGCAGTTGCCAGCACCCACATCAACCCGCAGTTTCTTTTTACTTACGGTTCGAGTAATTCAGGATAAAGGACCTCTGCTCGCCTTTTTTGATGGACCTCTATCTCTTCGTGGGTGCCGGCAACTGCCGGCACAACTGAGAACGATGGACTTGCGCTTTGCGCAAGTCCCTCACATCCTTCGAATACTGTGGCGAAGAATTCAGGTTTGAGCTACTCATAGAGGATATCGTCCGCGAAGTGGCAGTCTACGTTGATGTGAGTGAGTGATGTGAAGGAGCAAAAGGGACGTTTCAAAATGCTCATCAGCATTGTTCGCCACGACTTCAAGCTTGCCTGGATCAGCACGCTGAGCTTTCGCAGCGAACATCTGCCACGCCATAGCGCCCGGCGTGATGAATCATGCACGCATCTAAAACATGCATATAAACATGACATAGAATGGAGCAGCCATGGGATATACGGCAAGCTTTACAGATGCGCGTGTGAACTTCACTCAGATAACCGACCTCGTTATGAACGAGCGGGTTCCCGTTACCGTATTCAAGCGGAACAAGCCGGCCTTCAAGATCGTCCCGATCGAAAGCGAAGCATCAGCAGGCACAAGCAGCTACCTTTTCTTCGCCGATGACCTCATGGACGAGTATGTCGATGTTTTCGAGGCCCTCGCGAAATGACAGCGCCGCTTTCCAAAGAAACCGTTCTCGCTTTGCATGAAAGAACCGTTGAGCGTTTTGGCGGTGCTCGCGGTGTGAGAGACGAGGGGCTTCTTGATGCCGCGATCCATCAGCCCTGACAGGCTTTCGACGGGGTTGACCTTTATCCAACGATCGAGGAGAAGAACGCCCCCCTTTTTACTCCTTAGGCGATCTGATCGCCCGCCTCGGGACCAGCAGCCATCTGGTAGACCGCGTCAACATGGATGAAGCAGCCGCCTTTGGCCTTGATGGGCAATCCCATGGAAGCGAACTTCGCATCCACTGCTTCCTTCTGAGCAGCGAATTCCTCGCCTTCGTTGACATAGCGGGCAGTGCCGTGGATCTGGTAGGCGTCATGGCCCGTCCAGAATGCGATCGCTACCTTTTGGTTCACGCGGAGGTTGGCAAGCGTCTTCTTGAAGAATTGGTCTGAGACATAGACGGTCTCATCATCTATGACGGCCTTCATGCCGATGGCCGCTCCATTGGGCACTCCGTCAGCGGACGCTGTGCAGAGCACCATGTTCTGGGCTGTTTCGAATAGCTCACGTGCATCTTGAGGAAGCATTGCCATGGCGATCCCCCTTCTCGCAATGATCGGCATGCTCAGTATACGAGCAATCCAGGGGGAGGGGCAGCACTTTGCAGCAACTTGGCTTGAAGCCAAGCTCAAATGATCGAACAGAGGGGCAACGGGGACGGAGTCCGTTGCCCCACAAGGGGCGAAAGAGCGCCGTCTCCTCATGCGTTTCTTTCGGGTTGCGCTTTTCGGGTAAGCTAGGGTTCATGGGACCAGTCATCCGAAAAGAAGCAGAGCCTCAAGGGAGCTCTCCCGCCAGGCAGGAGCGCGTCCGCGAAGGGGAGCGCGTCACCCGTATGGGGACGGCCTCCATCCCGCGTCTGATCGCGGAGTTCGCCATTCCCTCCATCGTGGGGATGCTGGTCAACGGTTCCTATAACATCATCGACTCCATGTTCCTGGGCCATGCCATGGGCGAGATAGGTCTCTCCGCCGTTACCGTGGCGAATCCAGCCATGATCGTGTTCATGGCGCTTGGGATGCTGGTAGGCAACGGCGGCAATGCTTTGGCCGCCCTGCGCTTGGGCGAAGGCAATCGCGAAGGCGCCGAGCGGGCCTTGGGCAACGTCATCACCTTGAGCATGATCCTCTGGCTCATCGTGGCTGTGGCGGTCTCATTCCCGCCTGTCATGGAATGGCTGCTCACCATCTCAAGCGCTACCGATGACGTGCGCCCCTATGCTCGGACGTTCATGCAGATCCTTTGCTACGGGTTCTTCCTCCAGAGCATCGGCATGGGCGTGAACAGCTTCATCCGTACCTGTGGCGCGCCTAACCGTGCGCTGGGCACTATGGTGATCGGGCTGGTGGTGGCCACCGCTTTCAACTATCTGTTCGTGCTGGTGCTGGGCTGGGGCGTGGCCGGAAGCGCCGTGGCCACGCTGGTGGGCCAGGCTTGCTCGGCCGCGGCGGTCTTGTGGTACTTCCTCTTCACGAAGGGCGTGCCTTTGCGCATCCGCAGGTGCTATCTGGCGCTGCGTTTGCGCTTCGTGAGCACCATCATCGCGTTCGGGTTCCCCTCCTTCGCTGTGCAAGCGGGCATGGCGGTGGTGAACTTCGTGCTGAACTATCAGCTCATCACCTACGGGGCCGTAAGCGTCATCGGGGCTGTGGATGCTTTGGCCTCCATCGGGGTCATCAACCGCATCGCGGGGTTCGTGGTCATGCCGCTCATCGGCACCGCTATCGCCATCCAGCCGCTTTTGGGCTACAACTACGGCGCGCGGCTGATCGGCCGCGTGAAGCAGACTCTCTGGTTGGGGATCGGCTTGGGGTTCGCCATAGCTACGGTGGAGTGGCTGGCCATCATGTTGTTCCCTGAGGCGATCGTCATGGCCTTCGGCATCACCCATGAATCGCTGGTAGCCTTCACCTCGTTCGCCATGCGCGTGCAATTCGCGGTGTTCCCGATGGTGGGATTCCAAGTCGTGGGCTCGAATTACTTTCAAGCCACGGGCCAGCCGGCGAAATCCATCTTTTTGACTCTCACGCGCCAGATCATCTTCTTGGTGCCGCTTCTGTTCATCCTGCCCCACATCTTGCCGGTCATGGCTCCGCAGTTCGACGGGCTCGATGCGCTCTATTTCGCGAATCCCATCTCTGATGTTGTTGCCATCTCCATCACCATCGGATTCATCCTCTGGGAGATGCGGCGCTTGGGCCGAATGGAAGCCACCTCGTCCTCAAACCTCTAGCCTTCTCGTTTCCGCTTGAGCATATCCGCCCTGCCTTAGGAC
>CANODU010000052.1 GCA_947565185.1 uncultured Eggerthellaceae bacterium | reverse complement strand
CGGGCGTATCACTCCTCCGTCCCCCTGATACAGACTGCCTCCGTCCCCCTGATACACACCTGAGTTTGTGATGCCCTGTGCATATTCATGCACAGGGCACTGTTTTCAACCGTGCTGGCAGTTGCCAGCACCCACAACAACCTGGCACAGCCCTCGTGGGTGCCGCCAACCGGCGGCACGAATGAATGCGCGTCGCCAGACGCGCCACCAATATCAAGCTACAGCGTACAATCTAGGGTATGGATCGTGACAGATACATGGCGCTTGGACTGGCAGCAACGATGTCGTTCTGCTGCGTGTTCGGCGTCTCTTACGTGATCGGCGAGGGCTGGGCCGCCATCCCGCTTGGGGCAGAGATCCTGCTCACGCTGGTTGGCATCATCCCGTTCGGTGCCGTGCTCGTGCTGTTCGCCGCAGGTTATGACCGGTTGGCGCCGCGCGCTTCCCGCACACCTCGCGCACCGCACCCGCGTCGCACGCCCAGTCGTCTGTATCGCTTGCCCCGTCCGCTTCCGTGGCCGGCGTTCATGGCGATCATGCTGGTGTTCTGGCTGCCGTGGGTGGTGGCGAACTTCCCCGGCGGTACCTACTGGGACACGTATTGGCAGATGTGGCAGGTCTATCCAGAGGCGCATCCGGTGCCGCTCATCCAATGGCACGACGTGCAGGACGAGACGCTCACCACGGCGTGGCTGGTGGATCATCACCCGGTCCTGACCACGCTCGTCTACGGCGCGGCTGCGTGGGTGTCTGACCAGCTCACGGGCACGTGGATGGCAGGCGTCTTCGTGCTGGCAACCCTGCAGGTGCTGGCCTATGCGGCTCTTTTCGCGCACGCCATCGTTCGCTTCCGCGCCTGGCGCGTGCCGCTGCCGCTGCGCGCAGCCGCATTCGCCCTGTTCTGTCTGCTGCCGTCGTTCCCCGTCTGGGCAGATTGCGTCGTGAAGGATTCCACGTTCGGGCTCTTCTTCTTTCCGTGGTTGATGATGCTGGCGGATTGCGCGCGCACGCGCGGTGCAAGCCTGGCGAACAAGCACGCGCAGATGGGCATGTTCGCGCTGGCGCTCTTGATGTGCCTGACGAAGAAGACGGGCGTGTTCGTCGTCGTGGCAACGGCCATCGTGTGCTGTCTGGTCTTTCGCACGCGCCGGACGAAGCAACGAACGAAACAAGGGGGAGGACAACGGGTCGAGCATCGGGCGAAAGAGCGCACCGCCTTCGCAGCGTTCGCCCTGCAAGGCGTCGGCTGCTTCGTTGTGATGGCCCTCTTGCTGCCTTTGCTCGTGTTCCCGCTGGCGAACATCGCACCGGGTGGTCGGCAAGAGGTGTTGGGGCCACTGTTCCAGCAGACGTCGCGCTACGCGCAGGCGCACGCGCTGACTGATGAGGAGGCGGCCATCATCGATGCTGTGGTGGACGTAGAGCGCGTGTGCGATCATTACGATGCTGACTTCCAAGATGCCGTCAAGTATTACTACCGCGTGGATGCGACAGATGCGGATCTGGCGCGCTATCTGGGGTTGTGGGTGCAGCAGGGCATGCGCGATCCGGAGGCGTATTTCGGTTCGGTGGCTGCGTTGGCCGGGCAGTATCTGGCGCCGACGACGTATCTGAATCTGCGCATGGTCACCGTGGATACGAAGCTGGGAGAGGACCACCGCTACGTGCTTTGGAATCCGGATGAGCTTGACTGGCTTCGCCAAGGGCTGGACAAAGCGTACAAGGCGGTCGCGTCCATCCCGGTGGTGAACCTGCCGTTTCTGACCGTGACGTATGTGCTCTGGTTGCCATGTCTGATGGCGTTCGCATGTTGGCGGCGGCGTAGTTTGTGTGGCATTCTGTTCGTGCCGCTTGCCGTGGTCGTGGCGTTCTGCGTGGTCGCGCCCGTGTTCGACGCGCGCTATGCGTGGCCTCTGCTGCTGGCCGCTCCCGTCCTGTGGTGCGCTCCCGCCGCATCCTCAGCAAAGCGCTACACTGTGACGCATGCCGCAACAGCCCAGCACATCTTCACGTCAACCGCGTCAGGCGGTGGTCCCGCGCGAATCCATCTGGAGCGTGCCGTTCGTCATCCTCATGGTGGTGAACTTCTTCCAGTCCATGGCCGCGTTCATGTCGAACACCACGCTGCCCGTCTACGTTGACTCCCTGGGCGCCACCACGTCAATGGTGGGCATCGTGGTCAGTTCCTTCTGTGTCACGGCGCTGCTCATTCGCCCCTTCGCTGGACCTGCGTTCGACAGCTTCTCTCGCAAGTGGATGCTGGTGGGCACGCAGGCTATCATCTTCGTGTCGCTCATCGGCTATGCGCTGGCAGATTCCGTGCCCATGCTGTTGGCCATTCGCCTGTTCCACGGCATCGGCATCGGTTGCGGTGGCCCGCTGGCCATGTCGCTCGTGTCTGAGTTCCTGCCCGTCACCAAGTTCGCCAGCGGCATCAGCTTCTTCACGCTGGCGCAGTCGGTGGCGCAAGCCGTGGGCCCTGCGTTCGGTCTGTTCATCGTGGACGCATTCGGCTTCTCCATCACGTATTTCTTGGCGGCTGCGTCCGTGCTCGTCTCCCTGCTTTGCTTGCTGCTGATCAAGGAGCCATATCATGAGCGGCTGCCTTACCAGCTGAAGCTGGAGCGCATGTTCGCGAAGGAAGCCGTCAGCAAAGCGGTCGCGCTCATGCTGCTGTCCACATCGTTTTCCTGCATGGGGAGCTACGTGGTGCTCTATGGATACCAGCTGGGCGTGGCGAACATGGGGTTCTTCTTCGTGGTGTACGCGCTCTGCCTGGTGCTCACGCGTCCCATCAGCGGCAGCCTAGCCGACCGGTTCGGTATTCCGCGGCTGCTGATCGCTGGCGTCATCTTCTTCGGGCTGTCATATGTCTTGTTGTCCACGGCGAATGGCCTGCCGGGGTTGGTGGCTGCGGCGGTGGTGGGTTCGGCCGGTTTCGGGTGCTGCGCCCCGCTGCTGCAATCGTTCGCGCTGGCATCGGTGCCGGAATCGCGTCGCGGTGCTGCCAGCAACACGACGTTCACTGGCCTTGACCTGGGCACTCTGGTGGGACCGATCATCGGCGGTGCAGCTATCGATGCCATGACAGCTGCAACGGGCATGCCTGCCGAAGCGTACTCCACCATGTGGTTGATCATGTTGATCCCTGCCGCGGTCACGTTGGGCATCAGCATCTACTGGCTACGCCGCGAACGCACCCGTGACTGCGGAGGCACGAGAACAAACCCATAACAACCTTCTGTCTTCATGAGGTGACGGGGTGTTCAGCCTTGGCTTCAGCCTGCGAAATCCATGATGGTGTATATCATGGATTTCTTGGCTTGCAGAATCGGCTTCAACCCCCATCCCCTCATTCGACTCTGTAACAAAAATGAATAGGCCACAGATCCTGCGGCAACCCTTATGGGCTGCACACAGGATCTGTGGGCGCCTGGCAGGAACATGTTCTTTTTCGCTCGTTGCTAGCTAGCTGTCGGCTGTATCAGGGGGACGGAGGAGTGATACGCCCTCCGGGCGTATCACTCCTCCGTCCCCCTGATACAGCCCTGTCACCACTCACACCAGGTTGCCAACACAGAGGAACAAAACGGCATCGAAGACGGCATGACAGACAGCGGGCACCCACAGGTATCCTGTCCTTCGAAAGAGCCACACCATGCACACCCCGGACGTCACCGCGAATCCGACGCGCGCTCCAGTCCACAGGAACGGCAGATCGCCACCCAGATGACAAGCGGCGAAGATGACCGCCGCGCTCAAGAGGGCCCGACGCCCATCACCGAATGCAGTCTGCATGCATGGCCAGAGCACACCGCACAAGAGCGCCTCTTCGGCAACGCCCGTGAACAAGCACCACGCCCCATACGCACACGCTTCGGTCACCCCGTGCGCAACCCCGGGCATGCAGGCAACTCCGCCCATCGCGCATCCCACCAGCATCAGCGTGAGAAGCGCACGCCCTTGTCCGCGCCCGGTCCCGACCGCTGCCACCATGCTGCATGCGAGCACAGCTAGCAAGCCAGCATGCAGCGCATGTATCACACCGTTCGCACTGCCAGCCGCCCCCAGCTGCGCCTCGATCGGCAGCGCCGTTACCGCCAAGAAGATCGCCAAGCACACCACAGCCACGCCTGCAGGATGCCTGCTGCATAGCGCCGTCCGCGTCCCGTTCGCTCCCTCTGTTCGCTCGCCGCATTCCATCGTCCTGCCAGTATAATCGGGCCATGCAACGCTCGTTCACAGGCATCACCGGATTCACGCTCAAGATAGCTGCCATCGTGGGGATGACCGCGAATCATGTGGCGCACGTCTTCATCGCGCAATTGCCGGTCTTTGCGGTGGAGCTTCTCTATTGGTTAGGCGGCATCACCTTTCCCATCATGGCGTTCCTGTTGGTGGAGGGTTATCGGCATACATCCAGCGTGCCGCGCTATCTGGGTCGCTTGCTGGTGTTTGCCGTGCTCTCACAAGCGCCGTTCACGTTGCTCTTCGGCTGGACAGGCAATGTCTTCTTCACGCTGGCCATAGGCCTTGCCGCCATCTGGATCTACGACACAGTGTCGTCACGTGCGGCCGGCGCCGCGGCGCTCATCGGCGGCATGCTGCTCAGCCTGCCGTGTGATTGGGGGGTGCTGGGCCCGTTGATGATCTTCATGTTCTACGCGTTCCGCCAACGCCAAAACGGCCTGTTCCTCACCATGATCGTGCCATACGCTACCATGCTGTCCCCCGCCATCCTGCGCATCGTGACGGCGGCGAACGGAGCGGCTGGAGTGGACATGGCGAATGCAGTGGGGCTGTTGGTCCAGTGGGATCGTTTCGCTGATGCCACGCATCTGCTGGGGCTGCCGATGGACTTCGCGAACACGATGGTGGCGCAGACGTGCCAGATCGGGTTCGCGGTTGTCGGGTTCACGTTGGCATGCATCCTGATCCTTACGTATAACGGACAGCGCGGCCGCCCGCTGAAGTGGGTGTTCTACGCGTATTACCCTCTCCATCTTCTCGTGATCTGGCTGGTGCGCTTTCTGTGAGTCTGTATCAGGGGGACGGAGGCGTGAGATGCGCGCAGCGCGTCTCACGCCTCCGTCCCCCTGATACACCCCTGATACACACTCGTGGTACGATGCCGAGATTCGACGGGAAGGACACCCATGACACAGGCACCTGCGCACGCGTTCGACACGTTCATCTTCGATCTGGATGGCACCTTGCTGGATACGGTGCCTGATCTGGTCCTGCTCACGAACAGCATCCTTGAGGAACTGGGCTACCCAACGCGCACGACCGACGAGATCCTCTCGTTCGTTGGCGCGGGCGTTCGCCGTCTCATCTATCTGGCGCTGCCGGAAGGCACGCCAGCTGAAGTGCAGGAGTGCGCCATGGACCTGTGGAACGAGCGCTTCCATGAGTATTACCACCACACGCACCCCTATCCCAACATTCCTGAACTGCTGGATGAGCTGCACGAGCGCGGCTGCGGAGTGGGCGTCGTGTCGAACAAGCTGCAACCGGGCGTGGATATGATCATGAGCATCTGTCTGCCGGACAAGGTGGACATCATGTACGGCGAAAGCCCCATGATCCCACGCAAGCCGGATCCCACCGGCATCCAGCAAGCCATGCGCATGCTGAAGACGGCACCGGAAGACACCGTCTATATAGGCGATTCGCCGGGCGACATCCGTGCGGGACGCAATGCGCACGTGTTCACCGTTGCTGTGTTGTGGGGGTATCACCACAAAGAGGATTTCGTGGCCGAAGGAGCGGAACCGGATCTGTACGTAGATCGGCCCGAACAGATCCTATCCCTCGTCAAGTAGCGCCATTCGTAAGGATTCGTATCAAAAAAAAGAATGAGGTGGCGCGGCTTATCGCCGCGCATTCATTCGTGCCGCCAGTTGGCGGCACCCACGAGATGTGTGTCAGGGGGACGGAGGGTGTGTGTATCAGGGGGACGGAGGAGTGATACGCCCGGAGGGCGTATCACTCCTCCGTCCCCCTGACACACACACCCTTACTCGGCGTAATCGGTGTCTATCTGGACGTCATAGGTGAACGCGGGATAAGCCTGCTTCATGGCGCTGACGATGTGCTCCATTTCGGCACGGGCATCCGCTTCCACGTCCACCACCAAGTCGAAGTAGCACGTCTTCGCCTGCTCATCCACATAGAACGCGTGCGCATTCAACACCTTCGGGCTGTCCTTCACGATCTCATCCAGCTTCTTGTGCATGGGCTCGTACTTCTCTGTGGCGTTCTCCGTGTAGATGCCCACGGTGAGCGTCACGTCGAATTTCTCCTGCAACCCCTTCACGATGCGGCGGCTGAGCACGCCGATCTGCCGTGCTGTCATGGTGTCCGGCACCTTGATGTGCACAGAACCGATGACCTTGTTCGGCCCGAAGTTGTCCAGGATCACATCGTGCACGTCGTGCACATCCGGGAACTGGCTGACGTAGCGCGTGATCTTGCTGACCAGTTCGCGGTCCTCTGGCTCCCCGATGATGGGCGAGAGCGAATCGCGCAGGACGTCGATGCCGGCTTTGCATACGACAAGCGAGATGATCACGCCCACCACGCCGTCGATGTTGATGTTCCAGAGGTTCTGGGCCAGCGCTACCACCAGCGTGCCTGCGGAGAGCACGGCGTCATAATTGGAATCAACGCCGGAGGCCACCAGTGCTTCGGAATGCGTCTTGTCGCCGTAGTGCTTGAAGATGATGCCCAGCACGATCTTCGCCGCGATGGCCACGATGATGACGATGATGGTGATGGTGGAGTAGCTGGGCGTGCCAGGATGGATAATCTTGAGGATGGATTCGCGCAGGGAGATCACGCCGGCCACCAGGATGATGAGCGCAATGACCACCGCCGTGAGGTATTCCACACGCCCGTAGCCGAACGGGTGATCCTTGTTCGGGCGCCGCGCGGCCAGCTTCGTGCCCGCGATGGTCACGATGGAGGACATGGCGTCCGTGGCGTTGTTCACGCCGTCCAGGATGATGGCGATGGAATGAGACACAAAGCCCACGATCAGCTTGAAGACAACCAGGAGCATGTTGCCCACGATGCCGATGACGCTTGCTTTGACTATCTCATGATCGCGATCCATGGTCTCAATGTAGCAAAGCGTGCGAAAGGGCGCGCGAAGGGAGGGGACATGATTGCATTCCGTGACCTTGAGGGCGCGCCCGAAGCGCTGCGGGTCACAGCTCGGCGTAGAGCTGTTGGACGCGCGCGTGCTCCGTCTGCCACGACAGGACGCTTTCGCTGGTGGGGATGACGGCGTCATAGGCCTGCTGCACGATGTCCGTGGGATATGCTCCGCGCTGCTCTGCGATCAGGTTCGCCGCCCTCTCCTCTGTGGCGTTGTACTGGGAATTCGCCTCTGTCATCTGCTGGCTGGACAGGTTCAGGTACCCCTCGTCCGCCTTGATGGCGAATCCCTGCGCTTCGATACGCAGGTTCGCATAGTCCACGAATGGCTTCAGCACGTCAGCGGCGCTCTGGTCGAATGCGCCGGAGCGCTGGATCAGGTCAGCGGCTGAGGTCTGCACGGATTCCACGGCCGTCCGCGCAGCCACGAACTCGTCGATAGCTGCGTTCGATGTGCTGATGGCCTCTTGTGCCGTTGCGTCATCGGTCAGGTCCCGTGACACGGCTTCGCGGGCCAGCGAATCGCCCTCCATCGCATGGCTTAGGAACGCTTCGGCCTGCGCGTAGGAGTCTGCCGCTTGCGCCACTTCCGTCAGCGCTTCGTGTCCCGCTTCCATAGCCTTGATGGTGGCGTTGATCATCCCGATGGCGTTGTTCGCCCGCTCCAGCTCTGCGCCTGATGACATCTCCTGGATGCGTTCGATGGAGGTCTTCGTGGCGCGCAGCTTGGTGGCGATGCTGTTCTGCCGCTGGCTCCAGTCGTCAAGCTGGGTGTTGAGCGCGGTGGGATCCAGGTCCGCCAAGGGCATGGCGAAGGAGGTCTCCACCAGCTGCATGAACCCTTCGGCCACCTGTACCTGCTCCTTCGCGTCTGCTATCTGCGCGGTCAGGCTCTGCGCGCGCTCCTGCATCTGCTGGTAGCGGCCGATGCCGATGGTGGCGCCGAAGCCGAGACCGATGATGCAGACGATGGCGATGATGCCAACGACCAGCCGGCGGCTGCGCTTGCGGCGCGAGCGCCGGGCTTTGACCTCGGTGTCCGTGAACTCCCATGACGGGCGCGTGGGCGCGGCATGGGCGGAGGTGGTGTACTTCTCCGGGAGCGAGGGGTCTTTCGAAGGGGTGGACGACGGGCGCTTCGGGCCCAGCGTGAACAGCGAGATGCGGCCGAGCGGGGATGCGCCGTCATCTTCGTTGTCCGGGCCTTTCATGCTGTCAAGCACGGAGAACGAGATCTCGTTCGACGTTCCTTGCGTATTCCTCTTGATGTGGCCGGCGGCGCCGGTCTTGTTGCGGCCGATGCGCACGAGCCCCCCTCTCAATGCCGGATGACAAATATAGCATGGGCGCGCCAGATCCCGCCGCAGCGCAGCGCTTCGGTTCTGTTCGATGAGAGTAGATGCCGCTTACGCGTCTTCTACGGAATGGGCAACTGTGCTTGCAACGCGGACGGTCACGGCTTCTCCCGGGTGAACACCGTTTCGTGCTCATCTCCCGATGCCAGGGGCACCTCTTGCGCGAACGCGTATTGCGCGATGAGCGATTGCGCTGTCCAGAGCGCATCGTCTGCGAAGTTGCTCCACCAGTCGAAGCTCCCGTCCGTGATGACCAGCTCCTGCCGGTCCAGCGCGAACCGGTAGCGCCCCCCGCCCTCCATGTTCCCGAACTTGAACAGGATGGTCTTCGCCTCCGGATCCAGCACGTAGCGGTAGGCCACGTCATCGGTCAGCACGATCTCATCTTCTGTGATGGTGACGGGCATGGAGGTTTCCTCGTGGTACCACGTGCCTTGGATATCGGCTGCATCATCATAGGTTTGCCAGCGGAAGATGCCGAAGGCGATCAGCAGCCCTACGCATACGAGCAACACGAAGAGCACAAGCCCGATGAGCGCGCGTCGGATCCGGCGTCGCCGCTTGCGCTTGCGCTCTTCGCGCTCTGCGCGTTCGATGCGCTCAAGGCGCGCCTGTGCCTGCCGGGCCAGCGCTTCGGCAGCGTCTTCGTTATGCGCTTCATCAGATTCGGTTGCGCTTTCTGTGTCCGGAAGATCCTTCGAAGGATCCGAAAGCTGCAAAGAATCGGGAAGCTGCGAAAGTTCGCCGGAGAGCTGATCTGCGTCAGGGCGTCGCAGAGCGCCCGATGCACCCGTGTCCACCACGCGTCCGGATTGCGCAACGGAGCGCCGCTTGCGTTGCTTGACAGCCTGCTGCGCTCTGGGATTGTTCGTGCCCATTAGGCGTTACGCCCGCGAAGATGCGAACCAGCGAACCGTTACGCCTGTTCGGGCACGATCTTCGTCATGCCGCCCATGTAGGGGACCAACGCTTCGGGCACGGTGATGGTGCCGTCGGCGTTCTGGTAGTTCTCGATGATGGCCGCCATGCACCGGCCCACAGCCAGTCCGCTGCCGTTCAGCGTGTACACGTAGCGCGTGCCCTTGAACTGCTCCGGATCCTTGTAGCGGATGTTCGCGCGCCGCGCCTGGAAGTCCGTGCAGCATGAGCAGCTGGAGATCTCCTTGTAGCCGTCATAGCTGGGCATCCAGACTTCCACGTCGTAGGTCTTCGCGGCGGAGAATCCGATGTCGCCCGTGCACAGCGTGATCACGCGGTAAGGCAGCTCCAGCTTCTGCAGGATGTTCTCCGCGTCAGCCACCATGGATTCCAGCTCGTCGAAGCCCGTTTCGGGCGTGGCATACTTGACCATCTCCACCTTGCTGAACTGATGCACGCGAATGATGCCACGCGTATCGCGCCCAGCGCTGCCGGCCTCTTCGCGGAAGCACGGCGTGAATGCGCAGTAGCGCAGCGGCAGCTGGTCAGCGTCCAGAATCTCCTGCGCATGCAGGTTCGTGAGCTGCACCTCCGCGGTGGGGATCAGGTACAGCCCCTCTGTGGTCTTGTACAGGTCCTCTTCGAACTTCGGCAGCTGCGCCGTGCCCGTCAGCGTGTCCTTGTTCGCCAGCGCTGGCACCCACCATTCCTTGTAGCCGCGGCTGGTGTGCTGGTCCAGCATGAAGCTGATCAGCGCGCGCTCCAGCTTCGCGCCCGCGCCGCCCAGCACGTAGAAGCGGCTCTCGGCCAGCTTGACGCCGCGTTCGAAATCGATGATGTTGAGGTCCGTGCCCAAGTCCCAGTGCGGTTTCATGGGGAAGTTGAACGTGCGCGGCGTGCCCCAGCGACGCACCTCCGGGTTGTCGTTCTCATCGGCGCCCACGGGCGTAGTGGCATCCGGCATGTTCGGCACGTGCAGCAGCAGATCGCGCAGGCCCGAATCAGCCGCTTCGCGCGCCTCGGCCGCCGTGTCCAGCTGCTCGTTGATGGCGCGGACGCGCTCTTTCGCCGCCTCCGCTTCGGCCTGCTTGCCTTCCTTCATGAGCTGCCCGATCTGCTTTGATGTGCTGTTGCGCTCCGCCTGCAGCGACTCTTCTTGCTGGATGGCTTCGCGGCGGCGTGCATCCAGATCCATGAAGGCCTGCGTGTCGAACGATGTGTTGCGATTGCGCATGGCCTCTTCCACGGCGGGCAGATTCTCGCGAACGAACTTGATGTCAAGCATGGGGCGCTCCTTGTCAGTATCGAAACCGACTCAGTATACCGCTCATGAGCCCTCATGGGCGCTTCTGGTTGTCGTGGGTGCCGGCCAACTGACCGCACATCCCCAAAGTGTGTCGGTGCTGCTTCGCAGCACCTCTTTGTAAGGGACGGCCTTACGGATGCTTCGCATCCGAATGGCCTAACCGGGCTTACGCCCGGTTGAAGATCTCGTGGGTGCGGCCAACTGGCCGCACGAGAGCAAAACAATGGGCCTGTGTTTTGCACAGGCCCATAACATCCTTGCTATGCCCTTTGCATATCCATGCAAAGGGCACTGTTTTCACTTGTGTATCAGGGGGACGGAGGAAGTCTGTATCAGGGGGACGGAGGAGTGAGACATCCGCAGGATGTCTCACTCCTCCG
>CANODU010000051.1 GCA_947565185.1 uncultured Eggerthellaceae bacterium | reverse complement strand
CAGAGCTTCAGATGGAGAAGATCCTCTTCGCCACCGAAGAGCTCACGGGGCTCATCGGTGCGGCCATCGTGATGAGGCCCTCCAAGAGCGTGATGGATTTCGAAGTGAAGTCCTTGAAGAAGAAGTTCAAAGACAAGCGCTTCGCCGTTGGCGTTGATCGCGACGTCATCCGAAGCGGCGCTGAGATGCTGGGCTGGGAGCTGGACGAGCTGTTCGCGCGCACCATCGATGCCATGCGCTCCTTCGCTCCTGACAAGGATACCTTCCAGCCGCCACAGGCGTGAGAGGGGCTTGCGCCTGCATGATGGATGCGCCAGATAGGTGCTTCTAAAGGGACATGAGATGAAGAGCCGCTTGCTCATGCAAGCGGCTCTCATGCTTTCGGGTGGTGGGCCGTGAGGGAATCGAACCCGCGACCTTGGGATTAAAAGTCCCCTGCTCTACCAACTGAGCTAACGGCCCGTCACGCAAGTAACGCGAAACGGATTCTATCCGTCGCAAGTAACGAGGTCAAATCGGAAGCCTGCCTCATGCGGACTTCGGCGTGCGCGCATACTAGAATCAAGAGCATCGATCGAGAGCTTCGCAAGCATGAGATGAGGAGGATGAGCATGTGGTCGCGCAAGATACTCGTTGCCTATGACGGATCAGAGCCTTCGCGCAAGGCGCTTGATATCGTTCGGGAGATAGCAGGAAGCGATCCGAGCATCAAGGTGGTGCTCGTGCATGTCATGCGCCTGTTCTCATCGGGGGCGGCAGCCGCCGGCATCGACACGGTCATCATGGACGAGCCGGATGCCATCAAAGAGGAGCTGGACCAGATCGCCCAGAACCTCCCTGGACAAGCAGAGGTGAAGCTGCTCAAAGGATCCTCCCCTGCTGACCTCATCCTGAACTGCGCCCGCGATGAAGGCGTTGACCTCATCATCATGGGCAGCCGCGGCAAGGGCGGCGTCAAAGGGTACTTGGGCTCTGTCAGCTATGCGGTGGTGAAGGATTCCCCCATCACGGTCATGATCGCGAAGGATCCCTGTGCCCAGTGACATGACAAAGCCCTCAAAGGTCGCCCACGCCGAAGCGCCAAAGGCCTGCACGCCTCAAGGCTCGCCTGCGCTCTGGACGAAGGATTTCATCGTCGGCACGGTGACGAACTTCGTGCTGTCATGCAACTACTTCATGTTGACCGTGGTCATGACGGCCTACGCCATGGACGTCTATGCAGCCCCTGCCTCTCTGGCTGCGTTCTGCGCCAGCATCTTCATCGTGGGCACCTTGTTCGCACGCTTCACCTCCCCTCTTCTCATGAACAAGGTGGGACGCAAGCCGCTCCTCTTCATCGGCGCCCTCGCCGATTGCGCCTTGACGGCGCTCTACCTTCTGGATGCGCCCTTGCCGCTGCTCATGGGCATTCGGCTTGTCCATGGCTTCTTCTACGGCATCTGCTCCACCACGGTGGCCACCATCGTCACCGCCATCGTGCCCGCTGCACGCAAGGGAGAGGGCATCGGCTACTACATGCTCTCGGTCACGCTGGGAGCGGCCATCGGACCCTTCGTGGGCATCCTCATCTCACGCTGGGTGAGCTATCAGTCGCTCTTCTTCGTCTCTGCCGCCATCGTCCTCATAGCGCTTCCCTGCATCGGAGCCATCAAGTCCCCCAAGAAGACCATGAGCGCTCAGGCGGCGCTTGAGGAAGAAGCAGCAGAGGAGCTTGCAGGTTCGGTGGAAGGAGCCCGCGAAGAGGCTGCTTCCCGCCAGGTTCAGGCGAAGCGAAGCGGACGCGCCTTCGATGCTGTGATCGAGAAGAGCGCCATCCCCATCTCCATGGTGAGCTTCCTCATCTTCTTCGGCTATTCGTCCCTGCTCACGTTCTTGACGCCCTTCGCAGAGACGGTCGGGCTCACGCGCGCGGCTTCCGTCTTCTTCATCGTGTACGCCTTGAGCATGTTCATAACGCGCCCCTTCACGGGACGCGCCTTCGACAGGCGGGGACCGCTGTTCGTCATGGCACCGGCATTCTTCACGTTCGCTGCAGGCATGCTGGTCTTGGCGTGGGCATCGAACGACTGGATGATCTTAGGGAGCGCGCTTCTGTGCGGCTACGGCGTGGGCACCATCCAATCCTGCGGGCTGGCCATGGCCGTGAAGGCCGCACCCGATGACCGGCTCTCCGTTGCGAACGCCACGTTCTACATGCACCTGGACGTGGGCGTGGGCATAGGACCGCTGCTCTTGGGACTCTTGGTTCCCATCATCGGGTATTCATGGCTCTATGTGGCCATGGCAGGAGTGGGCATCGTGGCCTTCATCGTCTTCTTGGCCATCCGCCACTGCTACGCCAAGCGCTGATGCGCCTCCTCCCACCGCCCCGCGGCCGAACAGCGCACGTCGCAAGGATCACTCCAAGAATGCACCTGTCTGACGATTCCAAAGCGAGGCATATTCGCCCTCTTGGCGCAGCAGCTCCTCGTGCGCGCCGTCCTCCACGATGACGCCATCCCGCAGGACCACGATCCTGTCCAAGGAAGCCACCGTGGAGAGGCGGTGTGCCACCACGATGGTGGTGCGGTCGGCCATCAGCTTGCGCAACGCATCCTGCACCAACGCTTCGCTCTCAGAATCCAATGCGCTCGTGGCCTCATCCAGCACGAGGATGGGCGCATCGGTGAGCATGGCTCGGGCGATGGCGATGCGCTGGCGCTGACCACCCGAGAGCTTCACGCCGCGCTCCCCCGTAAGCGTCTCGAAGCCCTGCGGCAGCCGTTCGATGAACTCCAAGGCGTTGGCGCGCGCAGCCGCGGCACGGATCTCATCCATGGTGGCGTCCGGTCGTCCATAGGCGATGTTCTCAGCTATGGTGCGATGGAACAGCATGGCTTCTTGGGGGACATAGGCGATGTTGCGTCTCAAGCTCTGCTGCGTCACCTTCACCACGCTCTGTCCGTCCACGAGGATCTGACCCTGCTGGATATCGGCTAGCCGCAGCAAGAGCTTCGTCAGCGTGGTCTTGCCCGCACCGCTCATGCCCACGAGCCCCACGCGCTGACCGGCAGGGATGTGCAGGTCGAAGCCATCGAAGACCACCGTCTGCACGCCGCCGTCGGTGTAGCTGAAGCCGATGTCCTCGAAATCTATGTCGCCCAGCTCCACCACGAGCGGCTGGGCATCAGGAGCATCGGCCACCAGTCGCGGCTCATCCAACACCGCGGTCATGCCGCTGGCATCGCCGAACACCTGATTCAGCCGCTGCAGGCCGGTGTTGATGAAGTTGAATTGATTCGTCAGCGTGTAGGTATAGGTGAACATCATCACCAGCGTGCCAGCAGAGATGCCGAACCATGCGTTGCCTCCTGCGATGAACACCGTGACCACGCTCATGATGACCACGGTGATGCACGCCGTGATGACGCCACGGGCGATGGAGGACATCATGCGCTTGGAATCGCGCGCTACCACATCGCGATTGGCTGCATCGAAGAGCTCACGCTCGTAGTCCTCGCGCCCGCAGGTCTTGACCGCCAAGATGTTGGTCACCGCATCGGACAGCTCTCCCGACAGGCGGTTCTGCGCCGCAGCGGCCTTCTCGTTCAGGTGCAAGATGCGCTTGTACATGAGATAGGACACGCTGGCATAGACCACCAAGAGCACCATCAGCACGGCCACATATGCAGGCACGAGCGGCAACAGCAGCGCACAGGTGAACACCACTGAGCAGATAACGGGCAAGAAGGGGAAGGTGATGGTATTCATCAGCAATGTGTAGGCGCTCATGAACTTCGAAGTCTGGCTGACCAGCGTGCCACCGAAGCGGCTGGAGTGGAAGGACATGGATTGGTTGGACAGCGCATCGAAGGCCATGGTGGCCAGATCGTAGTTCGCAGCGATCTGGAGCTTCCAGGCGGTCAGGTCTTGGAGCTTGCTGCAAGCCTGGCCGAAGACGTTGATGAGGATCAGCGCTGCGATGTAGGGCCCGAAGACGGGAAGCACCTCATCAGCCGGAACGGCGCCGGCGCTCACGCGGTCAACGATCAGGCTCATCACGTAAGGGTTGCCGTAGGTGAGCAGCCCTACGAAGCCGATGGTGGAAGCAAGCAGGCCCAAGAAGAGTCCCAAGTGCTTACGCGTGGCTATCCAGTAATAATGCAAGGTGCGACGCGTCAGCGTCCCTTTGGGTTCGCTCCCATCCTTTGCCGTGCCCGTCGCTCTCACAGACATTCGCTTCCTCTTCCGCACTTGCCGTCTTGCTCACGGATTGTAGCCGTCTTATCCTCATCGCGTACAATGATGCCGCTTCCAAGTATTCGCTTGGCCCTGAACATCGCCTGAGCATGAAGGATGAGGACGAACATGGCACGGGAACAATTCAAATCGCGCTTGGGGTTCATATTGATCTCAGCGGGATGCGCAGTCGGACTGGGGAACGTTTGGCGCTTTCCCTATATCGTCGGCGAATATGGCGGAGCGGCGTTCATCATCCTGTATCTCATCTTCTTGGTGGCGTTGGGCGTGCCCATCATGGTGATGGAGTTCGCCGTGGGGCGTGCCTCCCAAAAAGGGATCGCGCGAGCCTTCAACGTGCTGGAACCGAAGGGCTCCCATTGGCATATCTTCAAATGGGTCGGCTTCTGCGGCCTCTATCTGCTGATGATGTTCTACACCACGGTAGCTGGCTGGATGCTCTGCTATATCCCGAAGATGGCGGTGGCGCCGTTCGGTACGGGCTTCGATGTGACGGGCATGTTCGATGCGATGCTGGCCGATCCCGCTGAGCTGGTCGGGTGGATGATCGTCGCCTGCCTGATATCGCTGCTCGTTTGCTCCATGGGACTGCAGAAGGGCGTCGAGCGCATCACCAAGGTGATGATGGTCTGCCTTTTGGCGCTCATCGGCGTGCTCGCCGTGCGCGCCTGCACGCTCCCCGGCGCAGCCGACGGCATCGCCTTCTATCTGCTGCCGGATTTCAGCAAGCTCTTCGCCAGTCCCCAGCAGTTCTTCGATGCCACCTATGCCGCCCTGGGGCAAGCGTTCTTCACGCTCTCCATCGGCATCGGCTCCATGGAGATCTTCGGCAGCTACATAGATAAGAAGTACTCGCTCATGGGGGAGGCCGTGCGCATCGCGGGACTCGATACCTTCGTAGCCGTGGCCACCGGCCTCATCATCTTCCCTGCCTGCTTCGCCTTCGCCGTGTCCCCCGATTCGGGCCCGGGTCTCGTCTTCATCACGCTGCCTGCGGTCTTCGAGCAGATGTGGATGGGCAACCTCTGGGCGACGCTGTTCTTCGTCTTCATGGGCTTCGCGGCCATCTCCACGGTCATCGCCGTCTTCGAAGGGATCCTCTCCTTCTGGATGGACCAATGGGGCATGAGCCGCAAGAAGGCCGTCATCATCAATTGCGTCCTGATCCCGCTGCTCTCCCTTCCGTGCGCATTGGGCTTCAACGCATGGGCGGGGGTGCAGCTCCCGGGCATCGGCAACATCCAGGCCATCGAGGATTTCTTGGTGTCGAACAACCTGCTGGTGATCGGGTCGTTCATCTTCGTGCTGTTCTGCGTGCTCAAGCGCGGCTGGGGATGGGACAGGTTCCTTGCAGAGGCGAACGAGGGACAAGGGCTCAAGTTCCCGCGATGGCTGCACAATTGGATGCGCTTCGGCGTACCTGCGCTCATCGTCATCATCTTCGTCATGGGCTGGCTGCCGCTCATCCAAACCTGGCTCGGCGGCTGATAACCTCAGAACTCAAATCACCAAAATAGATTCTTTTTCAAAGATACAGAACGAACCAAGATAGCGAGAAGCCTCCCGTTCACACGGAAGACTTCTCATTTCCTGCAATGGCAAGAAGGTGCGGGGTGCCCCTCTCAGCGCCGCCTTTGGACCAAGTTGGCTTCGTCCAACGCCGCGTCCAAAACAAGGCGCTGAGCAGGGTGCAACCGCGCCTTCGACTAGTACATGCCGCCGCCACCGCCCATAGCCCCAGCCAGGGCAGACAGATCCGGACCCTCCTCCGGGATGTCGGAGATGGTGGCTTCCGTGATGAGGATGAGGCTTGCCACGGAGGCCGCAGACTGGAGTGCGGTGCGCGTGACCTTGACCGGGTCGTTCACGCCCATCTTGATCATGTCGCCCCATTCGCCGGTCTTGTAGTCGCGGCCCATGCCAGCCTTCGCCTTCTTGACCTCAGCCACTTCCACGCTGCCCTCATACCCAGCGTTCTCAGCGATGGCACGCAGCGGAGCTTCCAGAGCACGGCGGATGATGTTCACGCCGATCTGCTCGTCAGCGTCCACCTTCATCTTCTCAACAGCCGGGATGGCGTTCACCAGAGCCACGCCGCCGCCTGCGACGATGCCCTCTTCAACGGCTGCACGCGTTGCCTGCAGCGCGTCTTCGATGCGGCTCTTCTTCTCCTTGAGCTCGGATTCGGTGGCAGCGCCCACCTTCAGCACCGCAACGCCACCGGAGAGCTTGGAGAGGCGCTCTTGGAGCTTCTCGCGGTCGAAGTCGGAATCCGTGCGCTCGATCTCAGCCTTGATCTGGCCGATGCGAGCCTCGATCTCCTTCTTCTTGCCCGCGCCGTCGACGATGAGCGAATTGTCCTTGGTGACCTTGACCGTCTTGGCGGTGCCCATCATGTCGATGGTGGCGTCAGCCAGCGTCATGCCGAAGTCCTTGTCGATGACCTGGGCACCGGTGACCACGGCGATGTCCTCCAGGATGCGCTTGCGGCGGTCTCCAAAGCCAGGGGCCTTGATGGCAACCACATTGAGCGTGCCGCGCAGCTTGTTCAAGAGCAGCGTTGCCAGAGCTTCGCCGTCGACGTCCTCGGCCACTAGGAACAGCGGACGACCGCTGCGCATGACCTCTTCCAGAAGCGGGATGAAGTCTTGGACGTTGGACACCTTCTGGTCGGTCAGCAGGATGTAGGGGTCCTTCAAGACCGCTTCCATCTTCTCCATGTCCGTTGCCATGTACGGGGAGATGTAGCCACGGTCATACTGCATGCCTTCCACGACGTCCATCTCGATGCCGAACGTCTGGCTCTCCTCCACGCTGATGGCGCCGTCCTTGCCCACCTTCGCCATGGCCTCAGCGATCTTCTCGCCGATGGTGGCATCTCCTGCAGAGATGGTGCCCACATTCGCGATCTGCTCCTTGGTGGAGACGTTCTTGGCTGCCTTCTTGATGGAGGCGACCACGGTCTCGGTGGCCTGTTCGATGCCGCGGCGGATAGCCAGCGCGTCCGCGCCTGCCGTCACGTTCTTGAGACCGTCCTGGACGATGACATCAGCCAGAAGCGTTGCCGTGGTGGTGCCATCACCAGCCACATCGTTGGTCTTCACCGCCACTTCGCGCACGAGCTGTGCGCCCATGTTCTCGATCTTGTCCTCCAGCTCCACCTCTTTGGCAACGGTCACGCCGTCGTTGGTAATGGTGGGAGCACCATAGGACTTCTCAAGCGCCACATAGCGGCCCTTGGGTCCCAAGGTTACCTTGACCGCGTCAGAGAGCTTGCTCACACCAGCCGCAAGGCCCGAGCGAGCGTCAGCGTCGAACTTGATTTCCTTAGCCATTTTCTGACAGTTCCTTTCTTGCTTTCAGCGATCCTGCTTGTGCGTATCGGTGGTTATGCGAACACCGCGTAGATGTCATCAGCGCGGACGATGAGCACCTCTTCATCGTCGGTCAGGATCTCATTCCCGCCGTACTTGCTGTAGACCACGCGGTCGCCTGCTTTGACAGGCATCGGGAGGTTCTTGCCATCCTTGCCCAGCTTGCCCGGTCCCACGGCCAGCACCGTGCCGGTCTGAGGCTTCTCCTTCGCGTCTCCGGCTATGTAGAGGCCCGAAGAGGTCTTCTCCTCAGCCTCATCCTGCTTGATGATGACGCGATCGCCCAAAGGCTTGAGATTCATGACACCGACTTCCTTTCTCATCCGTCTCTTCCGTGCTCGCACCCTTTTGCCTGGCCGGACAGAGCGCCGAGTTATCGCCCGTCTCGGTTTTAGCACTCTTCGGGTGCGAGTGCTAAGTTCGAGGAGATATATTAACAGCCTGTATGGGGTTTGCAAGACCCTTCTTCAAGAAATCTGACAGCGTTACGCTTATGTTGACCCTTCGATGAGATGAAGAAGGGTCTGCGCCATGTGCGCTCAAAAAACCTCAGTAGCCGGGCCGTACCAAACCGCTCTCATAGGCCACGACCACGAGCTGCGCACGATCATGCGACGAGGTCTTCGACATGATGCGCGCCAGATGAGTCTTCACCGTTGCTGGTGAGATGAAGAGATCCTCCGCTATCTGCGCATTGTCCGCTCCACGTGCTACGGCAACGAGGATCTCCCGCTCTCGGTCCGTGAGCGTGGACACGCGTGTGGCCGCATCCTCTGCGCTCGCCTGCACTGCTACCGGGCGCGTGCGCGCGAACGTCTGGATGAGGCGCTTCATGACCGATGGCTGGATGAGCGCATCCCCGGCCGCCACCACTTCGATGGCCTCCGCTATGTCCTCAGGATCCGCATCCTTCAAGAGGAACCCGCTCGCTCCTGCCTCCAACGCGTCGTAGACATGCTCGTCCACATCGAAGGTGGTGAGCACGAGCACGTGCACGTCTTCCAGAAGCGGATTGCCTACGATCCG
Source organism: uncultured Eggerthellaceae bacterium (assembly GCA_947565185.1). GTDB lineage: Bacteria > Actinomycetota > Coriobacteriia > Coriobacteriales > Eggerthellaceae > MGBC163016. Next base: position 3,177 of record CANODU010000051.1, on the reverse strand, counting down.
CTTCGTGGCTTCGATGCCGTTCTCCTCCGGCATGCGGATGTCCATGAGCACCACATCCGGACGCAGCCGCAAGGCCTCATCCACCGCTTGCTTGCCGTCTTTCGCCATGCCGACGACCTCTATGTTGGAGAACGTGTTCAAGATAGCCTTGTAGCCCGACCGCACCAATTCCTGGTCGTCGGCTACCAGAACGCGTATGGGCTTGCCTTGCTTGGATCTCGCCACCGTCTCACGCACCCGCCTTTCGCGCCGCATCTGCATACGGGATGCGTACGCGCACTGAAAAGCCGCCACCATCCTGCGGCGCCGCTCCCATCTCTCCGCCCAGGACCGACACGCGCTCGCGCATCCCCTGGATGCCATGGCCACCTGTTGCGGCCGGAGACGCCTCCCCTTGCAGGCCGCGCCCATCATCAGCGATCTCCATGAGCGCGTACGCCCCATCCGTTGCCAGCGCGACCCACGCATGCTGCGCCTCAGCATGGCGCACGATGTTCGTGACCGCTTCGCGCGCGATGCCGAAGAGCGCTATGTCGATGTAGGCCGGTACAGCCGCTCGCTCATAGCGCGTCTCATCCAGCGCCGCTTCGACACCTGCCGCCTCCAGGAAATCCACCAGATCCCCGAGCCTGTCCGTACCGCGCGTGGGCTCGCGCTCCTGGCCGGACGCACCGTCGCGCAGGACACCGATCATGGCGCGCATCTCAGAGAGCGCATCCTTGGACGTGGTGCGCGCAAGCTCCATGGCTTCGCGCGCTGCTTTCGGGTTGTCGTCCATGAGGCGCAGCGCCAACGCCGCTTGGATGCTCACCGCAGAGAGCGAATGCGCCGTGATGTCATGCACCTCGTGTGCTATCCGCAACCGCTCCGCTTCCACGCGCCGTGACGCCTCAGCATCTGCTGCCGCTTCAGCCTCTTCGGCGCGCATGCGCTCCACTTCGCGCAAATGCTCTGCCCCTGCCGCACGCGCCTCTGCTTCGCGCACGTAGTCCTCGCGCACATGGAAGGCATAACCTGCCAACGACACGGCTACGACAAGCGTTGCATTCATGAACAGCATCAGATTGTCGAAGGGCGAATGCGCGCCGGGAAAGAAGAGCGGGATGCCCACGACGCAGATGAGCGTGATGGCCGATGCTGCTATGCACTCCGTGCGACTGCGCAGATACGCAACGGTGAAGAGCGCGACCAGGGGACCTACGATGGAGAAGGTGGATATCTCAAGGATGACGGCGAATGTCATCCAGAACAGCAGGCATGCTGCAAAGGCGACCCAAGGAAGCTTGCTGCGCGCGATAAGCGGCGCACAGGTGAGGGCAACGCCGATCGTAGCCAACGCCGAAGGCGCGATGGAGCGGATCCCCAGCATCAAGCGCGTGAACTCGTCTGGCAAGAACAGGTTCACCGAAAGCGTCAGCTGGAGCATAGCGAACCCGAAGGCGCCACAGGCGATGGCTGCATCCACCAACCATTGCGTGGCGCTCATGGCACCCGGTTGGACAAGGAGACGCTTGAGCGCCTGCATGCCGATGGGTGTATCTGCTTCGCTTTTCATGGCTTCACGATAGCGCAAGATCAGCCTGAGCCTTCAAACCGTATGAGCTTTGCGCATGACGGATAGCAGAGCGGATGGCTCGCTCCATGGCTTCCGCGGCCATGATGCCCACCAGATCCGTCTGCGCAGGCACCTCCCCTGAGGCCATCACGAAGATGGCATCGCCATCGGAGGTCGTATGCACCGGCTTGATGGCGCGCGCATAGCCGTCATGGGCCATCTGTGCCACCTTCGTGGCCTGCGCTTTGGTCAGAAGCGCATTGGTGAGCACGCACCCGATGGTGGTGTTGGACACAGGCCCTTCGCTGCGTACGTCCGCATCAGCCGCTCCTGCCGCTGCTCGCGCCTCTTGCGCCCGAGCGAAGGCTACAAGCGGATCCTCCACGCGCCCGTCTTCGCCCAGGGTTCCCGCAAGCCAGCGCCCCTCTTCATCCATCACGTTGCCAAGCGCATTCACTGCAACGCATGCCACCACGACCACATCCCCCACGCGCACGCCCGCGTGCCCGAAGCCCGACTTCATGGCTTGGCTGGGAAGGCCCATCTTCCCCACCGTGGCACCACAACCCGCGCCGACGCACCCCTGCGCCAGGCTCTCCCCCTCAGAAGCTAGGGCGTCCTTCGCCGCCTGATTGCCTGCTTTCGCATCGGGCCAAGCAGGGCGCCCGACAGGCAGGTCGAAAAGCGATGCTCCACAGACGATGGGGACGCAGGACCCAGCTATCGAAAAGCCCATCTGCTCCTCAGCGAGCGCCTCCATGACGCCGCATGCTGCCTCTAGGCCAAAAGCGGAACCTCCTGAGAGCACGACAGCGTTGATCTTCTCCACCATGTTCTCCGGGCGCAAAAGATCGGTCTCGCGCGTAGCCGGCGCACCTCCCCGCACGTCCACTGCACCCGTCGCACCCTCCTTGGCGATGAACACGCTGCATCCGGTGCCACCCTCTTCGTCAGTGTAGTGAGCAGCGACGAATGCCGGCAGGTCCTTCAGGCTTGCTTCTTGGAACATGGCATCTCCTCATCTTCGCGTGATTTGCTGCCTCCATTGTATATGCAGCATTCGTGCCGTTCACCCTCACAGATGTGCCGTTCACCGTCCAAGATGCTACTATGTCGCGCACATGATTCGACGCGATGTGAGGGAGTCGTATATGGACCTGGCGAAGCAATCGAAGATCGTTGATAGCATCCATGACACGTTGAATGATTTCGTGGGACAGAAGATCAAGGTTCGCGCGAACATGGGTCGTTCGAAGATCATCGAGAATGTGGGCGTGCTCACGCAAGTGCACCCGCGGCTGTTCGTCATGGAGGTGGAGCGCAAGCGCGGTCGCACGGCGCGCCACTCATATCAGTATGCTGACGTGCTCACTGGCACGGTGGAGCTCTCGAAGGACGGTGAGCCCATCTTCGGCGAATTCATCGATGATACCCCGCCTGAGCCGGCACCGGAGAACATCAAGCTGTTCCACGACAAGGAGCGCGTCCTGAGCTAGACCCACCGTTTGACATCGGTGGGCATTTTAGAGAGAATGCTACGTCGCAGCTTTTAGAGCTGCACGCATACGGGGATGTAGCTCAGCTGGGAGAGCGGATAATCCGTAAACACGCCACTGGGTTGC
>CANODU010000050.1 GCA_947565185.1 uncultured Eggerthellaceae bacterium | reverse complement strand
CCTGTGATATGTCTACATTCTCAGTGCGTACATTGAATCCGGAGGATTTCCCGGGATTTCCCACGGTAGAGCCAAAACAGAGCATCACTATTCTCTTCGGGCTCTTCGCCGATATGGTGAAGCGTGTATCCCGTGTCGTGTCTCGTGATGAGAGTCGCGCTATCTTGACAGGCGTATTGGTGGAGCTTGAGGATTCTGAGCTCAAGATGGTGGCCACAGATTCATATCGCCTGGCTTTAGCGAAGGCGAAGATCGATGGTGCTGAAGCTGAGGATTTCCATGCGGTGATATCCGGCGCGTTCTTAAATGATATCTGCGGGGTCTTGAACACCGAAGGGGATCTGACCTTGGCGTTGGCGGAGAATCAGATCATCCTCACGTGTGAAGAGACCATCTTCATCAACCGACGCATCGAAGGGAATTATCCGAATTATCGCCAGCTTCTTCCGAACGATTACAACACCCGTGCCACTATTGACTTGAAGACCTTGACGGCAAGCGTGAAGCGCGCGTCCATCCTCAGCTCTTCTTCAGCTCCCATGCGATTCGATATCAACAATACGACGCAGACCATCCAGATCTTCGTCAACTCCAATGATGTGGGATCGGTGCAGGAGACCATCTCTTGCGATCTGGTGGGCGACGATGTTGAGATCGCCTTCAATTCCGCGTATGTCAGCGATGGTCTTGCAGCCATTCGCGGTGAGAAGGTCTTCTTCGATGTGCAATCCGGTATGAAACCGGGTGTCTTCCGGACAACCGATGAAGAAGAGTTCCTCTATTTGATCATGCCCGTGAGGATCTGATCTTCCTCATGAGACAGCGTTGAGCGGAGCGTTGCTTGTCTCTGCGAATCAAAGAGATAGCTTTGACCGATTTTCGGTCGTATGATCATCTTTCGTTGAAGGATCTTGATGATCTGACCATCCTTTACGGTCCGAATGCTATCGGGAAGACGAATGTCATCGAAGCCATTCAGCTGATGACCGCGCTTACATCCTTTCGCAAGGCTACTGCTGCAGAGTTGGTGCAATGTGGTAAGGACCGCGCGCGCATCTATGCACAGGTGAGCGACGGAAATAGGTTGTTGGACCTTGAGCTGCTCTTTGAAGAGGGGCATCGCCGCTATCAGATGAACGGCAAACCACGATCCGTGAAGAGCCTGAAGGGATTGATACCTTCCATCAAGTTTTCGCCTGAGGATCTGAACCTAGTGAAAGGATCAGATTCCTACCGGAGGCAAGAGATCGATCTGATCGGTTCGCAAGTGAATGCGAATTACTATCAGATCATGAAGGATTTCGAGAAGATCCTGCGTCATAGGAACAAGCTCCTGAAGGAAGAAGCACCCGATTCTCTGGTGGATTCGCTGACAGATGTGTTCGAAAAGGTGGGGACGCAACTGGCTGCGTATCGCACTGCGCTTTTGACGCGCATGACACCATACATCATCAACGCTTACGAGAACATCTCCCATGGCGAATCGCTTCAGGTCACGTATATCTCTTCTTGGGAAGGATCTCCCAGCATAGGAGCGAAGCTGACAGAAGTGCGTGACCAGGAGCGCGCCCGGAAGGTCACGGTCATCGGGCCGCAGCGCGATCATATCCTCTTCCAGATCAATGGCATGGACTCCGTTTCATTTGCCAGCCAAGGACAACAGCGTAGCATCGTGCTGGCTGTGAAGATGGCAGAGGTCCAGCTGATCGAGGAGATGATGGATCAAAAGCCCATCCTGTTGCTTGACGACGTGATGAGCGAATTGGATGCCAGCCGGCGTGCAGCTATGGTGAACAAGCTGCTCCCAGAGACGCAAACCTTCATCACCACGGCGAATCTTGACTATTTCGATTCAGGGATAATTAAAAAGGCGCGGATTATAGACATCGAAAAGATCCGTTTGGGTAAATACTAAGGTTGAACGAAAACCCATGCTTAAAACGGCTCATATTTCGCCATTTGAGCCGCTGTTTATCAAAAAACGTATGTTTGTATGATAAAATTGTATCTTCCATATCAGAAAGCCCAGTTCAGAGCATAATTCCAGCAAGGGGGTTCTATGTCATCAGACAATGGCAATTATGGTGCGGAAAATATCCGCGTTCTTGAGGGCCTTGAGGCCGTTCGCATTCGCCCTGGCATGTATATCGGATCAACGGGGCCGCGGGGTTTGCATCATCTGGTCTATGAAGTGGTGGATAACTCCGTTGATGAGGCATTGGCTGGTTACTGCGACAAGATAGAAGTTTGGATCCACGAGGATAATTCCGTGACCGTGACGGATAACGGCCGCGGCATCCCGGTGGAGAAGCATCCCCAAGAGGGCATTCCCACTGTTGAGGTGGTGCTTACCATCCTGCACGCAGGCGGCAAGTTCGGCGACGGCGGCTACAAGACATCCGGTGGCCTGCATGGCGTGGGTGTTTCGGTCGTGAACGCGCTTTCCACCATGACGCGCGTAGCAGTCAAGCGTGATGGTTACGAATACGAGATGGATTTTGAACGCGGCAAGACGAAGACGAAGCTGCATAAGGTGGGTAAGGCGAAGGGCACCGGAACCAAGGTCACGTTCTGGCCAGATCCAGAGATCTTCACCGAGACCACCACGTTCGACTTCGACACGCTGGCCAACCGCTTTCGCGAGATGTCGTTCCTGAATAAGGGACTGAAGATCATCCTGCATGACGAACGCCGCAAGGATGCGGATGGCAACCCGTTCACCGAGGTGTTCCAAGCGCAGGGCGGCATCGTGGACTTCGTCAAGTATTTGAACGACGGCAAGGAGACGCTCAACAAGCCGGTCTATTTCGAAGCGGAGAATGCTGACGGCACCGTTGAGATCTCTCTGCAGTGGTCCAGCTCTTACAACGCCACCATCATGGCGTTCGCGAACAACATCAACACCACTGAAGGCGGGACGCATCTTGAAGGATTCAAGAACGCGCTGACCCGCACCATCAATGATTACGCGCGCGGGAAGGGGCTGCTCAAAGAGAAGGACCCGAACCTGACCGGCGAAGACGCTCGCGAAGGTCTTGCGGCGGTGATCTCCGTCAAGCTGCACGATCCGCAGTTCGAAGGTCAAACGAAGACGAAGCTCGGTAATACGGAGATCCGCGGATTGGTGGCGAACGCTGTCAGCCAAGGCCTGGCAGAGTACCTGGAGGAGAATCCCGCGCCGGCGAAGCGGATCATCAACAAGGCGTCGCAGGCGTTGAAGGCGCGCGAAGCAGCTCGCAAGGCGCGTGAGGCCACGCGGCGCAAGGGCGTTTTGGATTCGTTCGCACTACCTGGCAAGCTGGCGGACTGCTCTTCGAAGGATGCATCGCTGTCTGAGATCTTCATCGTAGAGGGTGACTCCGCAGGCGGCTCTGCCAAGCAAGCGCGCGACCGCAAGTTCCAAGCCATCTTGCCGTTGCGCGGCAAGATCCTGAACGTGGAGAAGGCCGGCTTGCATCGTTCGCTTTCGTCCGACACCATCTCTTCGCTGATCACGGCCATCGGTACGAATATCGGCGAGGACTTCGACGCCGACAAGGCGCGCTATCACCGCATCGTGATCATGACGGACGCCGACGTTGACGGCGCGCACATTCGATGCCTGCTGCTGACATTCTTCTACCGCTATATGCCGGAGCTCATCTCGCGTGGTTACATCTACATCGCGCAACCGCCCATCTTTGGCATCAAGAAGAAGAACTCGCGTTCCACCAAGATCGAGCGCTATGTGTATGACGAAGGATCGCTTTCGCAGGTGCTCAAGGAGATGGGGGGATCCGATAAGTTCGACGTTCAGCGCTACAAGGGCCTGGGTGAGATGGATCCGGAGCAGTTGTGGGAGACCACGATGGAGCCGCAGAACAGGCTGATGCTCAAGGTGGAGATCGACGATGCGGCGCAGGCTGAACGCGTGGTCACCGAGCTGATGGGCGATCAGGTGGAGCCGCGCAAGCGGTTCATCCAGGAGCACGCGAAGGATGTAAGATTCCTTGATATCTGATCGGTAACAAGCCAGAGTCGAGGATCTCCTGAGTCCGTATGACAAAAAGATTCTTCGACTCCGGCCTTCGGCCTCCGCTCAGAATGACTGCATGAGAGATTATTACGTTTACATCATGACCAATTTCACCAATACGGTTTTGTATGTAGGTATGACAAATGATCTGGATCGAAGGGTCGCGGAGCATAAGAGCGGACAAAGAGAGGGATTCACGAAGCGATACAACATAAACAAGCTTGTCTATTGGGAAAGCTCGACCAATGTCAAAGACGCTATTGCGCGTGAGAAGCAGATCAAAGGGTGGACGAGGAAGAAGAAAAAAGAACTGGTAGAGACGATGAATCCATCTTGGAATGACCTCTCCTGATGTCATTCTGAGCGAAGCGAAGAATCTTTTTGTGTAACAGGGCAAAGAAGAGAGCCCAGAGGAAAGGGAACACATGGCGGAGTGGGATGATTTCGAGAACGACGATCTAGAGTTCGACGACGGCGTGTCGCTGGATCTGGATGAGGACGGCGAAGGGCTGACCGACGAACAGGAAGCCGAAGAGACGGCCGACATGGTAGCGGCAGCGGATATAGCCGAAGACGTTGAGGAGGATGGCGAACCGCAGAGCGCCTTTGCGGGGGAGCTGTCCATTCACCCGGCGGAGCTGGGCAAGGAGATGCAGCAGTCGTTCCTGGAGTATTCCATGAGCGTCATCGTGGCGCGCGCGTTGCCGGATGTGCGCGACGGCTTGAAGCCAGTGCACCGCCGCATCTTGTATGCCATGAACGAATCCGGCTACCTGCCCACCAAGCCGCACATGAAATCAGCGCGTACGGTTGGTGACGTCATCGGCAAGTACCATCCGCACGGTGACAGCGCCGTGTATGACACCATGGTCCGTCTGGCGCAACCGTTCTCCATGCGACTGCCGCTCATTGATGGGCATGGCAACTTCGGTTCCATCGACGGCGATTCGGCAGCTGCCATGCGCTATACGGAAGCGCGCCTTGACAAGCCTGCGATGGAACTGTTGCGAGATCTTGACAAGGAGACGGTGGATTTCGTTCCGAACTATGACGAAAGCCTGCAGGAGCCCGAAGTGCTCCCCGCCCGTTTCCCGAACCTGCTGGTCAACGGCTCCAATGGCATCGCCGTGGGCATGGCCACGAACATCCCGCCGCACAACCTGGGGGAGACCATCGATGCCACGTGCATGATGCTGGATAATCCGGATGTGACCGTGGAAGAGCTGATGACGAAGCTCCCTGGTCCGGATTTCCCCACGGGCGGCATCATCATGGGCAAGCAGGGCATTCGCGAAGCCTATGAAACGGGTCACGGCAGCATCACCATCCGCGCGAAATGCGAGATCGTCGAGAAGAAGAACGGCCGCAGCGCCATCGTGGTCAAGGAGATCCCGTATCAGGTCAACCGCAAGCGCCTGCTGGAGAAGCTGGGCGAGCTGGTGCGCGACAAGAAGCTGCCGGAGATCTCCAACATCCACGATGCGGCGGACCGCCACGGCATCGATATCATCATCGACCTCAAATCGAACGCCATCCCGCAAGTGGTGCTCAACAAGCTGTTCAAGCATACGCAGCTGCAGGTGGGCTTTGGCATCAACATGCTCGCGCTGGTGGATTCCACGCCGCGCGTGCTGTCGCTGAAGGAGATCCTGCACTTCTACATCCAGCATCAGATGGACGTCATCATCCGCCGCACGAAGTATGAGCTGGCGAAGGCGGAAGAGCGCGCTCATATCCTTGAAGGCTACATCATCGCGCTGGACAACATCGACGAGGTCATCCATATCATCCGCTCCTCCGAAACGGACAAGGAGGCAGCTGCGCGCCTGACCGAGCGCTTCGGGCTGACGAAGCGCCAGACCGATGCCATCCTTGAGATGCGCCTGCGCCGTCTCACCGGATTGGAGCGCGCGAAGATCGAAACAGAGCTGGCAGAGCTGCGCGAGAAGATCGCGTACTACAAGCGCGTTCTGTCTGACGACGGCCTGGTTCGCCAGATCATCAAGGACGAGCTGGGAGAGATCCGCAAGAAGTACAACACCAAGCGCGCCACGCGCCTTTCGGCCGAGGCGAAGGACATCGACGTGGAAGACTTGATCGCCGACGACTCCATGGTGGTCACCATGACGAAGGCCGGCTACATCAAGCGCATGCCCACGTCTGTCTACAAACAGCAGAAGCGCGGCGGCAAGGGCCTGCAGGGCGTGAACCTGAAGGATTCTGACTTCGTGGAGCATCTCTTCGTGGCCACGAACCATTCGTACATGCTGTTCTTCTCAACGAAGGGCAAGGTGTACCGCCTGAAGGTGTACGACATCCCCGAAGCCACCCGGCATGCGCGCGGCACGGCTATCGTGAACCTGCTTTCGTTGGAGCGCGGCGAGACCATTTCCGCCGTCATCTCCACGAAGGAGTTCCCGGACAACGAATACCTCATGTTCGCCACGTCGAAGGGCATGGTGAAGAAGACGGCCATGAACCTCTATGACCGCACGCGGCGTGAAGGGCTCATTGCCATCAATCTGAAGGATGATGACGAGCTGATCTCCGTGCGGCGCGTGGCCGAGGGGGAGAAGGTCATCATGGTGTCGTCCGCGGGCAAGGCCATCCTCTGGAACGAGAACGAGGTGCGGTCCATGGGGCGGGGCACCACCGGCGTGCGCGGCATGAACGTGCCGGCGGATGCGCATGTGCTGGGCATGGAGATCGCGCGGCCCAACACAGACTTGTTCGTGATCACCGAAAAGGGCTATGGCAAACGGACGCCCATTGCAGAATATCCTGAGCACCATCGTGGTGGTCAGGGCGTCTATACCATCGTGATGACGCAGAAGAAGGGCCTGCTGGTGGCCATGCAGGTGGTGTCACCGGATGATGAGGTGATGATCATCTCCGAAGAGGGGGTCATCGTGCGCACGCCGGTTTCGGGCATCAGCGAATTGGGCCGCTCCACGCAAGGAGTGCACGTGATGAACATCTCTGACGGGGACCGCGTGACCGCTGTAGCTGTAACTGAGGAGTAACGCCTCCTCTGGGAGAGGGGCACGCAAAGAACCCGTCTGCCTTCATGGAACGATGGGGGCGCTCGGGTTTGGCTTCGCCCTGCGAAATCCATGATGGTATATATCATGGATTTCTTGGGCTGCAGAATCACCCTCGACCCCCCATCACCCCATTCGGCTGGTTGGGTCTCTTGATTGGTCGGCCGCAGATCCTGCGGCAACCTTTCAGGCTGCACACAGGATCTGCGGGGTCCAGCAGGAACCCGAATCATCTTCCTGGCAACAGCCCAATACAGGGAACCTCCGGGGAACAGCATAGAAAACTGACCCCTGTGTTCCTGTCAGAAGTCGTTGCGGTGGCGGCGGCGCGCAACGAGGTCGCGAGCAGCAGAGATGTGCGTGCGGATGAGGTCATCGTTGCTGTGGCAGGTCTCATGCAGCGCATCGAACACAACGGGCATCAGCCGCACCAATTCGGCATCACCCGCATCCGTGAGCATCAACGACCGAATGCGCCGGTTCGCTGCCGATCGGCTTCGATCAAGATAGCCCCGCGCATCCAGGTTCCGCAGGCTTGAGGTGATATCGCTGGAGTTCAGGAACAGGAACTGCGCCACGTTCGCCGTCATGTCGCTCCTGCCCATGATGCGCAGCGCCAGCATCACGCGAAAATCAGTGGTGGCCAAACCGTGCGCCTGCAGTGCATGGGAAGTCAGCCGGCGCGAGATCATCACCGTGTCCACGAGCGCGGTGTCCAGGCGGAGTTGGCCGTCGTCGAAGCGAAGCTGTGAGTGATGCTCTGCCGCGTAGATGGAGCTTTCGGACGCAGCATCGAACTGTTCGGGCGTGAGCGACCTCCAGTACTGCTGCATCGTGGCGAAGACCGCTTCGTCGGCGCACTGGATGAGCCGATGCCCCGTTTTCGTGAGGTGCAGGAACACGGTGCGCATGTCGGTGATGTCCTCGCTGCGCGCCACGGCATCCCGCTCGACCAGCTTCGATACCGCTACAGAGATGGTGGACGCTCGCATGTGCAGATTCGCTGCAAGCTCGCTGGCAGTGAGCGCGCGCTCGCCCAGCAAGCGCCAGAGGATCCGGTATTGCAGCGGCGTGAGCTGGCATGATCGCCCCAGCTCATGGGTGATGGATTTCGCAAGGATATCCATCATGGTCAAGTAATCGCTCATGAAATCGAAGGCGAAGGCGTTGCCCGGTTTCGTGCAATCAACGGCGTGCTGTCGGTAGAGCGTGACGGGAAGATCATGGACGATCGCTTGCATGGGGCCCTTCTTTCGACAGAGCTGACAGGATCATTCGCATTCATGATAGTTCAACGCAACTATGATTCATAGCCATATGTATTGGCGAACTAACCTGTTCCGTGAACCACAAGAGGCGTATAAACAGCCACAACGTGGGCGCATACCCCTGCGTGCCCAAAAGAGAGGAGATCAGCATGGGTGAGGAGTCGTTCGTTTACACCGCGTGCCCCGGCTGGGGCGACCACGACTACTGCGCGCTCAAGACCATCGTGAAGGATGGCAAGATAGAGCGCATGGAGCGGATCGTCTATTCTGCGCCGGAGGAGCCGGATGGGCACATCTGCCAGAAGGGATGCCTTGCTGGACGGCAGCCGTACGATCCGAAACGCTTGCGCAAGCCGCTCAAGCGCACGGGCGAGCGCGGCAGCGGGCAATTCGAGGAGATCAGCTGGGACCAGGCGCTGGATGAGATCGGCGAAAAGCTCTGCCACATCCGCGACACCTACGGACCGGATTCCGTGGTCCTCTGGAACCTGGGCGCCGGCGTCCCCGCTCAGTACAGCTTCGAGAACCTCATGCCATTCCGGTTCGCGAACACCTTCGGCGTCACGGTGCCGCTGGGCTCCATCGGCCTGGACAATGGCCCGTTCTACGCTGAGTTCTACAACGTGGGCGGCGAATTCGCCCACACGGTCATCGATCCGCGCATCATGGACCAGACCGACCTCATCTACGTGTGGGGCTGCAACCCCATCGAGAACCAGATGCGCTGCGCGAAGAATCTGGTGGTTGCGCGTGAGAACGGTGCGCGCATCGTAGACATCGGGCTCATCTTCGATGGCACTGCTGGATTCGCTGACGAGTTCGTGGGCGTCAAGCCCGCAAGCGACGGCTACCTGGTCATGGCCATGATCAACTACGTCTTAGCGAATGGCCTACAAGCAAGCGATTATCTGTTGGCGCGCACCATCGCGGCATATCTGGTGGATGATGAGACCGGTCAGCTGGTGCGCGATGCGGACGACAACTTCAAAGTGTGGGACGCGGCAGCGAATGCGCCTGCCACCGTGGCACCCGCGGCGGGGGCGTATCCCGAAGGTGCTGACGTGCAGCTCTTCGGTCACTATGCCGTGGATGGACGGCCAGTCACCACAGCGTTGCAGATCTTGAAGGAGCGCGCAGCAGAATACACGTTCGCCCTTGCTGCTGAGCAGTGCGGCATCCCCGAAGCGGATGTGGAGCGCCTCACGAAGGATTGGGTGCAAGCTGAGAACGCGTTCATCCTGTCCGGCTATGGGCTGCGCTACCGAAATTCGAACGAAACGTACCGCCAGTTCCTGCTGTTGGGCTGCATCACGGGACGCTTGGGCAAGCCGGGCTCCGGCGTGTTCGAGGCACTGCAGCTGCAAAGCTGGCCGCTCGTGTTCAATGATCTGCCCATCAGCTGCCCGGACGGGGTGCAGGGCGTGAAGTCCGTTCCCGTTCGCATGGCTGAATGGTTCGCGAAAGCCGAGGCGGAAGACAGTCCGTATAAGGCGCTCATCGTCTGCAGCGGCAATCCTGTACATCAGCAGCCCGACCGTCAGCGCTGGTTGGACGTCGTGCGTGATATGGAGCTGGTGGTGGACTACGACGTGTGGCTCACGGACACCGGCGAACTGGCAGATTATGTGCTGCCCGACCTGATGTCGTTCGAACGCGAGGACCTGATCACAGGCGCGTGCTACAACCACATCATCCTGCAGGAGCCAGCCATCGAGCCTCAAGTGGACGGCCACGAACCTGTGTGGGTGTTCTCAGAGCTGGCGAAGCGCGTGGGTTTGGGTGACTACTTCACCATGACGGGACCAGAGTACATCGACATCCGCCTGCAGACCGAGTATCCGCTGATCAAGATGATCGATCCGCCGGTGACCTATGAGCGCCTGAAGCAGGAGAAGATGATCCGTGCGGCTGCCCCGCCGGAGCCAAAGTACAACCCGTACCTGAATCCGGCCGAGGTGTACACGAATGCCACCGGCCGCATGGAGATCATCTACGCCGAGGGCTTGGTGCCTGTGGGCATGGAGGTCACGAAGGTGCTGGAACCGAATAAGATCGGGAAATCTACGGAGTACCCGTTCCAGCTGTTCACCGGGCGTCAGCGCTTCTTCATGCAGTCCAGCTTCACGGATGATCCCATCACCGTGCAGCTCTCCGGCAGCACGCCGGCTACGCGCCTGAATCCGGCGGACGCGGCGACGCTGGGACTGGCACAGGATGATCAGGTGGAGGTCTTCAACGAACGCGGGCACGTGGTCACGCGGTTGGACCTGGACGAGAGCATCCCTGAGGGGACCGTGCATGTCTGGTTCGGTTGGCGTCGCCGCCAGTTCGAAGAGGGCACGTATACGGAGATCACGCATCAGTGCGCAGGTCAGGATTCGCAAGGACCCGTGGAAGACAAGTGGTTCTCTGACTGGCTGAACGCCGGGCATCATCCGAACCCCTATGTGGAGGCCATGAGCTCCCTCACCGGTTCGACGGATTGCTATTGGGATTCGTGGTGCGACATCCGCAAGTACGAGAAGAGGGAGGCGTAAACGATGGCTTACAAGATGTTGGTCGACCTTGACCGTTGCATTGGATGTTGGACCTGTGCCATGGCGTGCAAGGTGGGGAATCATCTGGCGGATGACGAGTATCGGCTGGAGGTGGAGACGCACGGGTCCGGCAAGGGGATCGACCGGCCGTCCGGTGTGTATCCAGAGCTTAAGATGACCTGGCAGCCCATCTATCTGCCCACCTGCACGTTCTGCCCGGAGCGCGTAGCCACCGGCGAGCGCCCGTTCTGCGTGAACTGCTGCCCAACGAACGCACTGGCGTTCGGAAACGACGCGGATGCGGATTCTGCTTTCGCTCAAGAGAAGGTGCGGGTGAGCGGGCGCGGGGCGCGCCTTTGGGCATTGGATTCTGTGGGTACGGAGTCGCGGGCGAACGTAGAGTACGCTTCTACACGGTAGCGGGCGGCTGATGCAAGGGGCGTGCTTCGCGTAGCGGAAGCGTTGTGCGAAGCACATAAGCTTACGGTGCTGCAAAGGGCATGACCCTTTTGCCTTCATGGGGCGATGGGGGTATCGGGGGTATCACTCCTCCGTCCCCCTGATACCCTGCACTCCTCACCAATGGGGTGATGTAGTCTTCCACGGAGGGCTCCGAAACCACAAAAACAACCTTATCAAAAAAGCTATTGATAGCGTCCTCTGTTACGTCTTCGTCGTCAATGTAGCTCTTGTTGAGGCATTCGTCTCTGAGAGATTTCCTGATGGTTTGCTGGGCCTTTGGACGAATGTCGGAAAAACGGAATTGAGATAACCTTTCACCGTCAAACACATTATCTCGCACACTTCGGAGGAAAAGGATTTCTGCAACGAAATACCCAGCGAAGTCACTCACATGGTTCTTGAACAGGGTAACGAGTTCAGTACCAATATCCTTCGCCCTGGATTTCGAGGCCTTCGCTTGAATGTCAACCAGCTTATAAGCCATGCGGTCAACTCCAGTGACATCATTGAAAAAGTCAATCGCAAATCCGTTACTCTCGCCGTACTCATTTTCTGAGCACAATAGGTGCAGCAAAGCACGCGTTTCCATGTCATTACCGCGAGCAGCATTTTGTTCAGAAGAGTGAATAATGTACGCCATTTCGTTGCCTTTATTGATTGAATTCGCTCTGTAAGTGAAAGATGCCCGACATCAACTCATCAAAGTCGGGGGCTGTGCCAAAAATCATGTTTCGCATAAACGCATAATCCTGCCTAACGAGGGGCATTGAGCCATCCGGGGGCATGAGCCTCATCGTTTCAGGGGCGCATAGATCATAACGCGCCGCATTCGAGCGCCAGAACGTCATCTTGAAGTCGACCACGCTTTTGAGAAGATCCGTATCGCTTACAATCCACCCATTAGGGACGGGGATATTGGGCGGTTTTTTGCGAGATCATCATCGCCTTCATCTCAGGCCGCAGACTCTCCTGATAACTCCTCTGCCAATGCCAGTCAGTCTTTCCAACTGTCTTGTCGAGAGTCCGAGCGCGAATAGATCGGAAGAGCACACGTCTGAACTCCAGTCAC
>CANODU010000049.1 GCA_947565185.1 uncultured Eggerthellaceae bacterium | reverse complement strand
GACGTATCACTCCTCCGTCCCCCCTGATACAGACTGCCTCCGTCCCCGTGATACGCTCTTGAACGAAGCTTCGTAGTGCAGAACTTTAGTTCTGCCTTTGTGTAGGAGGGCGTCCCGGGGGCAGCACTGAAGTGCTGCGCTACAGTGCTGCCCCTACGGGTTGGTTCGGCGCATCTTAATGGTGATGCGGATGCACGCCGGTATGGGTCTCCTCTGATTCCAAGAGCGTGATCTCGAAGTTCAGGGACTTGCCTGCCATGGGATGGTTCATGTCGAACGCGATCTCCTCGTCGGTGATCTCGACCACCTTCGCGGGGTAGGGGCGCCCGTCCTGCCCTTGCAGGGAAACCTGGTCTCCCACCTTCAGCCCTTCGGTTCCCGGAATGGCCCCCACAGGTGCGCGCTGGATGCCGTCTTCCTGGTAAGGTCCGTAGGCCTCTTCCGGCTCAAGATGGATGCGCCGCGTCTCGCCGATCTCCATGTCTGCCACGGCTTTGTCAAAGCCTGGGATCATCTGCCCGGTCATGCAGACGAAGCCGAGCGGTTGGTTTCGATCATAGGATGAGTCGAAGACGCTCCCATCGTCAAAGGTGCCCGTATAGTGCACTTTCACCCGTCGTCCTGCGTTGTTCATGATGTCCGTCCTTTCGGGTCTTTCTCATGTTTCGCTCCTGCCCAGTCTAGGGTACCAGGACCGCCGTTCGCGCACGTCTCAGCAGAGGGTTCCAGAGCTGTTTTTCATTGATAAAGAGAAAGGCAGAAAACTTTAATTGCGGCTTCTTTTTGGATGGGCGCGACGCGCTGCCATGAGGGACGCGTGAACGCGCTTTGTACACTCCTTCCCAAGGAGAAGGCGCGGGCCACATCTTGGCATGTCTTGCCGCAGGACCGTGCTTGGGGAGAGAGGGGAGATTCGTGATCGCCAAAGGATTCGGCGCAGATAAGACTACCTATGACAATCTGGATTGGATGAGCTTCGGCATCGGTGCCAATCTCTCTTGCGTTGACGTCAAGGACGGCCGCATCATGCGCGTGCGTCCGTTCCGTTATGACGCAAGCCAGAAGTTCGAGGACTTGAACCCGTGGACCTACGAGAAGGACGGCAAGACCTTCAGCGCTATGAACCATACGCTCATCCCGCCTACGTCGGTGGCGTACAAGCGTCATGCGTTCTCGCGCAACCGCATCCCGTATCCGCTGATCCGCGAAGACTTCGATCCGAATGGTAACCGTCATCCGGAGACGCGCGGCCAGGCCAAGTACAAGCGCATCTCTTGGGATGAGGCCACCACCATCATCGCACATGAGGTCAAGCGCCAGTATGATACTTACGGACCTGGTTCCATCCTCATGCAGCAGGACGGTCATGGTGAGACGAAAGTGGTTCATCCGGCGCATGGCTGCATGGTGAAGCTTCTGGAGCTTCTGGGCGGTGCCACGTTGCAGGCACGCCAGCCTGATAGCTGGGAAGGCTGGTATTGGGGAGCCAAGCATGCCTGGGGCGGTGAGCCCTACGGCCAGGCACCCATGCGCAACGTGGTCTATGACATCACGCAGAACACGAAGATGCTTTTGTACTGGGGCTGCGACAATGAGACCACCACGTGGGGCTGGGCTGGTCAGATGCCGTCGCTGTTGTCCTTCTGGTTCACTGACATCGGCATCACGTCCGTGGCCATCTCTCCGGACTTGAACTATTCCGGTGCGTGCCACGCTGACAAGTGGATCCCGGTCTATCCCAATACGGACCTGGCGCTCCAGTTCGCCATCGCGTACGTGTGGATCACCGAAGGCCTGTACGACCGCGCATACATCGACACCCACACTGTTGGCTTCGACTGGTTGGAGTACGAGGTCATGGGTGGCAAGGACGGCGTGGCGAAGACGCCGAAGTGGGCTGAGGAGCGTTGTGGCGTGCCTGCGCGCACCATCAAGGCGCTCGCGCGCAAGTGGCACAAGGATGCCACGGCCATCTGCCACTGCAATGGCGGCAGCTACATCCGCTCCTGCTATTCGCATGAGCCTGCACGCATGGAGGTGTGCCTTTTGGCCATGCAGGGCATCGGCAAGCCAGGCCGCAGCTTCTTGAAGTTCATCGAATGGATGGTCTTCGGCATGGATGAGCTGCAGCCGATGCCGAACTGCGTGACAGACTACGTGCCCTTCGCCGGATACAACGCTGCTGACCTTGAAGCGGCCAATCGCTTCATCCCCAAGACGATGATCCCAGATGGCTTGCGCGCTACCGCAGAAGAGCCGATCGACTGGTATGGGCACGTCATCTGCTCCATGCCCACCGAAGACCAATTCCTTCCTTTCCAGTTCCCGCCGTCAGGTGATCCTGGCATCCACATGATCTGGTCCGATACCCCCTGTTGGTCCACATGCTGGAACGGCGGGAACGACTACCTTAACGCCGTGCGCAATCCGAATCTGGAGTTCATGCTGCTGCAGCATCCCTGGTTCGAGAACGACGCGCGCTTCGCTGATATCATCCTGCCTTCCAACACGCGCTTCGAAGTGGAAGACGTGAGCTTCGATCACCAGAACGGTCTGTTCAACACCATGATCCACTGCGATCAAGAGGTGGAGCCCTTGGGCGAGTCGAAGAGCGACTGGTTCTGCGTCCAAGAAGTGGCGAAGAAGATGGAGGAGCTCTTCGGCGCCGATGATCCGAAGTACGCTGACCTCCTGAATCGCTATACCGGTGGCCGCACCGTTGAATCCACGGTGCGCATCGCCTATGAGGAGTCAGGGCTTCCGGAAGGCATCAGCTATGAGGACTGGATCAGCTGCGGCTATCGCTCCGCGGCCATCGCAGATGGGTGGGAGGACAGGCCCGTTGCCATGAGCGGCTTCGCAGAGGATCCGGAGCACAACCCGCTGCAAACGCCCTCCGGCAAGATAGAGATCTACTCCACGCGCCTGGCTGAGCACTTCCCGGATGATGACCAGCGCATGCCCTACCCGCACTACATCGCTGACTCTGATCGCTTCCATGAGTACCGCGAGAGCGAGAAGGCGAAGGATTACCCGTACCTCATCGTCTCCAACCATCCGCGTTGGCGCGTGCATGCGAACTTCGATGACAACTCCTGGCTCCGTGAGATCGAGACCTGCAAGGTCATCGGTCCTGACGGCTATGCCTATGAGCCCGTCTGGATCAACCCTGTGGACGCGAAGGACCTCTCCGTCAAGGATGGCGACGTGGTCAAGATCTACAACGAGCGCGGCTGGACGCTGGGTGGCGTCTACATCACCGAGCGCATCCGTCCGGGCGCGGTGCTGCAAGACCATGGCGCGCGTATCGATCCCATCGAGCCGGGTGTGTCTGATCGTGGCGGTGCGAACAATCTCATCGCTCCGAAGGAGTGCACGTCCAAGAACTGTGCAGGCGAGGTCACCTCAGGCTTCCTCGTGGGCGTGGAGAAGGTGGATGTGTTCGAACTGGCCAAGCAGTATCCCGAGGCGTTCGGTCGCACCTTCCAGGCAGACGAGGGTCCGGACATCGACAACTGGTTGGTGGACTAGCACGCGGTTTTATCCAGCGCGTGTGCGCTGTGCATCTGAGAAGGCTTCAAGGGGGTGGTGCAAACCTGCGATGCGCTGGTTGTGAACACATTCGCAAGCAAGGAAGAGAGCAGAAGAGAAGGAGGAGAAGATGGTAAAGAAAGGCTTTGGAGCAGATAAGACCGTCTACGACAACATCGACTGGTGCGGTTTCGGCACTGGTTGCAATGTGTCCAAGGTCGACGTCAAGGACGACAAGGTCCTGCGCGTCCGTCCGCTTCGCTATGACGAGTCTTACGACATCTCGAAATTCAATCCATGGAAGCTAGAGCATCATGGCGAGACCTTCGAGGTCCCCATGAAGTCGCTCATTCCGCCGACGTCAGCAGCGTACAAGCGCCATGCGTTCTCGCGCAACCGCGTGCCGTATCCGCTGATCCGCGAGGACTTCGATCCTGAGGGCAACCGCCATCCTGAGACGCGCGGCATCTCCAAATACAAGCGCATCTCCTGGGATGAGGCCACCACGATCATCGCGAAAGAGGTCAAGCGCCAGTTCGACCTGTATGGTCCTGGATCCATCCTCATGCAGCAAGACGGCCATGGCGAGACCAAGATCGTCCATCCGTGCCACGGCTGCATGGTGAAGCTTCTGGAGCTTCTGGGCGGCGCCACGCTGCAGGCGCGCCAGCCTGACAGCTGGGAAGGCTGGTACTGGGGAGCCAAGCATACATGGGGCACGGAACCGCTTGGCCAAGGCTATGACCAGAACCTGATGCTGGACATCACCAGGAACACCAAGATGCTCCTGTACTGGGGCTGCGACAATGAGACCACGCCGTGGGGCTGGGGCGGCCAGATGCCTTCGCGTCTGTCCTTCTGGTTCACCGATTGCGGCATCACCTCCGTGGCCATCGCACCGGATCTGAACTACTCCGGCGCGTGCCATGCAGACAAGTGGATCCCAGTATGGCCTAACACGGACCTGGCGCTCCAGTTCGGCATCGCGTATGTGTGGCTGACCGAAGGCCTCTATGATCGCGAGTACATCGACACGCACACCGTTGGCTTCGACTGGCTTGAGTACGAGGTCATGGGCGGCAAAGACGGCGTGGTGAAGACGCCGAAGTGGGCTGAGGAGCGCTGCGGCGTGCCAGCCCGCACCATCAAGGCGCTGGCTCGCAAGTGGCACAAGGATGCCACCACCACATGCCACTGCAACGGCGGCAGCTACATCCGCTCCTGCTACGCTCATGAGCCGGCTCGCATGGAGGTCTGCCTTCTGGCCATGCAGGGTCTGGGCAAGCCGGGTCGCAACTTCATGAAGTTCATCGAGTGGAACATCTACGAGAACCCGAACTATTCGCCCATGCCGCGCGACGCTGCCTACCTCACCGGTTGGGCAGGATACAACGCAGCATTCTTGGATGCGCAGGACCGCTTCATCCCGAAGACCATGATCCCTGAGGGCATCAATGCAACGCCAGACGATCCCATCGATTGGTACGGCCATGTCATCTGCATGATGCCGCGCGAGGACCAGTTCCTGCCCTTCCAGTTCCCGCCGAAGGGCAACCCTGGCCTGCACATGATCTGGTCTGATACGCCGTGCTGGTCTACCTGCTGGAACGGCGGCAACGAGTACCTGAATGCGCTGCGCAACCCCAACCTGGAGTTCATGCTGCTGCAGCATCCGTGGTTCGAGAACGACGCCAAGTTCGCTGACATGATCCTTCCCATCACGAGCCGCTTCGAGGTGGAGGACTGCGCCATCGACAACCAGAGCGGCATCTTCAACACGTTCCTGCATTGCGAGCAGGCAGTCTCCCCGCGTGGCGAGGCGAAGAGCGACTGGTTCGCCGTCCAGGAAGTGGCGAAGAAGATGGAGGATCTCTTCGGTGCCGATGACCCGAAGTACGCTGACCTCTTGAACCGCTATACGGATGGTCGTACGGTGGAGTCCAGCATCGACCTGACCTACAACGCGGCTCCTGCCATCAATTGGACGCCGCTTGAGGAGTTCAGGGAAAAGGGCTATGCCATGATCCCGAAAGTGAAGGAATGGGAAGAGGATCCGGCTGGCTTCTATCTGTTCTACTCTGATCCGGATCACAACCCGCTGCCGACGCCCTCGGGCAAGATCGAGATCTATTCCACGGCATTGGCTGAGCACTTCCCGGATGACGACGAGCGCACGCCCTATCCGCACTACATCGCGGATTCTGAGCGCTTCCATGAGTATCGCGAGAGCGAGAAGGCGAAGGATTACCCGTACCTCATCGTCTCCAACCATCCGCGTTGGCGCATCCACGCGAACTTCGACGACAACTCCTGGCTCCGCGAGATCGAGACCTGCAAGGTCATCGGCCCTGACGGCTATGCCTATGAGCCCGTCTGGATCAACCCCGTGGACGCGAAGGACTTGAACGTCAAGGATGGCGACGTGGTCAAGATCTACAACGAGCGCGGCTGGACGCTGGGCGGCGTCTACATCACCGAGCGCATCTTCCCCGGTGCTGTGCTGCAAGACCATGGCGCGCGCATCGACCCCATCGAGCCGGGCGTGTCTGACCGCGCTGGCGCGAACAACCTCATCGCTCCGAAGGAGTGCACGTCCAAGAACTGCGCAGGCGAGGTCACCTCTGGCTTCCTCGTAGGCGTGGAGAAGGTGGATGTGTTCGAGCTGGCCAAGCAGTACCCCGAGGCCTTCGGCCGCACCTTCCAGGCAGACGAGGGTCCGGACATCGACAACTGGCTTGTGGGCTAGACCTGAGCATTCATACGAGAAAGGATAGAAGACATGAAGGTATTCGTCATTGACCAGAAGTACTGCAATGGCTGCTATGGGTGCCAGATCGCCTGCAAGGACGAGCATTGCGGCAACGACTGGATGCCGTATCAGAAGCCGCAGCCGGAGCTGGGACACTTCTGGATGAAGCTGCAGGAGACCACGCATGGTCAAGTGCCGCGTGTCAAGCTGGAGTATCGTCCCTACATGTGCCAGCAGTGCGACAAGTGCCCGCTGGTGGAGCAGTGGCCCGACATCGTGACCAAGCGCGATGACGGCCTGGTCTGCATCGACCCGGTCAAGGCTGAGGGCAAGAAGGAACTGGTGGATGCATGCCCCTATGGCGTGGTCTACTGGAACGAAGAGCTCTCCATCGCGCAGAAGTGCGATGGCTGCGCGCACCTGGTGGACGCGGGCGAGGTTCCGCACTGCGTGGATCTCTGCCCCACTAACGCCATCCGCTTCGGCGACGAAGAGGATTTCAAGGATGAGATCGCGAAGGCAACGCGCATCGACATGGGCACGGAATCCCGCGTCTACTATCTGAACGCTCCTGGCCTGTTCATCGGCGGCGGCGCTTGGAACTCTGACGACGATGAGGT
This sequence comes from uncultured Eggerthellaceae bacterium, assembly GCA_947565185.1. Lineage (GTDB taxonomy): Bacteria > Actinomycetota > Coriobacteriia > Coriobacteriales > Eggerthellaceae > MGBC163016. Next base: position 5,869 of record CANODU010000049.1, on the reverse strand, counting down.
GATCATCGGTGCGAAGGTGACGCTCACGATGCCTGATGGCACCACCAAGACCACCGAGACCGACGACTTCGGCGATTTCTGGTTCCGTGGCCTTGAGAGCGGAACCTATGACGTGGCCATCGAAGCAGCCGGCTACGCATCCGTGGACAAGAAGGGCATCAACCTTGCGAAGAGCCTGAACATCGGCGACTTCGACATGGCAAAGGCCTAAGAGAGAACCTGCCGAGCCGGCCTTGGGAACAGGGCTGGCTCCCCGGTTTCCCCATGGGAGAGCAATCGGCTCTCAAGCGGTGCGAACGGGTCATCTTGGCATGCTGAGCGAGCGTATGTCATTTGTTCCTAATAACAGCGCTGAGAATTGAAAGTTCCTCCATGTGAAAACGTTCCGCCGTCTCCTATGGTGGCTTCAGAGGGGTAGCAGGCTCGTCCTGCAGTTCGGCGGAAATGGATACAGCAAGGAAAGAAAAGGAGGAGGAGTACATGGAAGAGAAGAAATTCAATTCTGGCAAAGCGTGGCTCGTCGTCATCATCGCCATTCTGGCGCAGGTCACCTTTGCGATCGGGCTCATGAAGGTGCCTGCCAACATGGTTCTCATCATGAACGGCTTCGGTGTGGACCCCGTGGCCGCTGGCAACCTCATGAACTTCAATGGCATCGTAGCCCTTATCATCGCTCTGCCTGCTGGCATGATCATGCAGAAGCTGGGTGCCCGCAACGTCTTGATCGGCGCTCTGGCCATCACGATCATCGGCAACTTCTTGGGCGTCTTCGCAGGCACTGACAATTTCGGGCTGCTCCTTGCTTCCCGTGCCGTCGAGGGCTTCGGCTATGGCATGCAGGTCGTGACCGCACCTCAGCTGATCTCTGAGTGGTTCCCGGCACAGCTGCGTGGCCTTCCCAATGGCATCTCCAGCATCTGGTTCGGCATCGGTCAGCTCATCATCCTGAACGTGGCTCCGCTTCTTCCTGGTGTGCAGGAAGGCGTCTTCCTCGGTTCTTGGTGGTTCACCATCATCTGCATGATCGTCCTCTTGGTGCTGGTCGTCATCTTCGTGAAGAGCCCGCCTGCGGCCGAGAATCAGCTGGAGCTGGAAGAGAAGCCTGCAGATGCTAAGAAGGTCAGCATCGTGGCTGGCTTGGCATCTCCCACCACGTGGCTCATCCTGTTCGTGTTCTTCCTCTTCGGGTATGTGAACTCTGCATTCGCATCGTTCTATCCCACCTACCTGATGCAAGACTTCGGCATGGATATGGCTGGCGCGAACGGCATGACCTCTGTCGCTACCATCGCCATGCTCATCTCTGGCATCGTCGGTGGCTTCATCCTGAACAAGGTGAAGGTCACGAAGCGTCCGGTGTACCTGCTCATCCTGTCGGTGCTGGTTGGCATCATGGGTCTTGCTATGTTCAACATCCCCGACGCCGCAATGCTCATGCCGTTCTGCATCGTGTTCGGCTTCATCCTGCAGCTCTTCCCGGGCGCTGCTTACTCCGTTGCCCCTGAAGCTGCGGCCTCTCCTGAGACCGTTCCGACCACCATGGGCGTTCTTGGCATCGGCCAGAACTTCTCCGGTGTGTTCGGCACGCTCATCACCAGCCTCTTCATGGTGAACATGGGCAACTCCTGGCAGGCAGCTACCATCCCGAACGGCATCTTCATGGTGCTCGGCGTGGTCTGCGCAGCCATCATGATCCCGCTCATGAAGAAGCAGTACGTCAAGTTCAAGATCACTGAGGAATAACAGGATCGAAAGGTTCCGACACCCTTCCTGAGTTGCTCGCTCGCTCAGGAAGGGTCTTGGCAGAAGGGACCTTGAAGCAGGGGTGCGCGCTCTCTTTTTCGTGCACCCCTGGTCATTTACGCCGACGAACCCCTAAGAACGCAAGAACGAAGAAAGGAGGAAGCGTTTTTGAACAGGCACAGACATATCTATATCGGCTCGTTCGACTGGATACGCCTAAGGCACAACGGCGGTCTGTAATCATCGTCTGATTTCTAAGATCTAAGGAGTTCAGGGTAATGAAGCGTAATCCCAATCTGGTCTTCGCAGTCGTTCTCTTGACTGCAATCTGCTTCGCGGCTGGACAGTTCAAGGTTCCTCCCACGCTCCCCGCAGCTATGGAGGATCTGGGCATCGGACTTGCTCAGGGCGGCCTGCTCATGTCCATCGTCGCAATCACGGCTATCGTCTTGGCTCTGTTCGGTGGCTTGCTCACCGTGAGATTCAGGCCGAAGACGCTGGCTCTCGTCGCCATCGCTTGCGCCCTTGTGGGCAATTTCGTTGGCTATGTTGCTCCCACGTTCGAGACGTTGTTGGTGAGCCGCCTTCTGGAAGGCTTGGGCTACGGCATGCAAACCGCTGTGATGCCCACCATCATCTCTGAGATCTATCCTGAGGGTAAACAGCGCGTGCCCATGGCGCTCTATTCAGTATGGGTCTCCATCGGGATGCTGTTCATCTTCAACTTCTCCAATGTGCTGATCGTGCAGTGGGGCTGGCGCTCATGCTGGCTGTTCTGCGGCATCGTGTTCATCTTCATCCTGGCGCTGTTCTGGATCGTCGTGCAAGAGCCTACGGATTCGGCGCTTGCGCAGAAGTCCACCTGGGCAGAGGAGAAGAAGGCCATGGGCATCGAGGTGCGCAACGGCGCAACCTGGTGCTTGACGCTGGTCTTCACGATCTTCGGATTCGGCTGTGCCGCATTCACCACATTCGCACCCACGTTCGTCATCCAGACCATCGGCATGGATCCCATCGCTGCCAACACCGACACGGGCTTCCTGTCCATCGGCATGCTGGCAGGTGGCTTCATCATGACCGCCATCCTGGGCATCTACAAGGGCTCTCGCCCCAATCTGCTCCTTGCGGTGACCATCCTGACCGGTGTGTTCTTCGTCTTGGCATTCACGCTGAACGCAGAAGGGCAGATCCTCCCGTTCTGTCTCGTGTTCGGCATCGTGCTGCAGACCATCCCGCCCATCACGTTCGCTGTGGCGCCGGAGACGGCAGCTATGCCGAAGACCGTGGGCGTGGCCCTGGGCATCGCTACGTGTGGCGATCATCTGGGTTCGTTCATCGGCACGGTGGCGCTCGGCTCCATCGTGGAAGCTGCGGGCAACAACTGGGCTGTGGCCATACCTACCATGGGCGTGTTCTCGCTCTTGGGCATCGCTGGTGCTATTGGGTATCGCCATGCTATGAAGAAGCGTCATGCGAAGCAGGCTGCGGAAACCGACGTTGAGGCAACCGCCTAGCTTTTTCGTGCACTGAACTCAGCATCCCGTGCGCTCTGCGTGCGGGATGCTGTCATCTTCGCTCCCGGGCAACGTTGCCCCTGGGGAAAGGAGGGCGCCATGCTCTCAAGTGAGGCAAAGGATCAATTCGCTCGACTGGAGATGGAGTATGCGCCAGTAGCTGTGAAGTTCAGCTATTTCCCTCCTGAGGGCATACGCCATGAAGAGCAGCAGAAGCCCTTCTGCGAATTCATCAAGGACGTACAGGACAGCGGGGACGCCTTCTTCGTGACTGCCGACAACGATGTGTGCTGCGGCAAGGTGACCTTGGGCATGGTGCCCAAGCCGCCCGTTGAAGCCAGCGGGCAGATGGGATATGAGATCGGCGTGTTCAAGACGCCTGCTGCGAATGCGCGTCTCCACAACACCTATCCCGTCCTAGCAGCGGATTCTGTGCGCTATGTTACGTTCGCGCCTTTAGCTACCTGCAACTTTGATCCTGATCTGGTCTATTGCGTTGCCGATACGGATCAGGCGGACATCCTCATGAGAGCGACCAGCTACATCTCAGGGGATCTCTGGGAGAGCGTTGGATCGCATGTCATGAGCTGTGCCTGGATGTTCACCTATCCATATGTCACTGGCAAGGTGAACTTCCTCATCACGGGCATGCATCACGGTCAGAAGATGAACAAGCATTATCCCAAGGGAATGCATCACATCGTCATTCCCTATCAGAAGCTGGACGAAGTGGTGAAAGCGCTCGGCGAGATGGATTGGGTGACCATCGCATTCCGTGAAGATGAAGAGAGCAAGGCGGAATTGCAAGCGCGCATGGACCGTTTGGAAGCCAGCCGATAGCAGCGCAGGCTATCGGGTGGCGATGAACTCCGAGAAATCGCAGCCGACCAGCTTTTGCAGCACTTCGGGATTATGCTTGAACCGCCCATAGTAGATGGCCATGTCCAGCATGATGCGCATGCGCGTCCATCCCTCATCAAGATCGAGCCCGAAGCGATTCTTGATCTTCTCGATACGGTAGAGCACCGTGTTGCGGTGGATGTTCAATTTCTCTGCGACCACGGTTGCCTTGCGCTCGTGGTAGATATAGCATGCCAGGATCTGGGCGTCATTGCTGCCATGGGCGATGTCGTCTTCCAGTATCTTCTCCAGGATGGTGTGCGAGAATGAGAAATCGCGCAGCTCCTGGTCCATCTCGTCAGCGTTGACGATGGCGAAGCGCAGCGCCTCTTCGAAGGAATAGCACAGATGCGGCTCAGCCCCGCTTGATACGACGAAGCGCGCTTCGAAATCGATGCGGCTGCGATAGTGTTCCACCAGCTGTATCTGCTGATAGGCCAACCGCAGATTCAGGATGTCCTCGAAGACCTGGGAGAGGGAGATGTGCGACGTGTTGGGATCCAAGAATCCCGACAGCTGCTCTTCCACGACCACATTCGAGAGCCGGCTGTCCATGCCCTTGGAATACAAGAGCGCATAGGCATCCTCTTCGTATACCACCACGAGGTTCATGCCGCCGTTGATGGCGCGCAGCTTCTCCATGAGCTCTGAGGTGTCAAGCGGCGTGCTCCCGGAGTGCTGCTTGATGCACATGAGACGATACTCAGCGTCCAGGGGCAAGTGCGTGTTGTCTGAATAATCCTCAAGCTGACCAGCGCCGATGTAGCGGCCTTGGATCAGATTATCGAAGAGCGCATAAGTGGAGTATTTGGACGGTTCGAACTTGCCCGTGCGCACGCCTAGCCGGTCGGAGAGGCGAGTGACGATCATGTTCAAGAAATCCAATTGGCCTTGGGTGGGCTCGTCTTCGAATATGGCGCACAGGTAGCGGGAGACACCCGATTCTATGGAGAGCGTGCGCGCTTCGACATAGGCTTTGGTCTTCCCGCCACGCAGCTCAAGGGACTGGTGTCGGAAGACGGTGACGTTGTTCAGCACCTCGCGTTCGCGGGATGCATATTCTTCGTAGAGGGGAGAGCTCGTGTTCAACCAACCACGGCTCAGCACATTGAGGTTCTGATCGTAGAGCAGAAGCGATCCTTCCAGCAGAAAGCCGCTCACGTTCAGCATGCGCGCTATGCCTTCGCTGGTGATGGGCTGCATCGTCATGGCCATCTGCCACTCTTGGATGGAGAGGAAGTAGTTCTGGAGCCTTTGCAGGAGGCCACGCGAGGTGGGGTCTTCCTGCACGACGATGATGGGGTTGGGGTACGCGTCTTTGATAGGTTCGTTTGAATCCTCATCATCGATGACCACGATGAGCGCTTGGGGATGGCGCTGAGAGAGCTGTGCGAGCGTTTCGCGCTTGCAGACCAGGACAACGTCGCGTTCTTTGATGAGGCCTTGCTTCCAGTGGAATGAGGAGACCCAACGAAGGCGCGACGGATGGTTCGCGGGCTCAGAGATCACGCGACACGGCTTGAGCGCGTCGATCAGCATGTTATAGGTGATGTAGGGTATCCAGCTCCACGCACTCAAAATGCATCATCCCCCCTTGCGATGCAGTTGTGAATGAGGCCACACGGATAGCCTTAAGATTATACAAAGCGGCAGGTCATGAATGGTGCATCACACGGATCTGAAGTTGGAGGACGGGTGTGTAATTAAAGGTT
>CANODU010000048.1 GCA_947565185.1 uncultured Eggerthellaceae bacterium | reverse complement strand
CAATGCGGCAGGATATGAGATAGGTGAGGCGCTTCTCAGGATCGTCGAAATCGAAGCCGTGTCGCTCGCGCATCTTCGAGATGCGATAGTTCAACGTATTCCGATGGATGTTCAGCTCTTTGGCACAGTGGGCGGGAGAGCGATCGAGCTTGAGATACGTATAGAGCGTCAATACCAGGTTGCTTTCGCCCATGCGGTCTTCCTGTATGAGCGAAAGCACCTCGGGGGCGATGTTCTGCGCCCAGTCTTTGGAGAATGAGGTAGCCATTATCAGGTCATCGAGCATCACATCGGCAAAGCGAACGATGGGGGCAGCTTTCGTCGCGAAGGATCGGATGCGGCGCGCTTGGGCGAAATGAGCGGCGGTGGCGAGGATATCGTGATAGGGAAGCGATACCGCGCAGCGCAGCTCATGGGCGAGGATCACTGATTCGATAGCTGGCCATCGCTCCCAAGGCTCGATGTCGTCAGGTTCGCCGTGGAGCAGCATCACGATCATGTCCTTGTAGAGGAAGCATTTCTGGCCAGGCACCGTTCGATTGAGCATCCGCCCGTAGTAGTCAAGGGCGTTGGTGCCCGAGGTCTTCTTATCCAGAAAGTCGATGAGCGCCACTTGGTAGCAGTCATCTTCGCTCCATTTGAGGTTTTCCAGATGAGCGGTGATGGAATTGTCAGCAGTAGCCTCTCCGCTCATCAGCATCGCGAGCCATCGCTCGTAGAGGTTCCCTTCGCCGCTTTGAGCGCTAGAGGTAGCGTCAAGGACGCACCCGATGCAATGAGTGAGATAGTCAGCGAGGATCAGGTGGTGATCACAGAAAGGATGTTCGCACCCGATGACAGAGAGGTTCGCGATGCGCACGCCATTGCGCTCGATATGCGCAGCGATATTGCGCACCTTGGGAGCATCGACGCTATAGAGGAATGATGCTCGCTTCATGCTGTCGAGCTCGTCGATGTCAGCCACCTTGATCTTGCGGGTGATGGCTGGATCCAGATATCCCTTCTCTATGAGGCTGGTCCATTGGGGCGTGGCGTGGTTGACGGGTGCTTGACGGGTGGCAGCGATGAGCTGAAAGGCAGAATCGCACACGTAGAGCGGGTTATCGAAGAAGGGCCATGCTATCTCGAGCAGCTGTTCGATATCGCGGTCCTCCATAGCGCTCAAGGCAAGCCGATAGAAGAATCCGAATTGGTAGCGCTCGAAGATCGCTTGGATGCGGGAGAACGTATCGCTTGCGGAAGAGGATCGACGGGGAAGGAAGAGATAGGCGGTGCGGGGAAGAGCAGGATCTTCGTCGGCGACCACCACAAGGCTTTGGGGCGCCCCATTCGAAGGGATCCGGTCGATGTCGGCTTCGCCTTCGAAGATATACAGGAAATCAGATGAGGCGTTCGGAGCGAAGCTTGCGCCAGAGCGAGGGGCTTTGGTCGTCTTGGTGGAACTGGATGCTGCATGGAGAACAGCCCCCGGCCAGTCCAGCTCATCGGCTATGAGCGAGAGCGGTATCACGCGCGCCTCAGGAAGATTGTGCTGTTAAGACAATTCTTCGCAGGAATATCCGAGCCATCCTTCATGGATCAAGACCCTTTCTTCTCTGGGTATCAACGACATACAGGCGATTCTTGATGGTTTCAGAGCGATAGCAAGCAGGATAATCCATTTGTGCCCACTGCACAATGATACAGAGGTAATTCTAGGCCACTCGTCTCTAGCCATGGCACGCGCACGCCCCCATAATCCTTGCCTGAGAGGATTGTGGAGCGCTCGGTTCCTTTCCCGTTTCTGTCGGATGACAAGAGGGGAATTCTATGGACTTGAAGAAATCCTGGGCAGTGGCAATCTGCGTCATTCTGATGGCCATAGCCTGCTCCATCAGCATGTTCACCGTTCCCGCCACCATGGTCTTCGTGGCGGTGTGCTATGTCATCCCATTCGATGCCACCTTGGCAACGGTCATTCCTATCGCGCTGTTCGCGGGCGTCGCTCACCAGAAGGTGCTAGCAGCAACGGGGCTCACGTTCGTGATGCGCAAGAAGCTGGGACAAGGAGGTGCTGCTTAAGGGAAACCCCCCCACTTCGTTTGGGCTTCCAGGTCATCCTCTTCGTATGAAGGACGGCCTTGAAAGGGAGAAGGAAAAGAAAAGAGAGGAGAGGGTATGGCATTCAAAGAGAATCCGGATCTGTACCGCAAGGACTGGAGGTGGCAGGAAGGGGACCTGACCGTCACCCGCACGTGCCACTGGTCAGCACCGGGCTGTCACGACAGCTGTGGCGTCCTTCTGTACACCGACAAGGATGACAATCTGGTGAAGATCGAGGGGGACCCGAACCAGACGTACAACAATGGCACCCTGTGCATGCGCTGCCTGAACATGCTGGAGGCGGTCAATCATCCCGAGCGCCTGAAGTATCCCATGAAGCGCGCCGGGGAGCGTGGCGAAGACAAGTGGGAGCGCATCAGCTGGGAAGAGGCGCTGGATATCATCGAAGAGAACGTGCGCCGCATCCAGAAGGAGTACGGCCCTGAATCCATCGTGGGCATGATGGGCACGGGACGCAACTGCAACTGGGCTGTGCCGCTCATCACCTATGCCGGCTTTGGCAGCCCCAACTTCGCGTTGGGCTTCTTGTCGGGCGACTCCTGCATGCTCCCGCGTGCGGCCATCAGTGCGGCGGTCATGGGCGATCTGCCCATCATCGATGCGGCTCAGTTCTGGCCCGAGCGCTACGACCATGAGGGCTGGAAGCGCCCGGACTACATCTTCATGGTGGGCAACAACCCGCTGAAATCCAACGGCGACGGTTTTTTGGGTCACTGGATCGTCGAGATGATGAAGATGGGCACCAAGCTCATCGTGTCCGACCCGCAGCTCACCTGGTTGGCTGCGAAGGCTGAAGTGTGGCTGCAGGGCCGTCCTGGCACCGACGGCGCGCTGGCGCTGGCCATGATCCATGTCATCATCGAAGAAGACCTCTATGACCATGAGTTCGTGGAGAAGTGGACCTACGGCTTCGACCAGTTGACAGAGTGCGTGAAGGAATGGACGCCGGAGAAGGCCGAAGAGATCACCTGGATCCCGGCTGATAAGATCCGCAAGGCTGCGCGCCTGTTCGCGTCCGGTGATCCCAGCTCCTTGCAGTGGGGCGTGGCTGTGGACATGAATGTGGGCGGCATCCCGCAGGCTCACGCGTGGATCGCCATGAATGCTATCTGCGGCAACATCGAGAAGCCGGGCGGCAACCTGATCGCGCGCGATGCCTATGGCATGGTGCTGAGCTACCCATACGGCTATGACAAGTACATCCCGCCGGAGATGCAGGCGAAGCGCATCGGCTTGGACTTCTCTCCACTGCATCGCTTCGCTGCAGGCGCTGCTACGGCGCACGGCGACAGCATCCTTCAGTGCATCGAGACAGATAAGCCCTATCCCATCAAGATGATCTGGTTCCAGTCCACCAATCCCATCGCGAACATGGCAGGCGAGGCGCCTCGCGTCTATGACGCCATCAACAAGATGGATTTCGTCGTGGTGGTGGATGTCTTCAAGACGCCTACCGCAGTGGCCTTCGCTGACCTAGTGCTGCCTGCGGCCATGAGTTGCGAGCGCAACTCCATCCGCGGTTGGTGGACGCCGACGCGCGCTATCACCAAGGTGACCTCCTACTACGAGGCGAAGTCTGATGAGGATATCGTCGTTGCTGTCTGCAGCCGCTTGAATCCAGAGAACTTCAAGCCGCGCACCGATATAGAGCTCCTTGAGGAAGCGGTGGAGAACGGCATCGACAACCCGCCCTTCACCTACGCTGAGCTCACGAAGATGGTGGACAGCTGGCCGGAGCGCCCTTACGCCATGCATGAGAAGGGCCTTCTGCGCTCTGACGGAGAGCCAGGATTCAACACGCCTACGGGCAAGATCGAGCTCTACAGCCTCGTGCTGGAGGCGTTGGGCGATCCAGCGCTGCCGTACTACGAGGAGCCGCGCGAGAGCCCGATCTCCACGCCGGATCTGTACGAGGAGTACCCGCTGGTCCTCACCACGGGACATCGCTCCTATGAGTTCTTCCACTCAGAGCATCGCCAGCAACCCACCATGCGCGAATTCCACCCATGGCCTTTGGTGGAGATGCATCCGGATACCGCCAAGAAATACGGCGTCAAGGATGGAGATTGGGTCTGGATCGAGAACACGCGCGGTCGCTGCCGTCAGGTGGTGCACGAGACGCCTACGATGGATCCGCGCGTGCTGAACGCGGAGCATGGCTGGTGGTTCCCCGAGCAGGATGCGGCCGAGCCCAGCCTCTTCGGCGTGTTCGATTCCAACATCAACAACCTGACGAACCAGTGCGTGACCGGTGCTACGGGCTATGGTGCTCCATACAAGAGCCAACTCTGCAAGATCTATAAGTGCACCGAAGAGAACAGCGAGGTCATGCCGGGCAAGCAGGTGACGGAGTTGGGTGGCTTCAAGTATGACCGCATCCAGTACACCGATGATGCTGTGCATGACAACACCAACGAGGAGATGTTGGAAGGGAGGAAGTATGTCTATTAAAGACTACGGGCTCTTGATCAACTACGACTTCTGCACGGGCTGCCATACCTGTGAGATAGCCTGCAAGAAGGAGCATGACCTGCCTGAGGGCCAATGGGGCATCCGCGTGTTGCAGGACGGCCCGCGCGAGAAGGAAGACGGCACCTGGGAATATACCTACATGCCGCTGCCTACCACGCTGTGCGATCTGTGCGAAGAGCGCGTGGAAGAAGGGCGCCTGCCAACGTGCGTGCATCACTGCCAGGCTCGCGTCATGCAGTTCGACACCTACGATGAGCTGGCAAAGCAGCTCCCGAACATGCCACGCACGGTCATCTACGCTGTGAAGTAGCCTTTCCCCAACAGCTTCACAGGCACGTCGCGAAGGGCGCCCATCGGGTGCCCTTCGCATTCCGCTCTCCCCACGTTCTGTAGGTGCGCATCCGATCTTGATGCGCATCCTCACCTGCAATGAGGTGGCTGCGCGGGGAATTCGATATGATGGATGACAAAAGCAAATGAAGGAGAGGGTCCCATGAAGAAGCTTGGATTCGGGCTCATGCGCTTGCCTCATACAGATCCAGCCGATCTTGCCACCATCGAAGTGGATCAGGTCAAGGAGATGGTGGACTGCTTCATGGGACACGGATTCACCTACTTCGATACCGCTTGGATGTATGGCGGGTTCAAGAGCGAATCGGTGGCCAAAGAGGCGCTGGTGGAGCGCTATCCACGCGACAGCTTCACGCTGGCTACCAAGCTCCACACCGGCTTTCTCAAGACGCGCGAGGATCGTGACAGGATCTTCGCCGAGCAATTGGAGAAGACAGGTGCGGGCTTCTTCGACTACTACCTCCTGCATGGCATCGACGGAGAGAGCTATGCGAAGTTCGAGGATCTGGATTGCTTTGCGTGGCTTGCGGCCAAGAAGGAGCAGGGGTTGGTCAAGCATGCGGGCTTCTCCTTCCATGGCGATGCTGCGCTCTTGCGCACCGTGCTCAGTGCGCATCCGGAGATGGAGTTCGTGCAGCTCCAGATCAACTATCTTGATTGGGAGAGCGAATGGGTCCAAGGCCGTGCGTGCTACGAGGCGTGCGTCCAACATGGCAAGCCCGTCATCGTCATGGAGCCGGTGAAGGGTGGATCGCTGGCAAGCGTGCCGCCCGAGGTAGAAGCGCTCTTCAAGCAGGCAGAGCCCACATGGTCGCCGGCCAGCTGGGCCATTCGCTTTGCGGCGTCGTTGCCGGATGTCATGGTGGTGCTCTCAGGCATGAGCAGCTTGGAGCAGGTGGAGGAGAACGTCTCGTTCATGGAGGGCTTCAAGCCTCTCACGGAGAGCCAGTGGGATATCTGCCTCAAGGCCGCAGAGATCATCAATGGGCAGACAGCTGTTTCCTGCACCGGATGTGCGTATTGCGTCGAGAGCTGCCCGCAACGCATTCCCATCCCACAGTATTTCTCCTTGTACAACGACCTAGCGCGCGAGAACATGGAGCTCAAGGGATGGACCGTGGCCTTCCCGCTTTACGACGCTTTGGCTGCCCGGACGAATAAGGCATCAGCTTGCATCGGATGCGGCCTGTGCGAGCGCATCTGTCCGCAGCACCTGCCCATCGTGTCCTCCTTGAGGGATGTCTCTGCGCACTTCGATGACCGCGAAGGGTAGAGCTGCCTCCATTCGTAGCGGAAGTCGCCCGCGAAAGCGGCGGCTTACGGCCAACCAGGAAAGGTGCTCAGGCTCGTCACAGCCGTAGGCTCATGCGCTTCGCGCAACACCTCCGCACGGGGCCATGCGCGGGCTCTACCTGCGGATTGTTGAATTGTTACAAAAACGCAGCATCCAATCTTGTAGCCCCTTCCATATTCGCGCATCGCACCCCCTCATATCCTTCACAGCGAAGAAGCGTTCTGCTGTTGGGGATCGAGGGCGGCAGCGCGTTTCAACGGAAAGAGGAAGCAAAGAGAGGAAGGTGGAGTATGGAGCTATTCGAAAAGAAGTTCGACCCTGAGCTCTACAAAACCGATTTCCATTGGAAGGAGGGTGACTACGACGTCTACCGTTCGTGCCATTGGTCGGCACCTGGATGCCACGATTCTTGCGGCCTTCTGCTGTATGTGAAAGACGGCAAGCTGGAGCGCGTCGAGGGCGACCCGAACCAGCCGTATAACCGCGGCAGGCTCTGCATGCGCTGCTTGAACCTTCCTGAGGCTTGCAACGAGCTTTGGGATCGCTTGAAGTACCCCGTGAAGCGTGCGGGCGAGCGCGGCGAGAACAAGTGGGAGCGCATCTCTTGGGACGAGGCCTACGACATCATCGTGGACAACGTCAAGCGCATCCAGAAGGAGTGGGGCCCTGAGGCCATCTGCGGCATGATCGGCACGGGCCGCAATGTCTGCTGGCAGAACCCGCTCATCTGCTATGCCGGCTTCGGCAGCCCGAACATGTCCTTCGGCTTCCTGTCCGGCGACTGCTGCATGGTGCCGCGTACCTCGCTGGCATTCTGCGTCTGCGGCGACCTCCCGGTCGTCGATGCTTCTCAGTTCAACGAGGAGCGCTGGGATCATCCTGAGTACAAGTACCCCGATGTCGTGCTCATCTGGGGCAACGATGTCATCAAGTCCAACGGCGACGGTTTCCTGGGCCACTGGATCGTGGATATGATGACTCAGAATGGCACGAAGCTCATCGTGGTCGATCCTGATCTTACCTGGCTCGCATCGCGTGCTGAGGTGTGGATCCAGCCGCGTCCGGGCGTCGACTCCGCCATCGCGCTGGCCATGACGAATCTCATCATCCAAGAGGACCTCTATGACCACGACTTCGTGGACAAGTGGTGCTATGGCTTCGACGAGCTCAAGGAGCGCGTCAAGGATTGGACCTGCGAGAAGGCTGCTGAGATCGCTTGGTGCGACGCTGAGGACATCCGCAAGGCAGCTCGCCTGTTCGCCGCTGCGAAGCCGGGCGCTCTGCAGTGGGGCCTGACCACCGACATGCGCGTGAATGGCATTTCCGAGGCTCACTGCCTGATGTCGCTGAACGCCATCTGCGGCAACGTCGACGCTGCTGGCGGCAACTACCTGGCACGCGAGGTCTACAACATGAACCTGGCGTACCTCTGCGGCTACTTCGAGAACCTGGACGTTGACATCCGTGCCAAGAGGCTCGGCAACGACATCTCCCCGATGCACCAGTTCGGCTTGAGTTCTACGGCTGCATCTGATGTGGTCCTCCAGGCCATCGAGTGCGGCGAGCCCTATCCGGTGAAGATGCTCTGGTTCCAGGGCTGCAACTCCATCGCCAACATGGCTGCCGAGGCGCCGCGCGTCTATGACGCCATCAAGAAGACCGAATTCAACGTCGTGGTCGACTACTGCATCACCCCGACGGCTGTTGCGTGTGCTGACGTGGTGCTCCCCTGCGCCATGAGCCCCGAGCGCAACCAGCTGCGTACCTGGTGGACGCCGCTTCGCCAGTCCACGCGCGTCGTGGAGTACTACGAGTCCAAGACCGACGAGCAGATCATCCTGGAGCTGGGCAGCCGCCTGAATCCCTCCGCTTGGTGCGACGACAAGGGCAACCCGCTGAAGACCGACATCGATCTTCTGAACGTCCGCTTGAAGGAAGGCGGCGTGCCTGAGGACTTCGCTGGACTGCAGCAGATGGTCTATGACTGGCCGGATCAGCCGTACCGCCGCTATGAGGATGGCAAGCTCCGTCCCGACGGCAACCCGGGCTTCAACACGCCCACGGGCATGATCGAGCTGTACTGCACCACGCTGGAGGCCTTCGGCAACGATCCGCTGCCGCACTATGAAGAGCCGCCTGAGAGCCCGATCAGCACTCCGAAGCGCTTCGAAGAGTACCCGATCGTCCTCACGACCGGCCACCGCTCCTTCGAGTTCTTCCACTCCGAGCACCGCAACCAGACCACCATGCGCGAGTTCCATCCCAATCCGCGCGTGCGCATCCATCCTGAGACTGCTGCGAAGTACGGCATCGAAGATGGGCAATGGGTCTGGATCGAGAACCAGCGCGGCCGTTGCCGTCAGATCGCTTGGGTCACCGAGGCCATGAAGCCCGACTGCGCAAGCGCTGAGCATGGTTGGTGGTTCCCGGAGACCGAGGGCGCAGAGCCCAACCTCTTCGGCGTGTTCGACTCCAACATCAACAACCTCACGTCCATGATGGTCGTGGGCGAGACCGGTTACGGTGCGCCGTACAAGGGCCTTCTGTGCAAGATCTATCCGTGCACAGAGGAGAACAGCAAGGTCATGCCTTCCGAGCAGGTAACGCGTCTCGGCGGCTGGGACTACGACCGTGTGGAGAAGCTTGCCATGGGAGGTTACAAGTATGAATAACGATTACGGTCTGTTCATCAACTACGAGTACTGCACCGGCTGCCACACCTGCGAGGTGGCGTGCAAGAAGGTCCATGACCTTCCTGAGGGGCAGTACGGCATCGTTCTGTGCGAGGATGGTCCGCGCAAGAACATCAACGGCAAGTGGGAGCTCACCTATATGCCGCTCCCCACGCACCTGTGCGATTTCTGCGCCGATCGCGTGAAAGAGGGTAGGCTGCCAAGCTGCGTGCATCACTGCCAGTCCGGCATCATGGTGTACGACACGTTGGAGAACCTGGCCAAGCTGGCTAAGGATCATCCTCGCAGCGTGATCTTCAACACGCAGGAATAGCGTAGTCGGAACAACGAAGAAAGGGGTACAACATGGCAGAGAGAGAACCGTTTCCGACACTGGTGGTGAACGAGGTCTGGGCTCGTTGCGGTGGCTGCTGCGAGTGCACCGATGAGGCGCATGGACACGGGGATCCGTGTGGACAGCGCTGCATCATGCCGATGCAGGGCGGCCCGAACATCGGCGGCTGGGAAGCCATCCCGAAGGACCCGGACGGCCCGTTGACCGCAGACAATTGCATGATCGTCTGCGCGCCTTGCTTCGCGAAGATCCGCAAGGAAGGCAAGCTGTAAGCCGCAAAGCTTCTCGCTGGAGCGGGCGCACCCTAGATGCCCGCTCCAGCATCTTCTCTTCCCGCTTTGGGTCTTTTGGATCCGGGCAGGGCGCCACTCCTTGTTCGCCTTTCGCGTGCAAGGTGTTGATCCGGCTCTTTCCAGTCTCATCGAGGAGCTGCAACTATGCCATGTTATGTATGCAACCCACAGTGCGGGCGCTGTAGGCAGCCCCGGCCCCGCCCCGTCAGGTGCTCCTCATGCGATAGTCTGGTCATGGTAGATCATTTGGGTGACCCCTGCCCGAAATGCGGAGGCGTCCTGCCCGAATTCAAAAGCATCCATTGCTCCTTCACGGAAAGGGAATGCTGCGTGCCCTGCATGCGCGCTACCACGCCGCATGAATCAGGGGAGCCGCAGATATGCCCGTGGGGAGAGGATTTCGGCATGCAAGGGAATCAGGGGAGGACTGACCATGGAGTACAAGATCAATGACAGCATCGCCACCGATCTGCAGAAGCAGATAGAGATCACGCTGGATACAGAAGAGGCCACGAAGAAGCGGGAAGACATCTACGCATTCCTGGCTATCCAGGCAGGGATAGAATACATCGCAGATCAGGGCTCGCAGCCCTTCGAGAAGCGCTACGGAGCCGAGGTCAAGGAGAACGTGGCGCAGTGCATGGCGAACCAATGCGTCGATGAGATCATTCGAAAGGAAGGGCTTCCCGCTGCGCTGGAGCCTGTGGTGCAGTCCACGTCCGAGATAGCGGAAGATGAGCCATTCACCTGTACGGTGCTGCTCTATCTGAAGCCCGAAGCAGAGCTCTCCTCCTATGAGCCTGTCACCTTGGATATCCCCGCATTCGAAGTGACCGATGAGCAGGTGGAGCGCAACATGCGCGCCATCATCGAACAGCGCGCGAAGTATGTGGACGACGTGGATGCGAAGAGCGCCACCGATCAGAGCGTATGCGTGATCACGCTCATGACGGCGAAGATGGGCATGCCTGTTGAGCCATTGTGCGTCGAGGATCATCCCTACACGATAGAGGGCGGTAAATTCCCGGATCCCATCAATGATGCTTTGCGTGGCATGGCGCCAGGAGAGACGAAGAAGCTCTCCTTCACGGTGACCAGCAAGAACTTCTTGGGGATGGACGTTCCCGAGACCATGGATGCGGAGCTCACGCTCAAGAAGATCGTGAAGAAGGACACGCCTGAGATCACGGATGCATGGGTGAAGAACAACATTCCCGGCGCTACTGATGTAGCCAACTTCAAGGAGATGGTCCGTGAGAACGTGCGCGTGCATGCACGTGCGGATTACGACCGGCTGAAGGCCGAAGCAGCGCTGAACAGCTTGGTGGAACGCTTGCCTGAGATGGAGTTGCCGGAGATCTACGAGGAGTATTCGCGTGCGGGCCTGCTCCAGAATTTCACGGCAGCGCTCTCTCGCCAAGGGATGAGCCAAGAGGAGTTCTACAATGCGCAAGGGATCACCAGCACGCAGTTCATGATCCAGATGAGCAGCCGTGCGCGTGACGTCCTGAAGCAGGGGCTAGCGCTTGACGCTTTGGCGCGGCACCTGGGACTTGAGGCAGAAGAAGGGGATGTGGAAGCGGCCCTGCACGCCATGTCATCGAAGAACGCTGACGATGCGCGCAAGATGCTCAAGATGAATGGCCGCCTCTATCAGCTGGATGAGATGGCATTGCGTTCGAAAGCACGTGGGTACCTTTTGGATCATGTGATCACGGAGTGACGGCCATGCAAAGCGATATCCCAACTCTCAACAGCTATGCGCTGGAGATGGAGACGGGGGACGCAGGCAAAGTGCGGCCGCTGTGCGGTGATGTGCCGCTGGTCTTGAGCCCGAGCCTGCTAGCTTTGGCGGCGGAAGCGGAGTGCGAGTTCGTTCGCTATGACGAGCGCTTGGAGACCAGCCCCTACAGGGAGTGCATTTCGCTCTTCCAAAAGCGCTGCGAAGCTTTCGCGCTGGCGGCGCTGTGCGGGTCTGATCTTTCGTTCTTGCATTTCATCGCGCCGGAGAGCTCTTGGCCGCGTGGGGAGGATGCGACCAAGGCAACGGCGCGAAAGTTCATCGATCTGGTGGACAAATACCATGATCCATCTTGGGCTGGAAAGAGCCACTTGGATCGGTCCACCTTGTCTATGATGCACTTCGATATCATGCACTCTCCCCAAGAGGCGAAGGATGAGGGTTTGGTCGTGGAAGGGGATGCGGCTGATAGCTCGCGCTATCCGTTCGTGCCCGAGCGCAGCGACCCGCTGGGCAGTGCCCTGCCTGCTTCCGAGATAGGCTTCTACCTGAAGGATCTGCTCGCCTTCGCGGTGAAGCCCTGGTATCTGACGCAGATGCAGAGCTGTCTGTCGCATCTGCAGCTTCACTACATCAGCCCCTTCAACAACCTCAATGGATTGGTAGGGGCGCTGTTCTCCTACATCATCTACGCACGCCGATCGTTCTCCAAGAATATCTTCGTGTCCGTTGGCGAGGTCACGCTGGATCGGGTGGACAATCCGCTTGATGCCTATAAGGCGCGGGGCGAAGGGGCGGTGGAGCCCTATGGGCTTTGGGTATATCACGCGGCGAAGTCGCTCATGCGGCAGATGGAGAAGCTCAGGCTGTTCGAACAGCGATTCGTGCGCGTGCATGACGAGTGGGCTGATTCGCTCAGCTCCCGTCGCGTGAGCCCGGTCTGCTTGCAGCTGGCGTGGGATCTGCTGTCTTTGCCCATCGTTGATAGCGCACTCATCCAGCATCGCTACGGGCGGACGGCTCCCGCAGCCAATGCCATCATCCAGACATTGGTGGATCATGGATTGGTGCAGCCAGCGAACAGCAACAAGCGCTATCGGTCCTTCATCTCGAAGGCTGTCGTTGATATCTATTATGATGCCTTCTCGGCGATGCTGCCGAAAGGCTGGATGTCATCGGATTTCAAGAAGCTGGACTTCGAGTGAAGGCTGCATGGGGATGAGCCGCATGCAGGGATGGGGTTGATATGGGGTACATCAAGGAACACTGGAAGGGCTTCCTCGCCACATGCGTGGGGGTCATCATCATGGTCATCGTGATCGTGGCATCGAGCATCTTCATCATGGACAGCAAGGATAAGGTGACCATGACAGCGGAGCTCTCCATGGAGGATCCTGAGGGAAACCACATCCAGTTCGGAGGCTTCACGAGGGATGACGGGAACATCTCGCTCACGTTCACGGGCAATATCACCCTGTTCGGAGGGGTTCGCGGGTCTGCTCAGGGGAACATCGAAGAGATGGGAGGCGCTGCTGGCGGTAGGCTCATCAAGATAGCGGATCCCATCTATGATCGCACCCTGGCTCTGCGCGCAGCTCATTACACCACCTATGTCATCGTTCCCGAAGCGGCGGATGTGCCCTTCGGTTCGTGGGCAGTAGCGGTGGTGGATGACAATCAGGCTGAATCCACCGTCCTCTTCTGGATGGATCTGCGCGAAGATGGCACCGTGGTCGTGGATCGTGCCGACAGCATCCAACCGAGCGCCGAATGGGCCTCAGAGATAGGGGGTGCATGGGCAGAAGAGATGACCTGGACGCGTGCAGATGACGGAACGTTCGCGTTCTCTGATGGCGCTGGACGCACCTTCACCTTCCGTTGCGAATGACATGATCCCGTATCACGGGGACGGAGGCAGTCTGTATCAGGGGGGACGGAGGAGTGATACGTC